>CAJGCM010000275.1 GCA_904501765.1 uncultured Clostridia bacterium | reverse complement strand
TTGTATCTGAAGCCGGGCTTTGAGGGAATCATTTTTTCAGGCTCACGCCTTACGTCCGACGGCTTCGGGAAGGAATAACATACACCACATGAGGCGCATTTTTCGTGACACGGGGTGCCATCAATCCTGCCGAGAGGACAGCTTACCGCGCCTCTCCTTACAGATAAATTCTCACCGTATGCCGCCGATAGCTGACGTATGATTTTTCTTATCCTCGGTATGTTGTTATTCTGAGATACGATAAAGGAAAACAGCGCCTCCCAGGGCTCCTGCCTGAGAATCGCTATACCGGAGGCGTATTCTGCCGCCGACTTAAGCCACTCCGAGTCGGTACGGCTCACTATATCCTCTTTGATTTTCCCATAGTCGGTATCGAGGGTGAAAAAGGGCGATATCACCTCTGAAAACTCCTCCTCACCGCACCCGTAAAAGATAAGCTCACCGAGAGTCCTCTGCCCCACGTTCACAAGCACATCACCCACGGGAATGAGGTATTCGACGTACCCCTCTTTCCCCAAGGCTATCTCCTCATACCTGAAGCACTGACCGCATTCAAGGGTGTCCTTTAGGCTGTAAGGAAAAGAGAGCTTAACAACAATAGCATCTCTGTCCAAAACTTTTTCTCTTATTTTCGAAAACATAACCCTTCCCCCTTGAAAATCACAGATTTATGGTGTATAATATACCTGTGCAACTATATTTTTATATATTTTAACACATTTCAACATATTTTTCAAGTGCTGTCCAAAGAAAGGAGTAGGGTCTTTTGGAACAAATATTTACCATACCCGTCAACGAGGAATTTGACGCCTCCAGGGAAAAGCCCGAATGCGGCTGTCCCTTCTGCCGCCTATACAGAAGGCTACAGCGTGATGAGCTTGATATTATTCTCGGAGCTTCCATGATGGAGCCCGATATACGTATAAAAACCAACGAAATGGGCTTCTGCAACAAGCATTTCGCAATGATGCTTGGCAGGCGGCGTATGCTTGGCATAGGTCTTATACTTGAGAGCCACCTTGCCGAGGTCGAAAAGAAGATATCCGCAAGGTCAATATTTGGTGACCCCTCAGCGGCAAGTCTTAAACCTCTTGAAAAGCTGGATAGCGAATGCTACGTTTGCTCAAGGATAAAGAGAAACCTCGACGCTATGATTTCGACTGCCGTCTACCTTTACGAAACGGAGGACGAATTCAAAAAGAAATTTGCAGAGCAGCCGTATTTCTGTATTCCCCATTACAACGCTATGATTTCCTACGCATCGAAGAAAATGAACAAAAAGCTTTACCGTGATTTCTTCGATTCGGCACAGGACATACAGAAAAAATACGTAAATGCTCTTAAGGGCGACGTAAGCTGGTTCTGCAAGAAATTCGATTACAACTATGAAAACGAGCCTTGGTACAATTCAAAAGATTCCGTTCCCAGAGCCGTCAAATTCCTGACGGGCGCTCTCGAGGACGGGGAATGATGGAGGAAGAGTATGAAAATAGAAAAAATAACAATAAAGAGCTTCGGCCACCTCTCGAATATGACTCTCGACTTTGCCGACGGTATAAACGTAATTGAGGGACAAAACGAAGCGGGAAAAAGCACAATTGCCGCCTTCATAAAGTACATGCTCTTCGGATTTGAAGCCACAGAAGAGCCGGGCACCGTTGGCGAGCGCAAAAAGAGAATTAACTGGGATACGGGGATTGCCGACGGCTCTATGACCGTTGACGTAAAGGGCAAAAAATATCTTATTACCCGCTCCACCGTGGCAACAGATAACGGAGGCAGGGTTGCCTACAAAGAGGATTCTGCAATAATAGACCTGGAGAACGGGACGCCTGCCTTTGGCAAACTGCCTGCGGGCGAGGTTTTCTTCGGTGTTGACAGAGAGCTTTTTGAAAACACCGCATTTCTCGGTCAGCTCGGCGACACGGCTATAAGAGAAACCACTGTCAAGGAATCCATAGAAAATATTCTCTTCTCCGGCAGCGAGAAGATAAATACGCAAAGAGCCTCAAAC
>CAJGCM010000274.1 GCA_904501765.1 uncultured Clostridia bacterium | reverse complement strand
TCCACAATACCTATAGTGAAGTGGTTCTTCTTTTCGCCTGCCATGTTTGCATATACAGCGAAGATAGAAGCGGGAGTGGTATCCTTAGAGCCAAGACCGTATCTACCGCCAAGAACCTTAACGTCTGCTCTGCCAACCTCGGAAAGAGCGGTAACAACGTCAAGATAAAGAGGCTCGCCAAGAGAGCCGGGCTCCTTGGTTCTGTCAAGAACAGCAACCTTTTTAGCTGTTGCGGGAATAGCCTCAGCAAGCTTCTCTGCAACGAAGGGTCTGTAAAGTCTTACCTTAACAAGACCAACCTTCTCACCCTTAGCAAGAAGATAATCTATAACCTCCTCTGCTACGTCGCAAATAGAGCCCATAGCTATCATAACTCTGTCAGCATCGGGAGCTCCGTAATAGTTGAAGAGCTTGTAATTTGTACCTATCTTTGCGTTAACCTTGTCCATATACTCCTCAACGATTGCGGGAAGCGCATCGTAGTAAGAGTTACAAGCCTCTCTGTGCTGGAAGAATATATCTCCGTTTTCAGCAGAGCCGCGAAGAGCGGGATTCTCGGGGTTGAGAGAACGGTCACGGAATGCCTTAAGAGCATCCATATCGGTCATCTCTGCAAGGTCCTTATAGTCCCAAGCAGCAACCTTCTGAATCTCGTGAGAGGTACGGAAGCCATCGAAGAAGTTAAGGAAAGGAACTCTGCCCTTTATAGTTGCAAGGTGAGCAACAGCGCCAAGGTCCATAATTTCCTGGGGGTTGGTTTCAGCAAGCATAGCGAAGCCTGTCTGACGGCAAGCGTAAACGTCGGAATGGTCGCCGAAGATGTTAAGAGCATGAGAAGCTACGCATCTTGCGGAAACGTGAATTACGCAGGGAAGAAGCTCGCCGGCAATCTTATACATGTTGGGTATCATAAGAAGAAGACCCTGAGATGCTGTATAAGTTGTGGTAAGAGCGCCTGCTGCAAGGGAGCCGTGAACGGCGCCTGCGGCACCTGCTTCGGACTGCATTTCAACAACCTTTACGTTCTCGCCGAGAATGTTTTTAGCAGGCTCGCCGAAAATGTTCTTGTCAGATGCACTCCATGTGTCTGTTACCTCTGCCATAGGGCTGGAAGGGGTAATGGGGTAGATGGCAGCAACTTCTGTAAACGCATAGGATACGTGAGCGGCAGAAGTGTTACCGTCCATAGAAACTTTCTTTCTTTCTACCATTTTGGTTCCTCCAATATATAATAATTTTTATTTTTAGACCGAAGGTTATTATAACACATTATTTTAAAAAAGTAAAGGGCTTGTAAAGGATTTCTGCGAAATAATTGCTAAATTTTTAACTATCTTTGCCAATTCCTGCAAGGAAAAGCTCCATCTCCCATTCCTCCTCGGTAAAAATCATATTCACCGCTGTAAGAAACGCCTTTGCTCTCATACCCGTGGGAAGCCCTATTCGGCAGCACAGCTCATCTCTTTTTTTAAGAGAATCCTCACCGCCCGAAAGCCCGAGCGCATAAATATCGGCGGGGGTAAGGGCAAGTCTTTTCCCTTGTGAGATATGGTTTTGCCTTATGAATTTATCAAAAACGGAAAGCAACACCTCTCTGCCAACTCCCTCGACTCCAAGCATACCCGCCTTTGACGCACGAGTTTTCCGTCTTTCCTTCCCCGGTATTTCGGGAATGTAGAGATTTATAATCTTTTCCTTAGGGATTATCCCTGACAGAAAGGCTCGAATCTGTCTTCCACCTCCGTCGGAGTCTGTAAGGACTATTATACCATCTTTAGCCACCCGACGGATAAGAGCCTGCTTTTCCTTTGAATTAAAAATTCCAAAGCCATCGGTCACCAGCACGTTACCTTCAAAAATTCCGAGGAGTGCGCTTTTATCGTATCTGCCCTCAACCACCACGGGAAGAGTTAACACGGGTCTTGCGGTACCGCCCTTTTGATTACCAGATAGTGCCATATATTAAAGCGCTCCTCCCTTTTCGCGAATACGCCTTTCGCACAAATCGGCGAGAGGACATTCTTC
>CAJGCM010000273.1 GCA_904501765.1 uncultured Clostridia bacterium | reverse complement strand
TGCGGTAAGAATGGTTTATCAGGTTGCAAACGCAGTAAAAATTCCCGTTATAGGAATGGGAGGCGTAAGCTCGGCTGAGGACGTTATCGAGCTTATGCTGGCAGGCGCTACCGCAGTTGAGGTAGGAGCAGCTAACCTTACCGACCCCTTCGTTTGCAAAAAGATAATCGAGGAGCTTCCCTCGGTTATGGACAGATACGGAATTAAAAATCTCTCCGATATAATCGGTATGACAAAATAACAGACTGAAAGGATTCTAAAAATGGGAAAAGACGTTATAATTGCCTGTGATTTTGACAGCGCAGAAAAGACATTCGCCTTCCTTGATAAATTCACAGGAAGAAAGCCCTTTGTAAAAATAGGTATGGAGCTTTACTATGCGGAGGGTCCCTCTATTGTCAGAGAAATAAAAAAGAGAGGACACAAAATATTCCTCGACTTGAAGCTTCACGATATTCCCAACACTGTTAAAAAATCCATGGCGGTGCTTTCCCGCCTTGACGTTGATATGACTAACCTTCACGCCGCCGGTACAGGCAGAATGATGGAGGCTGCAATAGAGGGTCTTACAAGACCCGACGGCACACGTCCCCTTCTTATCGCTGTAACTCAGCTCACCTCTACCGACGAGGAAACTATGAAGCGTGACCTTCTTATCGACCAGCCTATTGCAGAGGTTGTTATGCACTATGCGGAAAACGCAAAGAATTCAGGCCTTGACGGTGTCGTTTGCTCGCCTCTTGAGGCAGGTAAGGTACACGACAGATGCACCTCAGGCTTCCTTACCGTTACCCCCGGTGTAAGATTTGCTGACGGTGACGTTGGCGACCAGAAGAGAGTTATGACCCCTGCCGAGGCAAAGAAAATAGGCTCCGACTACATAGTTGTCGGCAGACCTATCACAGCGGCTGAGGACCCAGTGGCAGCTTACGAGCGCTGCGTAAGAGAATTCGTCGACTAACCGAGAATTATGGAAAGATTTTCCTTCGACCACGACCTTCATATTCACACGAAGCTCTCCCTGTGCTCAAACCACCCGGAGCAAACCCCCGATAACATTCTGCGCTATGCTAAAGAATACGGCCTTAAAACCCTATGCATCACCGACCATTTCTGGGACGACGGCGCTTTGGGTATGCCAAACAAGTATCTCGACCGGGAATACGACCCCTACGGTGCGCTTCCCCCGATAGACGACGTGGGTGAGAATGCCGCAAGATGGTACAGAATGCAGAACTACCCACATATAAGCAAGTCCCTACCGCTCCCCGAGTGTGACGGCGTAAGCTTTATGTTCGGGGCGGAAACCGAGCTTGACCACGATATGTCCCTCGGTGTTTCAAAAGAGGCTCTGGATAAGCTTGATTTTCTTATCATTCCCACAACTCACCTGCATATGGGCTCGCTCACCCTGCCGAAAAAGGAGGGCGAATATACTCCCTACGATATAGCGAGGCTTTGGGAAAGGCGGCTTGACGGCGTTCTCGATATGGACCTGCCCTTCAGCAAAATCGGTATTGCGCATCTTGCCTGCCACCTTATGTATAAGCCCCGCGAGGGTTATCTTGAAGCCCTGAGGCTCCTTGATAATGGGGAAATGGAAAGAATTTTCTCAAAGGCGGCCAAGGTAGGCGTTGGAATAGAGCTTAATATGGAGGATATGAGCTTTGACGAAAAGGATAAGGACGTAATTCTCCGCCCGTTTATGATTGCAAAGGCGGCAGGCTGCAGGTTCTATCTCGGCAGCGATGCTCACGCGCCCTCGGCTTTTAAAAGAGCAAGGGACGTTTTCGATAGAGCAATAGACCTTTTGGGACTTACGGAATATGACAAATTTCATATAAAGACAAATTAAAATGAGGAGAAATAAAAATGGAAAGCTACAAAAGAGAATTTATCGAATTTCTTCAGAGCGCCGGAGTGCTTAAGTTCGGCGATTTTACCGCAAAGAGCGGAAGAAAAATCCCCTATTTCATAAATGCGGGTGAAATCAAGACGGGCGAGCATATCGCAAAGCTCGGAAGC
>CAJGCM010000272.1 GCA_904501765.1 uncultured Clostridia bacterium | reverse complement strand
CCCTGACAAAAGAGCTCAGCGTTAAAACAGAAGCCAAAGCAGAACCTGTCTTTACATTCAAAGACATAACAGTGGGAACGTATGAAATAGACGGCTCCTACGATCAGAGAAACGTTGACAACACGCTTATATCCTATAACGTATCGCTTTACAAGGGTAATGAACTTGTAAAGGAGAACGTTGAAAAGAAGATAAGATTCGATTCTCTTGACTACTATACCGACTATACCGTTAAGATTACATACACATTTGACGTCAACGACGGTAAGGGTGTACAGGCAAAGACGGCAGAACAAACCATCAAGACCCAGCCGTATATTGACATTGATTCTACAACGATATTGAATCAAAAAGAAGTATATTTTGACGGTGACAGTGCGACTTTGAGGATCAACGTTGATAATCCTTTAGGTGTTTCGATTAAATCTGCAATAATTGACGGTAAGATTTATGAGGTGAGCGACAGCTCTACCTCCCGCATGATACTTGTTGATATATCTGATGTCGGCATTTTGGAAGATGCCTTAATAGAGGGATTTGTCGTATCAGCAGACGGTGTTGATTACACAGTAAACGAAATCACTTCAACGGCAATAGATATACACATTATAAGCAAGCCCGTGATCACCTCCTGGGCGTTAGTTAATGAGAATTTTGAACCTCTGGAATATATAACAAGCGGTCAAAAGGCATACATCCTGATAAGCGCCGACAAGCTTGAGGGCAATACGATAACCGACGTTTACTTGGGATTCCCATACGGCGAGCCTCACGACGAGTGGCCAGGTCCGCGTTTCCACGAAAACGATATAAAAATGCTGGACGGCGGCAGGTTTTACGTGGAGTTAAGAGAAAGCGATCCCGTTTATTTTGACAGCATTTCGGTAATGTATTCAAATTCGCATATTGAAAAAGGTGGAGTCGTTAACGATCAATACGATCAGTCGCCTTGTATCAAACTCAAATCAAACGAGGTGCGATACATCTCAACGCCCGAAGAGTTTATTGCCATGGAGAACGGTTACCGCTACGAGCTGACTTGCGATCTTGATTTTTCGACAGTTGAAGATTATAGCAGGAATTACTTTTACGGAATCATCGACGGCAAGGGCCACTCAATAAAAAATTATCTGATAATGCAGAATGTTGTAAATGAGGGAGGAGGCTATGCCGGAATATTCTGGGAGTTAAACGGAATAATGCAAAATATAAATTTTGTTGGATTCACCTATACCGAAAAATTTTCAAGCAGTGAGAGTTGGAGTGAGAACCGGAGTTCTACTATCGGAGTTATTGGCCACCTGACGGACATCGGCATAATACGAAACTGCAGCTTAGACAAAACAAGCGAGTTCGTTACTGCCAATGCATCTTATATCGGTAGCATTTGCGGCAGAAACGACGGTATAATAGAAAACTGTTCAAGCTATGCTAAAATCACCTCATACGCTGAAAGCCAGGGCGGAATTTGCGGAGTCAATGGAGGAGTAATAGATAATTGTATCAATTACACATCCTTTGCAAGAGAACTTGCCTTGTCCGCAAGTGGAATTTGCTCACTGAACGAAGGCACGGTAAAAAATTGTACAAACAACAGTGATATTTCCGGCGTATGGCGCGCTTACGGTATATCCGTAGGTGGAACGATACAGAATTGCGAGAACAACGGAAGCCTCCAAGCCTACGAAGTCTGCGGAATTTCTGTAACAGGCACATTAACGAACTGCGTTAATAACGGCGATCTTGTCGGCATAGCCTATAATGAGGGCAGTAATTCTCCGTCATGCTACGAAATTTCCTGTAACGGAACAGAGATAAACTGTAAAAATAACGGTACCGTTACGATCAAGCATTACAACGAGGAAGAATAACCATAATGCCACCGAATTAACTTATATGTTGATCGATCACAAGGGCATCGAGCCCCTGCTATCGATGGGACTCTGAACCTTTTTCTCGCCATAGGCGAGAAGTCGGATTCTTCGTCACCCTGATGGTTCACCAAACAGAAAAGCACCGATTACTCGGTGCTTTTCTGTTTGGTGG
>CAJGCM010000271.1 GCA_904501765.1 uncultured Clostridia bacterium | reverse complement strand
TTTTAGCACCTGGCAGGGTGAGGCGCAGTGGAGATGCCAGTCTGTATATGAGTTAGGACTTTATCCCGCATCAAATCACGCATATCACAACCAGATAGAATTCCGCAGCATCGGAAGCCTTGCTACCGCATATCGTCACCCTGTGCTTATTCTCGAGGATACAGAGCTTAAAAGGTCCTATTTCTTCGAGCTTGAAACAGGCTGTAACTGGGAGATGAGCATATGCGTTGTAGGATACGGAGAGGGAGCTTCACTTTGCGTTGAGGGTAGCTGCGCTGCCCAGAATAACGACGGCTGGTATAAGCTTCTCGGCGCAAACGAGAGCTACAAGGTTAAAAATGCTATCGTCGGCGAGGTAGAGGGCGGTTTCGAAGAGGCTGTCAGAGCTCTTACCGATATAAGAAGAAAAATACAGGTAAACGTTTACGAAGAGAAGCCTGCCGCATTTAACGATTATATGGGCGGTCTTTGGGCAATGCCTACTCACGAAAAGCTTATCCCTATGATTGATAAGGCTGCCGAGGTTGGTTCTGAGGTCTTCTGCATAGACGCCGGCTGGTATAAGTGCAACAACAACGACTGGAATGCTCTTGGCGATTGGGGCTGGGATGACGAAAAGTTTGGCGACTACGGCTTCCTCGGTATCATAAATTACATAAAGTCCAAGGGAATGAAGCCGGGAGTATGGCTTGAGATTGAGGCTTTGGCTAAATCCTGCCTTCGCTATTCCGAGCGCCCCGACCTTGCTGTGACGAGAAATGGCGAGGTTGTAGGTAGCGCCAGATGCTTCCTTGATTTCAGAAAGGCTGACGCAAGAAGCTTTATTGAGAGCGTTTTTGACAGGCTTTATTCCGTAGGTATTCGCTTCATAAAGAACGACTATAACCAGTCGATAGGTATAGGAGCTGACGGTGACGACAGCTTCAGTGAGGCTATGGCAGACGATTCCAAGGCTCTTACCGAATTCCTTGACTACATTCAGAAAAAATATCCCGACCTTGTTATAGAGTCCTGCGCCAGCGGAGGAATCCGCTCGGATATGTCCGTGCTTCGCATAAATTATCTGCAAAGCACCTCCGACCAGGAATACTACTATATGAATCCCTCTATAATCGTCGGAAGCGCCGCTTGCTTCCTCCCCGAGAAGGCAGGTATATGGAGCTATCCTTATGCGCTTCCTTACGAGCACCGTACAATGCTCGGCCGCGATTATTTTGCGGATAAGATGGGTGATTTCGAGGACGGTGAGGAAACTGCCTTCAATATGATTAACTCTATGTTCGGAATAATGTATCTTTCCGGTCATATAGAGTGCGCAGACGAGAAGAACACCGCCCTTATCAAAGAGAGCGTTGACCTTTACAAGGCTACCCGTGAGGAATTCCGTTACGCATACCCCGCCTTTGTAACGAAGCCCTTCGGAATTGTTGATAAGCTCTTTGCGGCATACGGACTTGAAACTGAAAAATCAATGCTTCTTGCCGTATGGAAAATAGATGCAGAGGGCTCGGAGGCATCCTTCGACTTAAGCAAGTACACCAAGGAGGGGTCCTCTGTGAAGCTTATGTACCCGCAGTCCCTCGGAGCTGATTTCAGCTTTGATAACGGTATTCTTGCCGTAAGGGGCTTTGACAAAAAATATATGGCAAGGCTGTTCTATATAGAAAAGTAAAAGCAGCTTTAAAATTACCCCGATAGAAAATGGAAGTTCGGTTTTTAATCGGCTTCCATTTTCGCTTAATTACTCGTGAGTTATGTATTAAGTTAGCCAAAACACTTATAAACTTTGAAAACGGAGAGGAAAAAATGGATTTCCGAACAGAGAAGGACTCTATGGGTGAGGTAAGAGTACCCGCCGATAAATACTGGGGCGCGCAGACCGAAAGAAGCCTTGAAAATTTCAGAATAGGCAGTGAGAAAATGCCACGGCAGATAATAAAGGCCTTTGGCATAATGAAGCTTGCGGCGGCAAGGGTGAATTTCGCTCTTTTGCCGAGCCGAATGACCGAGGAGAAGCTTAAAGCCATAGAGCTTGCGGCAGGGGAGATAATTGA
>CAJGCM010000270.1 GCA_904501765.1 uncultured Clostridia bacterium | reverse complement strand
CGATGCTCTACCAACTGAGCTATCTTGGCATATTCAAGACAGATATATGTAGATAACCAAATTTTTACTATCAGGTGTTGTACATTATATTTTGCTGTGTCTGCCTTATATGGTACTCCCAACCGGATTCGAACCGGTGACTCCGCCGTGAAAGGGCGGTGACTTAGACCTCTTGTCGATGGGAGCATATGGTGACCCCGCCGGGAATCGAACCCGGGTCTCCAGCGTGAGAGGCTGGCGTCTTAACCGCTTGACTACGGGGCCGTGTTAATCCTCATATTTCGGAGGATGTTTCGGCTTTCTCTTGAAGGAGCCTTTACCCTTCTTGCTTTCGACAACAGAACCGCGACGCTTGAACATCATATACTGTTCCAGCTCTTCAGGCTTCTTTTTGAATATTCTCTTGTCGAATTTCTCTTGCTTCTGCTTCATATGCGAGTTCCTCCTCATACTTCCAAGCGAATTCATCGGATTGGATTTGGGTGTCGAAATCATCAAACATACTTTGTACCTCTCTTTATCTTTCTTACATATATATTATAACATATTTTTTAAGAAAAATCAAAAAAGATTTTTAGTTTACTGTTCCGGAGTCGAACACGGAATCTCCTCCTTTGAAGGGAGGGGCTCTGCCTCTTAAATTGGCGTGTAAAACCACCCAAGGTTTGCCATTAAGCTAACAGTAAATGGTGGACCCAGCGGGAGTCGAACCCGCGACCTCTTGCTTGCAAGGCAAGTGCTCTCCCAATTGAGCTATGAGCCCATAACAAGACAAGTCAAAAAATAGCATTTTATAATCCCAAATTATACGCTTAAATTCTTATAAAAGATTTTGCTGTGCTTGTCTTTACATTTTATCAAAAATTTTTGCCAAAAGCAAATTTTTGTGGTGCTCCGAGAGGGACTTGAACCCTCACGCCCTCGCGGACATTAGATTTTGAGTCTAACGCGTCTGCCGATTCCGCCATCAGAGCATATTAAGCATTTTAAGGGCTGCAGTCCCTTATCGCAGCATCACGAGCATTGTTCACCCTTGCATGGGGACAGTTTAGCTTTTAGGCTCACGCAAACCGTCAAAAGCGAACCGAGTGTTCTCAAATTTCCCATCTATAGAAGCACACAAGAATTATGGAGGAGTTTTTTTGAATGCAGCGAGATCTAAACAAGCCGACTTATAGAGGTCTCTCCCAAACCTTGGTGGGGGATGTGGGACTTGAACCCACACGAATTAACATATGATCCTAAGTCATACGCGTCTGCCAATTCCGCCAATCCCCCAAGAGAGGGTGCAACTTATTTATGTACTGATGGAGTTGCCAACCACCCGTTAGTTGTGATAGTGACGCTAACTAACAACGCGGCTTCCTGTACTTACTCCTGAACAACTTTGACAAGCCGATGGTGTAATTTCACTTCGGAGGGAAGACCCCGCAGGCTACTTATTGACTGTAGTTGCCTGAACAAACACCCAACTATCGTATGGACACGCCCTTTTTCTTCGCCCTCATTTAGTTTAGAGAGGTCTTTCGCCGCAAGCCACATACCGACTCAAACCTCGCGAACGAGTAATCGTAAGTGGTAGTTGAAAGAGTAAATCCGTGTATAAGACCTCTATGTCTGTATTTTATCGTCCGTAGACTAGCGTCCTCGCATCTTCCCCCGAGAACGACTTGTTTGTTTCGGGCATAATGGTGCTCAAAGTGGGACTCGAACCCACACGAGATTGCTCTCACCAGATTCTTAGTCTGGGATGTCTACCAATTCCATCATTCGAGCATAGAAGTGACAGTAGGTTGCCAGCCGCATATCTTTTCCTCATATTTATACTGCTTTTCAGAGCATTTGCTCGTCTGGTCGCCAGTTGGAAGCATTCGCACTAAGCTGCTATCATTTAACCGTCCGCTAAACTCGGTACTTCACATAATGTACATTACATAATATTAGTAAACGCGTTTTACTAACATCTGGTGGGCAGGGTGGGAGTCGAACCCACTCACCCAGAGGGAACGGATTTACAGTCCGCCGCGACTCTCCGACTTCGCCGCCTACCCATATAAATGCGTCCGCTTATATTTACGAGAAACGGTTCG
>CAJGCM010000269.1 GCA_904501765.1 uncultured Clostridia bacterium | reverse complement strand
ATTTTTGTCGACGTAAGGGTTTATTTCGGTTTTTCCGACAAGCTCTCCCTTTTCGAGGGTTTTATTATGCCAGGTGTGATTGCCTATCATAACGTCAACGGGGATATCAAGAAGCCTGTCTATGCTCTTGAAAAACTCTCCCCTCATCAGATAAGACACAAGCCTTTGGTTCATATAATCCTTCTTAAGCTGGTTAGTTCCGGCTCCTCCGAACATACCGGCGCGATAGCTCACGCCTCCCTCTGTAACGTCGAAGAAGAAGGAGCAGGAGCCCTCGGTATGCCCCGGAGTATGAAGGCATAGAATCTCGGTTTCCCCAAGCTTGAGTCGGTATCCGTCTGTAATATCTATATCGGGGGTGAAGCCCTTTATATAGCGTATGTCCCTGAATGAAAGAAGGGTCTTTGCCTTCGGGCATTTCTTTAAAATATTTGCGGTAGCGTCGGTGTGGTCCCCATGACCGTGAGAGTGGATAATGTATTTTATATCCTTCGTCTTGAACCCAAGCTTTTCAATCGATGACGTAACTATATCCGCGCACTCGGCGTACCCCGTGTCAAGCAGAATCAATCCTTCATCCGTTGCGATAAGGTGAGAGGATGCCTCCTTAGTGCCTACGAAATAAAGGTTTCCTATCATTCTGAATGGCTCGACCCTTGTTAAATTTCTCATTGCTTTTTCTCCTTGAAGTTAAAATTGTATGTTTTAATTCTTGTGTAAGACTTCGCAAATTTGCTTTACTCAAAGCTCTTTTATAAATCGGACGTCGCAGGCAAAATGCTCGGTTTTGACCACAGGGTGGTAAATTCTTACAAAACCGCATTTTTCATAAAACCTGTGCGCCCTCGTCATATTTTCAAGGGTTTCTATGTAGCATTTTTTGTAATACTGCGTTGCGTATTCAAGCGCAACCCTCATAAGCTGCAATGCAAGTCCGGTGCCTCTTATTTCGGGCAGGCAGTATATCTTCTGAAGCTCACAGATTTTATCGGTGCCTCGGAGCTTGCCTATCCCTGCGCCACCGCAAATTTTGCCGCCCTCGCCTTCTATAACCCAGTATTTGCTGCCCTCCTCGCGGTATGCCTCATAGAGGTGGCAAAGCTCCGGGTCAGCCCAGGCAGTGCCATCGTGATTTGCGCCGAACTCAATCAGGCAGGAGCGTATAACGCCTTCGATTGAGCTGTTGTCGCGCTTTTCTATTTCTCTTATAACGTAGCCCATATCCTTATACTTTTCTCTTGAAATTGCCGAACACCTCGTTAACCTTCTGGAAGCTTGCGAAGGTGTCGGGGTAGCTTTTGATTATTTTCATCATTTCGCCTATTTGGCGCTTGTTTATAATGCAGACGAGCATAAATTTGTCCGTGTCCGAATACATACCGTGAACGCTTATTTCGGTAACACCGTGCTTAAGCTTCGTCATAATTTCCTCCGAAAGTTCTTCGGGATGGGTGGTTACTATTTCGAATTTGTAGCCGTCCTTCAAGCCCTTAAGACCGCCGTCAACTATAACGTTTGCAATAAACAGGTTAAGAAGTGTGCAGATGACCGGAGTTATTCTCATTCCGTAAACGAAGAATGCTATGAACACCACCGCTAAGTCCATTATAAAGGAAACGTAAGCAATATTTGTTTCGGGACGTGCTTGCTTTATGAGGGCGGAAATTCCATAGGTACCGCCACTTGCACCGAAGCGTCTGAGCATCAAAGAGAATCCAAAGCCGGAAATAACCCCCGTTGCGATACAGGCAAAAACGATGTTAAAGTCATCTCCGTTGTTTGCCTGGCAGTAGGCGGGTAGCTCTACAAGCTCAAGCAGCCTCGGCAGGAAGGATTGAACCCCTATATAGAGGCTCAGAATCAATCCAAGCTTTCTGTTGACGAATATGGCAAGTAATATGAATATGGGTAGATTAAAGACGAGCATAAGCGTCGACCAGCTTACAAAGTCCGAGAAAAGATGGTGGGTAATGGTAGCCAAGCCACCAACTCCTCCCGGGGCGAAATTGTTGCTGTTCTGGAAGGTGTAATAAGCGAATCCAACCACCACTCCCGCAAGTATTGCAAATAAAATGTCGAATACAAGCTCTTTTGCACAGTTCTTTTTGTTCATTGTAAATGCGTTT
>CAJGCM010000268.1 GCA_904501765.1 uncultured Clostridia bacterium | reverse complement strand
GGTAAAAAACAATATTGCAAGGCATATCCTTGACGGTGTCAGATATATGATAGGCGGTAAGGGCTTTGACTATGCGGCAATGGGTAGAGAGTATACACGCCCCGGCGCTATTTACGCCACACGCCTTATAGGAAGCCTTAAGGTTCTCGCAAGCTGCGAGGGCTTCCCGAGAAAAGAGGAAATCACAGAATTCATAAAAGCTCTTGAGAGCGGCGCTCAGCCTGTCATTGGAGTTAAGTATTTTCCCGAAGCAAAGTTCTTAACCCTTCATACAGAAAAGGCTTACGTAAGCTTTAAGGGAACCGACCCCACTCTCTTCGGAGCGGAAATATGCACTACCGAAAACTATCTTGGAAGAAACCTTTCCTACGGCACAACCACTACGGTTATGCGTCACGGTATGGAATACTATAACATAGGCTTCTTGTGGGATTATTCTTCCGTTCCCGGAACAACCTCAAGAATAGAGGACGACGAAACTCTTATGTCCTATCCCGACTTTACCTGGTATAAGGTAGAGGGTGACGATTTCGGCGGAGGTCAGTTTGAGGATATCGGCGTTTGCTTTGCAGGCTCCGAGCATCACGGCGTTTGTGCAACGGTTACGGCAGTTGCCACCGAATACGGCATGATTATTATGGGCGCAGGGCTCACGGAGGCGGAGGGCAAGCCTCTCCATACTACGGTAAACCAGTGCAACGCAAAGGGAAAGGTTACCGTATCAGCGGACGGAAAAGAGGTTTCTCACGACGGTATAATTTACAGAAATCTTGACGAAAAGACTGCATTCAGAGCATCAATAGCCCACAAAGAAACAGACCACAGAAGAAACAATTACAGAAACGTCTCCGCCCACTTTGAAGGCGACTTGTTCACACTTGATTTGCCTGTGGATAAATCTCACGGAGCTTACGCTTATATAATTCTCCCCACCGAGAACTGTGCAAGAGGAGCTGTGGTTCTCGTAAATACAAAGGCTCTTCAAGCTGTAAGAATTGATGACGGAAGAGTGGTAGCTGTGTTCCATGAGGACGGTGAGCTTGCGCTTGACAGCGGCAGAGTAGTATCGGGCAACAAGGGCGAGATAAAGGTAATTTAAATTTAATATTAAAATTGAATCCGCAGTAATATGGAGCATACCAATGTGATGGTTTGCCTTGCATGTACTGCGGATTTTTTATTTTTTATTCCATATATTTTCGAAGCTTGTCGATAGCGCCCTTTTCAATTCTTGAAACCTGCGCTTGGCTTATACCTATCTCGGCTGCTATTTCCATTTGAGTCTTGCCTCTGTAAAAGCGCCTCGCAATTATATTTTTCTCCCTTTCGGTGAGTTTTTTCAGAGCCTCCTTCAAGGCAATATTTTCAATGAGTATTTCGTCAGAGTGGGTGTCGTCGCTTAACTGGTCGATAACGTACATAGCGTCGTCACCTTCGCCCCAAACGGAGTCGTAAAGCGACATAGGCTCCACTATGGCGCAGGTAGCATTTTCCACCGCCTTTTCCTCTTCTCCGAGTATTTTTGCGATTTCAGCGCAGGTGGCATCGCGCATCTCACGCCTTGCAATATCCTCCTTTACCTGTAAAGCGCGATAGGCTAAATCTCTCACGCCTCGGCTGACTCTCACCGAGTTGTTATCCCGCTGGAAGCGCCTGATTTCTCCTATTATCATGGGAACGGCATAGGTGGAAAACTTAACGTCGAAGTTTACGTCAAAATTATCTATCGCCTTAATAAGACCTATACAACCTACCTGGAAAAGGTCGTCAAGGCTGTCTTTTTTTGGAGTAAATCTTTGCACTACGCTAAGGACAAGCCTTAGATTCCCTAAAATCATTCTATTACGAGCATCGCTGTTGCCACTCCTTATTTCTTCGAGCAGCCTTTTCTTTTCTCCTTCTGACAGAGTCGTGAGCCTTGATGTATCAACACCGGAAATTTCAACCTTGTTTAATCGCATATCCTACCCCCGTGTTAAGTTACGAGGTTAGTATTGCCTGATTTGGAAAGAAATAATACCCCTTTTGAATTTTTGTAAACTTTTGTCGTAAAAAAGAAAAAACTCCCTCGCAGTATGGGGCAGTGTCCTTAACTGAGAATTAGCAGCGCTCGCTAAGTGCGAGCATCGCATTTGACTACTCAAACGCATTATGGGCTAAGCCCAAGCCC
>CAJGCM010000267.1 GCA_904501765.1 uncultured Clostridia bacterium | reverse complement strand
GGTAAACCTTTAATCTACCTACTGGTTTAGTGATGTTCAATTAATTATTTTGCCTTTTCTACAATCTCAACAAGTCTCCATCTCTTGGTCTTGGAGAGGGGTCTTGTTTCCATTACAGCTACCTTATCGCCGATGCCGCAAGTATTGTTCTCATCATGTGCGTGAATCTTAACGGTTCTCTTGATGATTTTTCCGTACTTGGGATGACGAACGTTGTCCTCGATAGCTACGACGATGGTCTTATCCATCTTATCGCTTACTACCTTACCAACTCTTACTTTTCTGAGCTTACGAGTTTCAGTCATTTAAGTTTCCTCCTCAAGCTTTCTTCTCGTTAAGAACTGTCATCACACGTGCGATGTCATGCTTAACATCTGTGATTTTGTGAGGGTTGTCAAGCTGATTTACTGCAAGCTGGAAGCGGAGATTGAAAAGTTCTTCTTTCAGTTCGCCGAGCTTTGCTGTAAGCTGCTCGGTTGTCATATCTCTAAGTTCTGTTGCTTTCATTCGCTTAGGCCTCCTCGGTTGTAGTGTCTTCCTTCTTTACAAACTTGCACTTAATAGGAAGTTTGTTAGACGCAAGACGCATTGCTTCTTTTGCCTGCTCCTCGGTAACGCCGTCCATCTCGAACATTACGCGTCCGGGCTTAACAACGGCTACCCAATATTCAGGAGAACCTTTACCTGAACCCATTCGAGTTTCAGCGGGTTTTTCCGTGATGGGCTTATCGGGGAATATTTTTATCCATACTTTACCGCCACGCTTTACGTATCTTGTCATAGCAATACGGGCAGCTTCTATCTGGTTGGATGTAATCCATGCGGGTTCGCAAGCTACAAGACCAAAGGTACCGTTTGTAACTGTGTTACCGCGAAGGGCTTTACCTGTAAGACGTCCGCGATGAACGCGTCTGTACTTAACTCTCTTAGGCATCAACATTACTTATTGCCCTCCTCTGCATTCTTTCTGAAGTTACGACGCTGACCGTCTCTGTTCTGAGGGCGGCGATTGTTGTCGTTTCTTCTCTGGCGTCTTTCGGGGCGCTCGCTTCTCTCGTTTGCACTTTCAGCAAGAACCTCGCCCTTGTATATCCATACCTTAACGCCTATTTTACCGTAGGTGGTATTTGCTTCAAAGAAACCGTAGTCGATATCGGCACGGAGTGTCTGAAGCGGAATAGTTCCCTCGTGATAATGCTCTGTACGAGCGATTTCAGCTCCGCCAAGACGACCGCTGCAGGCAACCTTGATACCCTTTGCGCCAAGACGCATGGTTCTGCCTATCGCAAGTTTCATTGCACGACGGAAGGAAACTCTCTTCTCAAGCTGAGCGGAGATGGACTCTGCTACAAGCTGAGCGTTTATATCGGGATTCTTTATCTCGATTACATTTACTACTACGGGGCGGCCTGCCATTGCCTCAAGCTCAACTCTGAGCTTCTCTATCTCGGCACCGTGGAAACCGATTACAACACCGGGCTTTGCGCACTGAATGAATACTCTTACGCGAGCCGAGTCACGCTCGATCTCTACCTTGGGAACGCCTGCGCCCTGAAGCTTGGTCTTTACATACTCTCTGATTTTGTGGTCAGATACGAGTGTATCGCCAAAGTCCTTATCGTTAACAAACCATCTGGAATCCCAGTTTTTGATAACGCCTACACGCAAACCGTGGGGATTAACCTTCTGTCCCATTTCAGCCTACCTCCTTCTCTTTTACTACAAGTGTTACGTGGCTGGTTCTCTTAAGAATCTGGAATGCTCTACCCTGCGCTCTGGGCTGCACTCTTTTGAGTGTAGGACCGGGGCATACGAAGCATTCGGAAACGTAGAGGTTACCTGCATTCATATTGAAATTGTGCTCAGCATTTGCTACCGCGCTCTTAAGGAGCTTGATAAGATGCTCGCTTGCGATCTTGTTGGTATTCTTGAGAATAGCCATCGCAGTATCGGTGTCCTTGCCTCTGATAAGGTCAAGTACTATCTGCACCTTACGCGGAGAAATTCTGACATATTTAAGATGTGCTTTTGCTTCCATTATCGGAATTGCCTCCTCTCGCTAATTGCGATTTTCCGTTATTTATTCGATGTTTTTGAGCCCGCATGACCCTTGAAGGTACGGGTAAGTGCGAATTCGCCAAGCTTGTGTCCGACCATATCCTCGGTTACGTATACCGGCACGTGCTTTC
>CAJGCM010000266.1 GCA_904501765.1 uncultured Clostridia bacterium | reverse complement strand
TCGTAAACCGTGAGGGAAAGCTATACGGATATAATACCGACTTTCCCGGAATGATTAAGCTGATAGACCACGCAGGTATAAAAATTCAGGGTAAAAAGGTACTTATACTTGGCACGGGTGGCACATCGAAGACAGCTTACGCAGTTTCAAAGCATCTTGGAGCAAGACAGATAATCAAGGCGGGCAGATGTGGCAAAGAGGGCTCGCTTCTTTACGAGGACGTATTAAAGAGTCACACCGATTCCGAGATTATTATAAATACAACCCCTGTCGGAATGTTCCCCGACATATACGGAGAACCTATTGACATTGAGCTTTTCCCTAACCTTTCAGGCGTTATTGATGCGGTTTATAACCCATTAAGGACACCTCTTATATCAAAGGCAAAGAGACTGTCAATTCCCGCAGAGGGAGGGCTTTATATGCTTGTCGCACAAGGAGTTATCGCCTCAGAGATATTCTTGGATACAAAATACAGTGATACCGCATTTGACCGTGTATACGGCGAGATTTACCGTCAAAAAAGCAACCTTGTGCTTATCGGTATGCCTGCCTCGGGAAAAAGCACCGTTGGCAAAATTCTCTCAGACAAAATGTCAAGGGAGCTTATAGACACAGACGAGCTTATCGAAAAGCGGGCGGGAATGAGTATTCCCGAGATTTTTGACAAGCTGGGCGAGGGGTATTTCAGAGATTTAGAAGGTCTTGTTATAAAAGAGGTGTCCTCTATGGTGGGGGTTGTTATTTCCACCGGCGGCGGCGCTGTTTTGCGCAAGGATAATATATACGCTCTCCGTGAAAACGGGCGGATATATTTTATAGACAGGCCTCTTGACTCTCTTTGCCCCACCTCGGACAGACCTCTTTCTTCAAGCGTATCGGATATGAAAAAAAGATACGAGGAGAGGTACGATATTTATAAAAGCTCCGCCGACAAAACGGTAGATGCTAAGGCTTCGGCGCCAGAGGTTGCCGACCTTATAGAGCGCGATTTTTCGCTTTCAACCTAATTCTTGGGGGTAAAAATATGAAGATATACGTTATAAACGGACCCAATCTTAATTTACTTGGGATAAGAGAGCCGGGAAAATACGGCACCGACAGCTACGACACCCTATGCAAAAGAGTCAAGGAAAAATGCGACTCTCTGGGAGTTGAGGTTGAATTTTATCAATCTAACCACGAGGGGGACCTTGTGGACAAGATACACGAAGGGTATTTCAAGGGCATTGACGGCATTATTATGAACCCGGGAGCGTACACGCATACCAGCATTGCGCTGCTTGATGCGCTTTTAGCTGTAAAAATACCTTGCGTTGAGGTTCACATATCAAAGCTTGAGGAGCGCGAGGACTTCAGACAGGTAAGCTATATCAGAGAGGCGTGTGTAGCTACTATCACAGGCAGAGGAATAATGGGTTATCTTGATGGATGCGATATCCTTATCGGTGAAGGAAAATGAAGGTAAAAATAAAAAAAAGCAGGGCTTTTGGCGAAGTATTTGCGCCGCCTTCAAAGAGTGTGGCGCACAGGCTTCTGATATGTGCGGCGCTATCTGAGGGAGAGAGCCGCATAGAGGGAATTTCCGAATGCGAGGACGTATGCGCTACTATCGACTGCCTTAAAAACCTGGGTGCGGAAATCACACTTTGCGACAGTTGTGCTTTTGTTAAGGGCATCATTGCCACAGCTGCAAACCCTAACGAGAAATTCAACTGCCGCGAAAGCGGAAGTACTATGCGTTTTCTTATTCCTACCGCTACCCTTAGCGGCAGTGAGGTTTATTTTACGGGAGCTGACGGGCTTATGCGCCGCCCCCTATCGGTTTACGAAAAAATATATACCGACCGAGGACTTGAATTTATAAAAGAAGGCACTGCGGTACGTGTAAAGGGCGCTTTGCCTTCGGGAGATTATTCTCTGCCGGGAAATATAAGCAGCCAATTTATATCAGGTCTTATGTTTGCTCTTCCTCTCACCTCGGGGGATAGCAGAATAACCGTTTCGGAGCCATTTGAGAGCCGCTCCTATATCGACCTCACTATTGAAGCGGAGCGAGATTTTGGAATTGATATAGGCTTTGCCGACAAAAACGTAATAGAAATCAAGGGAAATTCGACATACAAGGCGCAGAACATCACCGTTGAAGGAGATTATTCCGGAGCCGCCTTTTGCGATGCCTTCAATTACATTGGAGGTGACGTCAGAGTTTTGGGTCTTAAGGAAAACTCCGC
>CAJGCM010000265.1 GCA_904501765.1 uncultured Clostridia bacterium | reverse complement strand
GATAGCAACAGATACGGGAATTTCCTTATATTTTCCTGCTATTTTATAATCTCCCGTTACCTGCGCTTTGCAATCGTAGCTGAAGCTCAGGGAGTCAAGATTAAAGCAACCAAGACTTGCCGCATCACTTACGTGCATAATTGGGCGGTCAATGCCACATATTTTCATTACGAAATAATCGTGTATAGTACAGTAGCCCACTGCCGCCTTCGGGACAAGACCGTTTTCCCTGTTATAGAAATCGGTAACGTTGCCGTATCCCGAGCAGCTCCCCAGGTGCGACGCATAGGTGCCGCTACCGTAAGGAAGATTGCCTCTTCCGTCCTGCCAGGTATAAAGAGGGCTTACCGCCTCGCCCTCACCGTTTATATACACTATACCGTGCATCTGACCCGTGACTCCGATAGCCGCCACGTCACCGCCGCAATCCCGGATAAGGGTGTCGAGAATTCCCGTAGCAAGAGAAATTATCTTTTCGGGCATCTGTATTTTTTCATATTCGTGAGGACTCTCGATAAAAGCCTCGCTGTTTTTATTTATAGCCTTTACAACCTCGCCCGTATCCTTGTCAAGAATAACGCCGCAAATACTTGTGGTGCCTATATCAATTCCAATAGCTTTCACGTTTGTTTCTCCTAAAACGCATATTTTAGTAGCATTCTACTATTTCCGCTCTTCCGGAAATCTTGAACTTGCCCATAAGAGATGCGGGCATGAAGAAATAGTCGCCTTTAGAAATGCTCTTCTCGTAGCCCTCGCCGGAAAGCTTAGCCTCGCCGCCCGTTACTATATAAATTCCATAGCTATTGCCAACGTTCGGCGTAAATTCACCGCCTCGGAGCCTTATTCTGTTTATTATAAAGCACTCGGTGTGCCGCTCGGAAATAAGGCTTTCCACGGTTTTACCCTCGTCCTCATAGGTCACGGTAGGAAGGATATGAGCCTTTGGCGCCTCGCCGAAATTAAAGCAGCCGAGAGCGTCCTCCCTCGTCAGCCCGAGATACATTTCCTCCTCTGAAAGCCTGTATTCGCCGCAATAGCGCTCGGGCTGAATTGTGAAATCGGTAGGCTCCTGAATTTCAAGAATAAGACAGCCATACCCTATGGCGTGTACGGTTTTTGCAGGTACGAGATATACGTCGCCTATCTCGGGGGTTATGGTGAGCATAAGGCGCTCCATAGCGTCAGGGTCGAATTCGCTCCTGTCAACCGCCTCCTCAAGCTCTTCTCTGCCGACGCCGTCCTTGAAGCCGAAGAAGATTTTTGCGTCCTCTCTTTTTCCTAAAATTATCCAGCACTCGGTTTTTCCAAAGGTGGAATTAAAATACTTTTTTGAAAATTCACGGTCAGGGTGAGCCTGAGCGGGCAAACGTATCGCACTGTCAAGCGCCTTGACAAGAATTCTTAAATTCCCATCTCCTACAAGCTCTCCCTTGTATTTTTCGAGCAGCTCGTCAAAATAGACCTCTTCGCCCTTTATTTTTGACACGCCCTCTTTTGGGTCGGTGGAATCCTTGTTTATTGCCCTTACCGCCGAGGCTATCCATTCCTCGGGCTTATAGCCGTCCTCGGGAGAGTCACCAAAAAGGGTGGAAAACAGCTTTCCGCCGATATATACGCGCCCGACACGGTTTCTTTCAAAAAATATAGGTGTTTGTATCATTTTTAAACTAACGCTCCTTAATCTTTGAGAATTTTCGCTTCACGGGCGGCGAGCTTTTTTCGCCGCCGCAGCTATTCATTAGCAGCCTATCGCAGTGGACTTAAGGTCGAGTCTTGTAATAATATCCTCCTGAATTTCGGGGGAAAGGTCAAGGAAGTTTACGAAGGTGCCGTGTATTCTCATAATGTAAACTCCGCTGGGAGCATACTTTTTGGGATTTGCAAGTACCTTGCGCAGGGTTTCGGGTGTGGTTACGTTTACGTAAAGATAGAAGGGGGAAACGCCCTTCTTCATTTCGTTAAAGAACAGGGGCTTGATTACGTTCTCATAGAATTCAACTCCTCTGTCTTCAAGGCTCTCTCCCTTGAAGAATTTGGGGTCAATTCCCAGGTGAGATGCGTATCCGCCATTGAATTTCTCGAAGGGGAGCTTCATATTGGAAAGAAGCCTGAAGCCAAGACCGCCTCCTGCCTCTCCGTAAAGAGGGTCAACTCCGTAGCCCAGCATATCACGAGCACGTCTTCCGTCGGGTGTCGCTCCTACCCAATAGCCGTATGTAAGATGGGTTGAGGGGCTGGAGAAATCGGGGCGGAAGCTGTTGCCGAGATAGTTTTTC
>CAJGCM010000264.1 GCA_904501765.1 uncultured Clostridia bacterium | reverse complement strand
CGATTAATCCCGAGCATTTACAACTCAGGTTATCGGGGAAAAATGCGAACAACTAAATATTTAGTAATAAAAGCAATAGAAAATCTGTGTTTTTTACAAAAGAAAGTCTGTTTTTTCTATTGCTTTTATATTTTTTAGATGTTAAAATTACTTTGTAAGCAAAATATCAAGCTTTTGCTGAAAAACTTTGAATTCCAAGGAGAAAGAGAATGTATAACATTAAATTCGAATCTTACGTTCCCGAGCCTAAGCCTGCGACGTCGGACAGAATAGTTGCGGCTCACTACTACGCAGCCTGGAAAAAGGGTTCGGCAGGTCTTCACGAGGGCTTTAACGATTTGGCGGAAGTATATCCCGACAGAACGCCTCTTATGGGTTATTATGACGAAGAGAACCCCGAGGTTTGCGACTGGGAAATCAAGTGGGCGGTAGAGCACGGTATCAACTGCTTCATTTACTGCTGGTACAGAAAGCTTGATAATATGGGCAAACCCATTACCGTTGACGCTCTTCGCTGCGGTCACGGTATTCACGAGGCCTTCTTTAATGCAAGATATCAGAACTATATGAAGTTCGCTATTATGTTTGAGGTAAGCCCCAGATGGGGAGCAACCGATGAGGAGGATATGCTTGAGCATGTTATGCCCTTCTGGATGGAAAACTACTTCAAGCGCGGCAACTATCTCTTAATAGATAATAAGCCTGTCGTATTCGTATTCAACCCTAACAGACTTGCAAACGAGAGCTTCGGCAGCATTGAGGTTCAGAAGAGAACATTCGATAAGTGCCGTGAGTACTGCAAGCAGTTCGGCTTTGACGGTATGATATTCGCGCCCTGTAACACCTCTCTTAAAAAGGAAGATGCGGAGGATGCAGTTGCTCGCGGTTATGATTTCCGCTTTGGCTATAACTCTGGATATTGCGCTCCTGTTGATAATTACACCGATGAAGAGGATATTATAAATCAGCAGTGTGAGATTTTCAGAAAGCACCTTGAGCTTGACCCTATGCGCTTCGTTCCCACAGCATCCTGCTTCAGCGACCCTTCACCGAGGCGAACAGACCGTTGGGCAGAGCTTGGCTACGAGTTCTTCCGCCACTCTAATATATGGTATCTTGAGCCCGAGAATTTCAGAAAGGTTATACATAGAATGAAGGAAATGTCCGATGCTCTTCCTGATGGAGCTTGGGCAAAGAAGATTCTTATGATAGATAACTGGAATGAGTGGGACGAGGGCCACTTCGTAGCTCCCAGCCATAAGTTCGGCTTCAAATATCTCCAGGCTGTGCGTGAAGAGCTTACCGCAAAAGATAACCTCCCTGATTACAGAGCTCCTCACGACCAGGGCTTTACAGGATATAATAAATCCTGGGTAACACCCGATTTCAAGGAATTCTGTGAGGAAAACCTTAAGAAGTAATTTCCCTAAAAAACAGCTTATAAGCCCCGAAAAACTAAAAACGGGCTATATAAATACAAAAAGAGCGAGGCTATCCAATTTGCGGTGGCTTTGCTCTTTTTCGTGGCTGCCGCATCCCGGATAACAGAATAAAAAACGAGGTAGAAATTTTAGCTGCTGAGCAAATTCTGCCTCGTTTTTGTTATTTAAATGAATGAATGCCTTATTAAGCTTAGCTTGAAGCATAAGCCGAGTGATAATATTAAAAGCAAAACACCCGTATGCGTGTCAAATTCAGTCCTTTATAATCAGTAAAATATCCTTGCCCGAAAGCGATACGTCACCATCGCCCGAGACCTCGGTGTTTAATTCGTTATGCTCTAAAATTTTGCCTATCGGAATGCGGTATTTTTTAGCAACGCTCCATAGCGTGTCTGATTTGTCGGGGTAATAAACTCTCACGGCGCACTCTTCCTCAGTCTCCTCTCGGTCGGAGAATTTCATTCCCGAAAGGTAGCGTACCTCCTCCTCTGCGAAAATCAGAGCAGGTGATGTAAGAGCACATTTGATGAATAGCGTCGATGCATCAAGAGTTACCGAAATGTCGTTTACCTTAGGATATATAATCGCCTCGGCACGTTTGCCCCCCGGGCAGGAAATACGCTCCTTGATTTCAACAGGAGCTTCAAGCTTTAGGGCTGTAAAGTGTCCCTCAGTTCCGGCCTTTACTATCACCGAGAAGCATATAACCCCAGATACAAGGAGCAGTCCGTCTTCAATCCTTGTGTCTGTGATTTTCGGTGTTGCCTCCGTGTGTATTACGTCGGCTATATTTTCCTCGTCAAGCTCGGATTTCTTAAATTCGCAATTAAGTACGCACCTTAAGCCGTGTGTGCCGATAAATTCGGTATATTTATAACTGTCGTAGGAGTT
>CAJGCM010000263.1 GCA_904501765.1 uncultured Clostridia bacterium | reverse complement strand
CGATTAATCCCGAGCATTTACAACTCAGGTTATCGGGGAAAAATGCGAACAACTAAATATTTAGTAATAAAAGCAATAGAAAATCTGTGTTTTTTACAAAAGAAAGTCTGTTTTTTCTATTGCTTTTATATTTTTTAGATGCTAAAATTACTTTGTAAGCATAAATCAGGCTTATATACCAAAGCTTTAAAATCCAAAAAATTTAAAATTCAAGGAGAAAGAGAATGTATAACATTAAGTTTGAATCTTACGTTCCCGAGCCCAAACCTGTAACAACCGACAGAATAGTTGCGGCTCACTACTACGCAGCCTGGAAGAAGGGTGCGGCAGGTATTCACGAGGGCTTTAACGATTTGGCGGAAATATATCCCGATAGAACACCTCTTATGGGCTACTACGACGAGGAAAATCCCGAGGTATGCGACTGGGAAATAAAGTGGGCGGTAGAGCACGGTATTAACTGCTTCATTTACTGCTGGTACAGAAAGCTTGATAATATGGGCAAGCCCGTTACCGTTGACACTCTCCGTTGCGGTCACGGTATTCACGAGGCGCTCTTTAACGCAAGATATCAGAACTACATAAAATTTGCTATTATGTTTGAGGTATGCCCCAGATGGGGAGCAACCGATGAAGAGGATATGCTTGAAAACATTATGCCCTTCTGGATGGAGAACTACTTTAAACGAGGCAATTACCTTCTTATTGATAACAAGCCTGTTGTATTTGTATTTAACCCCGGCAGACTTGCAAAAGAGAGCTTCGGCAGCATAGAGGTTCAGAAGAGAACCTTTGATAAGTGCCGCGAATACTGTAAGCAGTTCGGATTTGACGGTATGATATTCGCACCCTGTAACACCTCCCTTAAGCCTGAGGATGCTGAGGATGCGGTTGCGCGCGGCTACGATTTCCGCTTTGGATATAACTCCGGATATATCGCTCCCGTAGATAAGTACGACGATGAGGAAGATATTATCAAGCAGCAGTGTGAGCTTTACAAAAAGCGCCTTGAGGTTGATAATATGCGTTTCGTTCCCACGGCTTCCTGCTTCTCTGACGCAACTCCCAGATATTCTCAGCGCTGGCAGGATCTCGGTTATACCTTCCAGAATGGAAAGATATGGTATCTTGAGCCCGAGAACTTCAGGCGTGTACTCGAGGGAATGAAGGAAATATCCGATAGCCTTCCCGATGGCGCTTGGGGAAAGAGGATGATAATGATAGATAACTGGAACGAATGGGATGAGGGGCATTTCGTAGCTCCCAGCCATAAGTTCGGCTTCAAGTATCTTCAGGCTGTAAGAGAGGTGTTCTCCGAAAGAGATAACCTTCCCGATTACAGAACTCCTCAGGACCAGGGCTTCACAGGATATAATAAATCCTGGGTAACACCGGATTTCAAGGAATTCTGTGAGGAAAACCTTAAGAAGTAATTTCCCTAAAAAACAGCTTATAAGCCCCGAAGAACTAAAAACGGGCTATATAAATACAAAAAGAGCGAGGCTATCCAATTTGCGGTGGCTTTGCTCTTTTTCGTGGCTGCCGCATCCCGGATAACAGAATAAAAACGAGGTAGAAATTTTAGCTGCTGTGCAAATTCTGCCTCGTTTTTGTTATTTAAATGAATGAATGCCTTATTAAGCTTAGCTTGAAGCATAAGCCGAGTGATAATATTAAAAGCAAAACACCCGCATGCGTGTCAGCTTCAGCTCTTTATAATCAGTAAAATATCCTTGCCCGAAAGCGATACGTCACCATCGCCCGAGACCTCGGTGTTTAATTCGTTATGCTCTAAAATTTTGCCTATCGGAATGCGGTATTTTTTAGCAACGCTCCATAGCGTGTCGGATTTATCGGGGTAATAGACTCTCACAGCGCACTCTTCCTCAGTCGACTCTGCATCGGAAAATCTCATTCCCGAAAGGTAGCGCACCTCCTCCTCTGCGAAAATCAGAGCAGGGGATACAAGGGCGCATTTTATGAAGAGCATAGACGCATCAAGAGTTACGGAAATATCGTTTACCTTAGGATACAGAATTACTTCGGCGCGCTTACCCGCAGGGCAGGAAATCCGCTCCTTGATTTCAACGGGAGATTCAAGCTTCAAGGCTGTAAAGCTCCCCTCCGTTCCTGATTTTACTATCACGGAGAAGCATATAGCCCCCGATACAAGGAGCAGCCCGTTTTCAATCTTTACGTCGGAGATTTTCGGTGTTGCCTCCGTGTGTATTACGTCGGCTATATTTTCCTCGTCAAGCTCGGATTTCTTAAATTCGCAATTAAGTACGCACCTTAAGCCGTGTGTGCCGATAAATTCGGTATATTTATAACTGTCGTAGGAGTT
>CAJGCM010000262.1 GCA_904501765.1 uncultured Clostridia bacterium | reverse complement strand
CACTCCTTACTTTGAGAAGCGCAATATTCATTTTTACGTTAACAAATGCGGTTTTCATATTGACGAGTTTTGGTGCGAGTATTTTCAGCCTGAGCACGAGGTGCCGGGTGATGAGGAGCACAGCTCGGACGAAGGACCTGACGAAATGTTTAGGTTTATAAAGGTTATGAAATAAAGCTTGGGGCTGTCTCATTAAGAATTTAGTAAAATCAAAGCAAAACCGTAGAAAATACAGTTAAAACCTATTGTAGGCAAATTCTTAATGAGAACAGAATCGGGGGCAAAGGGATTTAGAGCAGAAATTGTCGTTCTCCGCCCCGAAGGTGTATATACATACACCGAGAGGAAGGAAACGGCAATAGAATAAAAAACTTTAACAAGAACGGCAAAAAACCGAGAGGTTTTCAACCTTATTTTTCTACGGGTAACAAAAACAAAACAGAGGCGAAGTATTTTCATACAACACCTCTGTTTTTTATTCGGTTATGCCTAAATGCGACAGCCCCATTGTTATAGCTTGATCTATTTAGAATACTCACAAAACCACTTTTCGAAGCGCCTTTTGTTGAAAATAATGAATTTGTACGATTCTCCGTTTTTCATAAAGACAGTTGCAACGGGAAAGACGATCCATTTCCAAGTAATTTCCTTAATTTCCTTCATTGGCAAAACTAAATTTCTATATTTCTTATCGACCGTTAACTTGTTTGTTTTATAGGTGAGCGAGGTGCTATCAAGATATAACCCTCCGCCAAGTATTCCGCCTCGACATAAGCTACAAATAAAAGATTTCATAAATACCTCTCAGACAAATTGGAATTTGATTAGCATTTTTTGGTTGCTATGTTACTGATAGAATAATAAATCATCACAAGCCCTGCACTCAGCAATGCGCCGCCTATAATATCGGTGATCCAGTGCACGCCTGAGATAAGTCGGCCTATCACCATAAATGTGGTGAAAGATACGATTGCAATGATGGTGCACCGTCTGAGAACGGTATTTTTGATACGCACGTTCAACTGCATCGCTGCCGTCGGCATTACACACATAACAAGCATCGTTGTTGACGACGGATACGAGGCTTCGAGGTATCCGTCAATGAGCGTAGGCCTGTAATTGATAACTCTCATCTCAAAGAAAATGTATGCTGCCATTACAACGATATAAAACACACCGAGCGCAAGAATGCTGTGGTCTACCTTCCACAGACTTTTGCGTTTAATCAGTTGCACAAGTCCGAGGCCGGCAAATCCAAGCGCCACGGCTATTGGAACAAGCCCCAACCAATCGGTTACAGCGTAGAGAAGCCAATTCACACCCGTAAGCTCGTGCACGAATCCGTTTAGCGTAGCAAAGCCAACCGATGAACCTTCGGGACCAATTGCTCGTACATCAACGAAGCGAACCAATACCGTCCACAGCATAAATGCCACAACCAAACTTGCTCCCAAAACTAATCTGTTCTTGTTTTCCTTTTCCATTATCCGAAACCTTCCTTTTTGTATTGGCTTTCGCCTGAATACATTTTAACGGAAGGAACGTAGATATACAAGAAACGATTCGTCACGGGTGTGACACGCTTCGTATCACCCGCGTTTTATAAGCATTAAAGCCTTAATTGCCAAGAGTGAGAACGCAAACACGGCGGCATACGGCTGTGAGCTTATCATAAAGACTAAAACAGCGGCCGCCCCGAGTGTCAGCGAAATCGTTGTTTTATTTTTTACCCAAGCCACCCATTGACAGTTTTGCAATGCGAGTGTCAGAACGCCCATTACGATCATCGAAATGACAACGGCAAGGTATGCTATTTTTAAGTACGGCTGAACACCGCTAAGCGCAATGAGGGATACGCTTTGAATGATTCCGTCAGCATCCTCCGCAAAGAACGGCAGAAAAATGAGCATTGAAATACAGATATCAAGAAATGCATACATCAAATCTCGAAAATGCTTTTCTTTTTGTTTGCTATCTTCCTCGGCTATCGTTAGCACCTCGCCCGAGGAGAGCAGTTCGTCAACTGTCACCGAAAAGAATTTTGCGATAGCTTTTAACGACTCTATGTTTGGATATCCTCTGCCTGACTCCCACTTTGAGATAGCGGTTCGGGATACGTAAAGCTTTTCGGCAAGTTCCTCTTGCGTAAGTCCTTTTTGTTTTCTTAATTCTTGAAGTTTTTCGTTAAAATCCATATCAAATCCTATGTAAATTACACTATATTCTCACCGGCAAATTGGATTTGTCAGTATTACAACTGCCTAATCTCATTGGCAATCACAGCCACATCCTTTGCGTTTGTATCAATTTTAATGGTACCCAATGCTTGATACATCGGTATTCTTGCTATGCTTCTCTCGATTACATCTTCAGAGCGATT
>CAJGCM010000261.1 GCA_904501765.1 uncultured Clostridia bacterium | reverse complement strand
TTAGGATTAAATTAGGATTAAATTATCGCAAATTAAAGGGAATTTGTTTGTGGATTAATTTGATTTGTTGATTTTTGACCGTTTTGTGACATAAGCAGCGTGTTGCCATCAAAATTAGGATTAAATTAGGATTAAATTGTATCATTAATGATCGAAAAACCCGCTTACTCTAAAAAATTTTGGATTAATTTGAGGATTATTCCGTGCAAACACAAAAATTTTAAAAAAATTTTCGATTTTGGCGCAAATTAAATGCACGGAGATTTTGGATTAATTCCAAAAAAATTAGGATTAAATTAGGATTAAATTAGGATTAAATTAGGATTAAATTATCGCAAATTAATGGGAATTTGTTTGCGGATTAATTTTTGAAATTAATCCATGAAAAAATTAGGATTAAATTAGGATTATATTGGATTATTTTTTGGGAAAACGGCAATTTGGCAAAAAATGAAAATTCATCGCAAATCATCGACATTTGATCATTATTTCGCTCGAAAAGTTGAATTTTTGGTAAAATTTCCACGAGAGATGCGTTAAAAAAAAATTATTGGGTACTTAATATTATATATATTTATACTACCCCCCCTATATAACTATTATAAATGAAATTTTCATTTTTTATACCCTCCTCACTGTATTATCAAATATCAATAGTTTATACAAAAATAATATTTTTATTATTAAATAATTAAATAATAGAAAATAATAGCAATAGATTAAAGAAATTGAAAAAGCACGATTTTTTGAAAATCAACGCTTTAGCGCTTGCTAAAAATCCAAAAATGGTCTGTTCAAATAGTCAAGGTTTGTCCGAAAAATGACTAAAGCAACAGCTGAAAAGCAAGGTTCGTCAAGTTTTGGCTAAAAGTTGGCAAATGCCTGAAAATGGCTGAAAATGGCCACTTTTGACACCCCTTAAAGCGTTGACTTTTTGCAATTTGCGCCTAAAAAGGGAAAAAAGGTAACAAACGCTCCATTTTTGGACCGAAAACGTTTAATTATTAGAGTTTTGGCGCCAAAAGCAAACAGAAAAGCAAATTGCGTTAAAAAATTCAAGTTTTTGGATGGAAAGCGAACCTCAAAAGACGCAATGCACTCAAAGCTGCTGAAAAGGCAATGGGTTTGCGTTGACTCTGACCGGAAAGAGGCTTTGAGTGTTGATTTTTAACCAATTCTATACCAATTCTATATCAATTCTATACTAATTCTGAATAATATTGACTAATTCGACTAGTTTTGATCAAATTGCATCGATTAGCATCGATTCTTGACCAAATGCCATTGATTGGAGGCAAAAGTGAATGTGCACTGATTTCCTCAAAAATTCAACAACCAATGCTTGACAATTGGAAATTTCAAAAAAAGACATACTACCCCCTTTCTTGATTTTTCGACGGTCGCAACCGACACAAATTGGCCATTTTCGTACATGTCTGACATCGATTTTTTTGCTTTTCATGTCACGAAAATGCGAAAACATTACACAAAGTGCACACGATTTTCAAACGAATCGAAACCGAGGCCGTTTTTGAATTTTACACAATATGCAATGAATTGATGAAAATGTGTCGATGACGACAACACCCAAAACCATCGACAATCCACCAACCGATTTTTTGATTTTTCATACAGATTAAGTTGAATTTTGAAATTTTAAAAAAAAGACATACTACCCCCTTTCTTGATTTTTCGACGGTCGCAACCGACACAAATTGGCCATTTTCGTACATGTCTGACATCGATTTTTTTGCTTTTCATGTCACGAAAATGCGAAAACATTACATAAAGTGCACACGATTTTCAAACGAATCGAAATCGAAGCCGTTTTTGAATTTCACTCGAATGTGCAGTTTTTGACCATTTTGTACCAACTGTGCATTGTAAATTGTGGATTTAAATTAGGATTAAATTAGGATTAAATTCGGATTAATGCGCTATAAATATATAGTATATATTTATAGCTTTGTACGTACCTCCCCGGCGTCTGAAAGGCGCAACCCATAGCGTATGGTACAAAGTTTTTGCTTTATTTTATTGTCGATAATTTGCAGTCAAGGAAATCGATGATTTTTGACAAAAGCTGCTGAAAAGGCAAAAAATTGCAGTTAGAGCTTTAGCGCTTGCTGTTTGTCAAAAAATGGAGGAAAATTGACTACTCAAACGCCAGAAATGTGACGCCAGAAAAAGGCAAAAAATTGGCAAAAAATTGCAGTTAAAGCTCTAGCGCATCCTGTTTGTCAAAAAATGGAGGAAAATTGACTTATTTAACGCCAAAAATTGCAGTTAAAGCTCTAGCGCTTGCTGTTTGTCAAAAAATGGAGGAAAATTGACTACTCAAACGCCAGAAATGTGACGCCAGAAAAAGGCAAAAAATTGGCAAAAAATTGCAGT
>CAJGCM010000260.1 GCA_904501765.1 uncultured Clostridia bacterium | reverse complement strand
TATACGTGCTACGAAAACAGCAATCTTATGACGGATATAAAAACCCTCTATATAGACGACCTCTGCGTTGATGAGACCCTTCGGGGCAGGAAAATCGGCAAGGGGCTGTATGAGGCGGTAGTAAAGCTTGCCGCTGACACAAGGTGCTATAACGTAACGCTTAACGTATGGGCGCTTAACGAGGGCGCTATGCGCTTTTATGAGTCCTGCGGACTAAAACCGCAGAAAATAGGTATGGAATTTATACTCTGACCAAAAGAAAGGCTCGGGGAGCGGCAGGATAACCGCCAAGTACTCCCCGAGTTTTTTTGTTACCTTTTTGTAGTTTTTTTATATTCAAGCGGTGCTATGCCGACCTTTCTCTTGAATACGGATGAAAAATAGTTGGCATCGGAAAAGCCTACGGTAAAGGCTATATCCGTCACGTTAAGCTCTGAATATTCCAAAAGGTATTTTGCATCTTCAAGCCTGGCTTTCAGCAAAAAGTCACCGACGGTCATACCGCACTCTCTTTTGAATTCGTGGCACAAATAAGAGCGGCTGCAGGAAAAGTGTCGGCAAATATCCGCAGAGGAGAGCTTTTCTCTCCTGTGAAGAGTGATATAGCTCTTAACCTTTTGAGAAAAGCTCATTTCATTGACAGAATCAAGGGAACCCTTGATGTATTTCAGCTCCAGCATAGCGCATAAGGGCTTTATCAGCACGTCGATTTTTTCCTTGTCGGGCATATGCTTTTCAAGGGCGGCGTAAGCCTTTTCAAGCTCGCAGCGAGGCAGGGAGTATTTTTTTGATATCTTATCAAGGTATTCTCCGGGAGCATCAGTGCCGTAGCCGCTGACACTGATAAAGCCGACAGTGCGCTTGCCGTTTGAAACGGGATATACAAGCTCCTTCACCCCTGCGTGGCATATTCCGATAAAGCTTCCGTGAGAGGCTCTTTCGGTAACGGCAGCTTGCTTTTCGAGGCAGTGGCACTTTGCCGCATCGCAGAACTTCAACAGCGAGCAGTAGGGATTTGTGTGGGTGTTGAAAAGATATAGTTTGCCGTATGAGATTATATTATCATTGTCGGATATGTGAATGCTTATGTTAAGCGAGTGGTGTTGCTTTAAGTAGGTTATGTATTTTGTTATGCTGTCAAAATTTTTCATTTTTACCGCCTATGCACAATTTCTAAGATTTTGTGTATAATAATCAAGGTTTTTTATTAAAATATTTGTTATTATAATACCATAGGGGAATGAAAAAATCAAGTCCCCGAGGAGGTTTTTTATGAGAACTCTTAATTATGAAGCCGACCTTTGCGTCGTCGGAGGCGGTCTTGCGGGGCTTTGTACCGCAGTTGCAGCGGCAAGAGGCGGTATTAAAACCGTGCTCGTGCAGGACAGACCCGTGCTTGGAGGAAACGCATCAAGCGAAATTCGTATGTGGATATGCGGCGCTCACGGCACCGATAACAGAGAAACAGGAATACTTGAGGAAATGGTGCTGAAGAACTTTTATCGCAACCCATACCTTAACTATTACCTTTGGGATACCGTGCTTTACGAAACCGCAATGCTGGAGCCTAATATCAAGCTCCTCTTAAACAGCAGCTGTCTTGACGCAGAGATGGACGGCAATAAAATCGTAAGTATTAAGGCGTGGCAGTCCAATGCCGAAAGCTATCACGTGGTAAAGGCTAAATATTTTGCCGATTGCTCGGGTGACTCTATTCTTTCCACCCTCACAGGTGCTGAATTCAGACAGGGCAGAGAGGCAAAATCCGAATACGGTGAAACTATTCCCCCGGACGTGGCAGACAGCAAAACGATGGGTATGAGCTGCCTTATGCAGTCCAGAGAAACTACGTCAAAAACAGAGTTTATACCTCCCAAATGGGCGTATAGATACGACGACCCCAAAACTCTTGAAAACAGGACGAAATCCGCCCAGTCCAATTTCTGGTGGCTTGAATACGGCGGAGAGCGGGATTGTGTGCACGATACCGACGAGTGCCGTGAGGAGCTTTTGAAAATAGCTCTCGGCGTATGGGACTTTATGAAGAGAAACCCCGAATTCGGCGGAGATAACTGGAATCTTGACTGGATAGGCTTCCTTCCCGGAAAGCGTGAAAGCCGCAGATACATAGGTAAGCACGTAATCACGGAGAACGACGTACGCGCCGAGGGAAGATTCCACGATATCGTAGCCTATGCAGGCTGGTCGATGGACGACCATTTCCCCGAGGGCTTCTACTACAAGGGCGGGCACCCCACAATATATCATAGTGCTCCCAGTCCCTGGGGCATACCTCTTCGCGCGCTCATTTCAAAGAATATAGAAAACCTTGTTTTTGCAGGCAGAAACATAAGCGTAACTCACGCAGCCCTCAGCTCCTGTCGTGTTATGGGCAGCTGCGCCCTTA
>CAJGCM010000259.1 GCA_904501765.1 uncultured Clostridia bacterium | reverse complement strand
CGGCTCCTGCACGGGACGGGTAAAGACAAAGCCCTCGGCCAGAGAGAAATAGGGAGCGGCAGGAGCGGCGGAAATGCTGGAGGTGGTCACCGTCACCTGGTACAGGTCGCCCTCTCCGGAGCTGCTGGCCTGCACCTGCACCAGCTTCCCGGCGGCAATGCTGCCAGCGGCCAGTTGCGTGGTTATGAAGGCAGAGAGAGCGGCCTCTCTAACCTCGTATTCTCTTGTTACAGACTCCTCACCAGTCACCTGCACGCCCTTGTCGGTCATTTCCGTTTGCGTTGGAGACTGCGCAGAAAAATTGACTGAAAGGGGCACAATGGCAGCTTGTCCCTGTTGCAGTATGTTCATTTTTTTAAGGCTTCCGTAAATTGTTCAAGTGTAATAGCTTTCTTACCACCTTCTGCACGCTTCCATTCTGTTGCAAGTCCGTTTCTAATGTTGTAGACGTGAATGTAGCTTAATGCTTTGTAGTAAGGCATGAGTCTGATTTTTTCTTCGTCCCAATGCGTTATTTCAGCCAGCAGGCAAATAAGGTATACTAAGCCCGCTGGCGTTGCCCGTTTTTTGAGCTCTCTCCGCCTCCTGTGGGTATAATGCGGCTTGAGACGTTGGCCACATCCTCGCTTTCCTCTGCTATGTACTGCACGGCCTGCAGAGCCTGCTCTGGTGTAACTCCATGCGCCCATTTGAGCACCAGCAGCTCAAAGGCACGAGGGTCTTTCCTGTAGGTCTGGCAGGTCAGAATAACCTGGTCAAGCGGCGCGGTGTGAATAAAAATGTACTTCAGCAACTCGATGCGGTCATGCGGATTTTCTGCCCCCTCCAGAATGACGGGCAGATATTTGTTGCAGGTCATTTCCAGCAAGGCCACCGAGGCCATGGAGAGCCGTCTCATCCCGGTGGGGAAGGTGTCCCCGTTAGCGGCGAACGTGGCCGCAGTTTCTTCTCTTGTTTTCATGCTTATAATGCTTTAGCTTCAAACTTTAACTTGCCAAGGATGCGGATTTGCTGCCGAGCTAGCTTGTTCGCTTCCTGCATAGTATTGACTTGTTCCCGTGCCGCATTCCTCTCCTCCAGCGTGCCGGAATGCGTTGCTTTCACCAGCTCGCGCATAGTCTTGAGGTTCTGCGGGTCTGCCACCACGCGGGTGGCGTGTCCGTCCTCGTCCGTGTAATTGATGCCGTTTATAAGGTCCTTTTGAGCATCAGCAAGCTGAGTCTCTACCCATTTGTTAAAAAGCTCTCTTGCCTCCCGGAGAGACAGGCCGGAGTCTACAAGCTCCTGCTGGTACTGTGCGGCAGCGTCCGCAATGTCTGCGGGGTCCAGAGCCTCCTGCTGGCCTTCTGCCTTCTTGCGAGCGGCCTCCTGCTGGCGGTTTGCGTCCTCTTCCACGGCTGCCACATTTTCTCGGCGGTCCTGCTCCTTCTGTGCCTCCTCTGCTTCAGCTGCCTTCTGGTTTTCTTCAGCTTGAGCAGCGGCGGCCTCATTGAGTTTCTGCACCTCTTCCAGAAGGGCGGTGAGCTCGCGGTGGGTCTCCACATCCTCCCTTGTCATCTCTTCGGGGTTGGTGCGGAGCTTTTCTGCCAGCTGTTCCAGCGTCAACTCTGCATCGGCCAGAGAGAGAGCTCCGGCGGCCTGTGCCATAGCGTCAGCCGCTCTTTCCATGGCGTCAACGTCTCCAGACTCCACGGCTTTGTCGGCCTGCTCCCGTGCTGCGTTCTTTTTAACAGTGGCGGCGTAGTCCTCCACCAGCTTGAGCCGCTCGAGGCGTTCTTTCTTTATGGCTGCCTCATTTTTTTCGCGCTCGATGCGCTCTTTCTCCGCTTTAGCGGCGGCCTCTTTATCTGCCTTGATTTTAGCCTCAGCGGCGGCCGCTGCTGCCTCTGCTGCAGCTTTCTTTTCTGCTGCGGCTTTAGCTTCCTCCTTCAGAGCTTCAGCCGAGGCGGTCTCTGCAATTTCCAGATTCTTCTTGAGCCGCTCCATGGAGGCTTTGAACTGTGCGGCGGTGTCATCTTCCATATCCATGCCGGCATTCAGCGATCCCTCCATTTTTTTGTATAGGTCCTGTGCGGCGGTGAGGTATTCGCCAATCTGCTTTGAGCTCATTCCGGCGAAGTGGGGCACCTGCCGGAAGTCTGCTGCAGCTGCCACCATCTCCCGGCCGATAGCCTCTCCGGTGTCAGAAAATGCTCCCATGAGCCCAGCCAGCGCACGGGAGGCAAGTGCCCATTTGTCATCGAGCAGCTCCTTCACGCCATTGTACACCCCCTGCACCTTTCCCACAATCTCCCCGGCGGCGCGGAGCTCTGTCTGCAGTTCCATGTCGAAGGCGTCAATCTTCAACTGTGCACTTTTTGCGTTCAAGCGGGCCATTTCCTGAGCAGATGCGGCGTCCGCTGCCCCCTT
>CAJGCM010000258.1 GCA_904501765.1 uncultured Clostridia bacterium | reverse complement strand
GGGGGTCCTCCTCAAGTCCCATTTTGTGAACGATACGTCCCGACATTGGGAATGCGGAAATTCCCGCAGCGCCTATCATGGGGTTGATAAGCTCACCGCCTGTAAGCTTCATTACGAGGTTATAAAGCTTAGCGAAGAGAACGCCGCCCGCTGTGTCAAATATGAAGGCTACAAGACCGAGGAGCATGATAACGATAGTTTCAAGCGCCAGGAACTGGCTTGCGTGCATATTGAAAGCTATGGTAATACCGAGGAATATCGTAATAAGGTTTGCAAGTACCTTCTGAGCGGTTTCGGAAATAGAGTCGAGAACGCCGCACTCACGGATAAGGTTACCGAACATAAGGAATCCGATAAGAGAGCCTGCAGATGGAGCGAAGATACAAGCAACTATGGAAATTATTATGGGGAAGAGTATTTTCGTTGTCTTGGAAACGCTCTTTTGAGCATAAGACATACGGATACGTCTTTCGTTCTTCGTTGTAAGAAGCTTGATAACGGGGGGCTGAATGATAGGCACCAGCGCCATGTAAGAATAAGCCGCAACGGTTATAGCGCCGATATAGTTAGAGCCGAGAGCGTTGGCAACGACTATTGATGTGGGGCCGTCAGCCGCGCCGATTATCGAGATAGAAGCCGCATCCTTGATATCGGGGAAGAACATAGATGCGGTACAAAGGGTAAAGAATATACCGAACTGAGCCGCCGCTCCGAAAATCATAAGCTTCGGATTGCTGAGCAGAGGACCGAAATCTATCATAGCTCCAATACCGATAAAGAGAAGAAGAGGGAACAGCTCGTTGGCAATACCCGCATTGTAAAGCTCGTGCAGAGGCTCTGCTATACCGCCGTACTGTATTGTCCCGTCGGCAGCGGTGGTTATTACGCCGGGGAAGTTCATAAGAATTGCGCCGAAACCTATCGGTAAAAGAAGAGTGGGTTCCATTTCCTTTTTAATGGCGAGGTATATAAGAATTCCTCCAATGACCCACATAACTATCATTTTCAAGCCGTCAAGTGAGAAAAATCCCATAAGACCTGAAAACAAGCTGCTAAAGATTTCCATTCAGAATAGTCCTTTCTGTCGAATAAAATATTAACCTTAGTTATTATACACTAACGGACAAACTTTTTCAATTGCATTTTCAAAAAAAATTAAAAAATTATCTAAATATCAGCCGCATTCCTTGTAAATGTCGCTGAATATATCTTAAATAGCAAGAAAATGTGTTGTTTCGCTTGATTTTTTGAAGGGATTATTTTATAATAAACCCATACGGCGTCTGCCCAAAAAGAAAAGAGGACTTGTTATGAATGAGAAAAAGTACTGCGGAGATTTTGATATTATAGCCGATAGAATAATAGAGAATTCTATGACGAACGCAGATTTTACCAAAATAGAAGGAAAACCTGCAAATCTTGACGAGATGGAGGCGAAGCTTTTTGAGAACGCTCCCGGGCAGTTAAGATTTAAAGATATAGATTATACGGACACAAATCATGCGGATTGGAAGGTTTCCTGGGCTATAAACAGGGCATTGGGACTTGCAAGATATTCCTATATCTCGGAAGGCGAGGCGAGGGACAGAGCTTATGCTATGCTCCTTGGTATACTTGAAGATTTCGTTGCCAATAAGTACGTAAACGGAAACTGGTGGTTTAACGATATAGGACTTCCTCTCGGTATAAGAGAGATACTTTTGCTTCACAGAAAATCTCTTCCCGACCACATTATGGAAGGAATGATTTGGTATCTCGACCACGGCTCCGTTACGAAGCATCCGGAAATTCTGACTGTAAAGAATGCGTATCATTCAGGGGCAAACCTTGTATGGTATTGCAACGTAAGCATAGTTCACGGTATTCTCACCGACGATTCGGAGGAAATCAGAGCGGCTGTTGCGGGAATTGCATCCGAGAGCTTCGGCGGTCACGAGGGGCTTCAGTGGGACGATAGCTTCTTCCAGCACGGCAGGCGCCTTTATTCTCTCGGATACGGTGTGTCGTTTATTTATACCATCTCCGGTATATGCTACCAGGTAGCAGGTACGTCCCTTGATTTTGCTCCCGAGGTAAAAAACAATATTGCAAGGCATATCCTTGACGGTGTCAGATATATGATAGGCGGTAAGGGCTTTGACTATGCGGCGATGGGTAGAGAGTATACACGCCCCGGCGCTATTTACGCCACACGCCTTATAGGAAGCCTTAAGGTTCTCGCAAACTGCGATGGCTTCCCGAGAAAAGAGGAAATCACAGAATTCATAAAAGCTCTTGAGAGCGGAGCGCAGCCTGTTCTTGGAGTAAAGTATTTCCCCGAGGCAAAGTTCTTAACCCTTCATACAGAAAAGGCTTACGTAAGCTTTAAGGGAACCGACCCCACTCTCTTCGGAGCGGAAATATGCACTACCGAAAACTATCTTGGAAGAAACCTT
>CAJGCM010000257.1 GCA_904501765.1 uncultured Clostridia bacterium | reverse complement strand
GCACTGCGCTCTCCTCCTCTGTGCTTTCAACCGGCGGATATTCCGACCCGCTGCAGCCCACGAGGACAAGCATTGATAAAAGAAGCGATAAAAGGAGTAACATACTCAAAATTTTCTTAATCATAAAAATTCCTTTTTAAAGAAAATAGGTACCGATACGAGGCGCCTTTTCTTTCGGTTTGTTTTAACGTATATATTCTATCAAAATAGTAGAAAAAAATCAAGGGCGAAATAAATTTTGATAAAATGTTTGCAAATTGTATAAATATATGTTAAAATAAGACGAAATACAAAAAGCGAAGGGAAAACCTACTATGGAAGAATTATACAACATTCCTTTATCGGACATAATCAAATCCTTTAACCTGGAAACGATATATCTGCCAACGCTACCCGAAAATATTAATATTTCCTGCACGAGGGTAAGCCGCCCCGGTCTTCAGATGACCGGATTTTACGACTATTACGAGCCTGCCAGGCTTCAGATAATCGGTAAAATGGAGCATTCCTTCCTCGAAAAGCTCCCCGAAGAGGAAAAGGCTGTTCGCTTGGAGGATTTCTTCCGCTCTTCTCCCGTAGGAGTTATAGTTACCTCCTCAGGCGCTATTAGCGACGGCGTTATTTCCCTTGCGGAAAAATATAAGGTTCCTCTGCTACGCACTGCGGACAGGACTTCCGAATTTATGGCGGCGCTGATTTCCTATCTTAACGTTCAGCTGGGACCCCGTATTACAAGGCACGGAGTTTTGGTTGAGGTTTACGGCGAGGGTATTCTTCTCCTTGGCGATTCCGGTGTCGGTAAGAGCGAAACCGCTATTGAGCTTGTAAAGAGAGGACACAGACTTATAGCCGACGATGCGGTGGAAATCAAAAAGGTTTCCGCTACCACTCTCGTAGGCAGAGCGCCTGAAATAATAAGACACTACGTTGAGCTTCGCGGTATCGGTATCGTTGACGTAAGGCGCCTTTTCGGTATGGGCTCGGTTAAGGAAACCGAAAAGATAGATTTGGTTATACAGCTGGAAAACTGGCAGGAGGGCAAGATGTACGACAGGCTTGGCCTTGAATCGGAAAGCATGGATATCCTCGGAATTAAGGTTCCTATGATAGTTCTCCCGGTCAGCTCCGGTCGAAATCTCTCCGTTGTTATAGAGGTTGCCGCAATGAATAACAGACAGAAAAGAATGGGCTACAACACCGCAGAGGAATTCAACAAGCGACTGATGGAATCTATGGGCGCACAGCACTGAATCAGAGCAAAACAAATGCAATTTCCCGTTCTCGCTCAATGTGCTGCTACGTACAAAAATTATGAATAAACGTAAGCCTCCTTGCATAGGGTTTTAATGAAAATACTATGCGGAGGCTTTTTTTATGGCTGAATTAAAAAGACAAAAAGAAGATATGAATTCGGATTGGAGGACTGACGGCGGCCCAATTCACAGAAGAATATCCGGTATTCACACAGAAACCGGCGCAGATTTCATTCTCCCGGACTATATGGGCGACGTGAAAAAGCTGTTGAATTTTTCCGCAAAGGTAACGCCCTCGGGAAAGTTTTTTTCGGGCAACACTCTTTCTCTATCCGGCATCGTTGAATACAGCGTGATTTATCTTGACTCGGAATCAAAGCTGACGGAGGCGCATTTCACCTCCGACTACGATTACGACGTTAAGGTTGAGGACGGGTACCTTTGCTCCTTTGAAAAATGCAGAATTTCCTCCCCCGCCGTAAGACTTGCGGGTCCGAGAAAAATATGCGCAAAAGCGACGGTAACATCGGAGCTGTTCATTGGAGAAATGAAGAACACTCCTCCTATGCCCGACGGCGAAGATATTGAGGTTAAGTCGAAAGAAATCAGCCTTCACAGAGGCGAATATACAGATTTTACCGAGCGGGAGCTTGCTGCAGAGGCGGCAAGACTTGAAGGCGTTTCGGCGGAGGATATTCAGGTCGTATTCTCCGGGGGTGATATTAGGTTTGACAGCGCAAAAATTAAGGATGGCGCAGTTGAGGTAGAGGGAGCTGTCGAGCTTTACGCAGTTCTTTGCATTGCGGAAGAGAGCCATATCCGTGTTGAGAAAACTATAGAATTTTCCGAAACTCTCGAGACTGAAGAGGAGGATGTCGAGGCTGCCGTCACTCCCGACGGATACATAAGCTCCTTGAAGGTGAATATAAATCCTGCGGGCGAGGGCGAGGACGAATATGTCAGCGTTACCTTCTCTGCTATTGCGGAGATTGGAGCGAGAATTGACAAGAATGCCTCTCTTACTATTCCACGTGACGCATACTGCAGAAGCGCAGATAGTGAAAACTCCTACGACAGTTATAAATATACCGAATTTATCGGCACACACGGCTTAAGGTGCGTACTTAATTGCGAATTTAAGAAATCCGAGCTTGACGAGGAAAATATAGCCGACGTAATACACACGGAGGCAACACCGAAAATC
>CAJGCM010000256.1 GCA_904501765.1 uncultured Clostridia bacterium | reverse complement strand
CGAATTGCTACATTTGTAATAGATTTAATCTTCGGCAGATCAAAACTTAATGGAGCGCCCAAAAAGAGGTAGCAAGGATTTAGGTCCAAAATACCTCGTAACTCATAATAACTTGTAATAGGATATGCCCAATACCAATTAATTCCATGCTCTTGGCAAGGTGCTACAAAGCTCAAATCATGCAGACAAAGCATAAATTGGATTTTTTCAGCATATACTTTTAATAATGACCAATTCAATGCTTGCACATCTGATGGCACATCTAAAATAATGGTTTTATCAGATAATGTTTCAAGATAATCAATAATTTTATCCTTATCCGAATATTCCATTTTAATTTCGTCGCACTTCTTTAACACAGAAAGAGGTTGACGACCAGATAAACAATATTTCACTTTAATTTCACCTTCCTTCTATATATATTATACATAAATTTTTCAAGAAAATCAAAGGAATCCTGCGAAAAATTTTGAAGAGCCATTTTTGTTTTGGGCTGACGAATGAGGCGTCCAGCGCCGGCCGGAGCCGCTTAAAAAATAAAGAACCCACTCACAATTCGTGAGTGGGTTCTTATTATACATCGGACTTAATTAGTCAGCAACTACTGCGCGGTAGCCCTGAATCTTACGAGCCTTAACACCCTCGCTGCCGGGGATAGTGAGCTCGGTCTTCTCTGCCTTGCCAGCCTTAACAAGCTGAGTCAAGCGGTAAGTAACCTTGGAAACGGTTGCGTCGCCGTCGGTCTCTGCTACAACAGCAGCGATATCAGCGATGGACTGGAAGTCGCCAGTCAAAGCATCGGCAACAACTGCGGTAAGAGCATCGCCCTCTGCAGCCTTAGTAGCCGCACGCTCCTTAGCCTTGGTAGCCTTCTTGTCAAGAAGAGCAATCTCGTTCTCTGCGAAGGTGATTACATCCTCTGCAGTGTACTTGAAGTCGCCGCCCTTAGCAGCCTCAACGATAGCCTCATACATTTCTCTCTTAGTGATCTTTTCCATAATTTGCACCTAAACCTTTCTTGAATTAAAAATTATTTTTTATTAAGGATTTCTTTCTTTACCTTACATATATATTATAACATATTTTTTTTGAAAAATCAAAAACTTTACGCTTGTTCGGAAGCACTTACCTCTGCGAGGAAGGCTTCCAAATCTTCTTCATCAATCTCGAAGAACTCGCAACCAGTCTTGGTGAGCTTTTCGACATCAATGTAATAACGACCGCTGATATTATCCATCAAAGGATTAGCTCCAACCTCATCGCGGAAATGAGAGGAAGTCATACAGTAGCTACACAAAGTAACTTTGTATTCACGATGAATCGTTCTACCTACCTTCAAGTAGACCTGATTCATATTGTCGGTATAATGGCTCTCTTCACACCAGTTACAAGAGCTGGTATAGTTCTCGTAACAGTGCTCACACAAACGGGTATCGTCTACCCAGTAGTAGTTGTCTTCGTCGATACTTCTACCACATTCGTCGCAATGCATAAAGTGTCCGCAATCGCCACAAAGCAGGGTGCTGGTAGGAATATCGTCAGGACAATCGTTGATCTCAGCGCCGCACAACATACACTCAGATGCACCAGAGTAGCAGATATATACACTTTCGGGCGCCTCGGTGCTTACAAAAGCGTTGTGGTCAGAGTACATATCGTTGTACATAAAACCAGTTTCGAAGCCGAAGTGAATACTTCTACCCAAGAATGCAAGGGTGTTATTGTGATGGTTACGAATACGACACATCTGAGGGTGGAAGGGACCGAAGCCCGCAGTCTCCTCGGTGAGGTCACGCAGCCAACGCAAGCAGAATGTATCAAGGTCGTCGCTGTCATAGGGATACTGTTTAATGCTCACAATTACATCGGGAGAAACAATGTAGAGCTGACGCCATTTCTTGTTGCTCCACTTGCAATTATCAGCACTCCAGCCGCCGAGCAAATCCATATCGCTCTTGGATTTGAGATAGGCTACAACTACGAATGGGGAGTTCATCATTTCGACAGTTCCCTGTCTATAGTCGCCGCCCTCTTTCCAAGACATACAAGAACTCCAATCACAATCGTTGTCGCTCATTGTCATATAGTCAAGGGGATGGATAGAAAGGCAGATGTCACCTTCGGTGTTCTTTTGGTTAAGACACATTGAGTGAGCAACTCTGAATTTCTCGTAGCCGGGCAGATTAAAGGCAGAGGCAATCTTGCCGAGAATTTTGCTCGCCTTGCAACCAGAGTTTACCACAAGAGGCTTACCATTTTCAACCTCAAGAGAAAAGGTAGGTCCAGAGTAAACATTGGAGATAAGCGTAGCAACCTCCTGAAGCTCGCGAAGATAGTAATACTTATCTCGGTCCTCTTGCCACATAGGCTCCACTATCTTCTGGAAATAGGCGGAAGAAAACTCAAAACCTTCGCTGTTTCTCTCAAAGAGAGCTGCGTTGATATCATCTTCCATTTCCGCCTGCGATTTACGGAAAGAGATATGTCTCGTCAGAATGAGTTTGTTACCGAACAAGCGGCACAACTCT
>CAJGCM010000255.1 GCA_904501765.1 uncultured Clostridia bacterium | reverse complement strand
ATGTTTTCGATTGTGTTCATGCTTTTAATACTTGAATTTGGTTCGTTCTTCTTTTTGGCTTCTTCGCGCTGCGCTGTACTTCCTGGCGCATTCCTTACACTTGGATGTGCTTGTGTCCTCGCAACCGTGAATAGGATTGTGATAGAAGCTCGACAGCGGAAGATGGCGCCCACATTGGCTGCATTTCTTAGTCTTCATCATTACACAAGAGTTTAGCGGTAAGTCCAAGCCAGCAGGCAAGCGTCGCGACCTTCTTGATTGGAGCGCCCACTGAATCCCGTCACGCGTTCGAGTTCATCAGCCGTTATTTTGCCATCCTTTCCGCGCCACATCTTGCGCAGAGGTTTCGGGGTGAGCACCTTTACATGGTCCATCCCTGCGCTGTGAAACTCGCACCACTTGGCAAGGATGCGCCCAACCTCGTGACATCTGCCAACATCTTCACCGAGCTTTGCTGCACGTCGGGCGCTGCAAAAAGTGCCAAGATGCCAGTTGCTTGCGTTCTTCCATCCTGCTTCGATGACGATGACGAGCGTGTCGTTAGGGTGAACGTTTACGATTTCCTCCTTAAGGTCTTCGAGCAGCACTGCTGCGTCCTTGGTGCAGATGCCTTGCACCTTGCCATCTATGACGATGGCACACCCCGACTTCGTTACATCGGGGTCGATGCCTATTACCGTCTTCATGTTCGTCAGAATGGAAGGTCTTCAACTTCTTGTGATGCTTCCGTCATTGTTGGCGCAGGGATGTCGATAGGTGCAGTCGGAGCTGTCACGGGTGCAGCTTGCGCTGTTGCTTGCTCGGGGTCAACTCTCCATGCTCGGATGTCGTTGTACCATCTGCCGTTGTACTCTCGGGCGTTGATGTCGAAGTGGATGGTCACCACCTTGCCGACTTCCAGGGCGAACTTCTGAATGTTTTCTTCACCGAATACGTTGAACACGCAGCGCTTGGGGTACTGCTCGTTGATGGTTTCGATGACATAATCTTGCGTTGCCCACGCTTTGCCTGATTGTTGTGCTACTCCGCTGCGCTTCTCCATGACAGCGATGATTTTACCTTTAAGTTCCATTGTTGTTTTTTTATTCGATTGAAATTATTACTCGTGTTACTTGTCCTTTTTTGTTGCGCTCAACCGCTGTTGCCTTTATTCCGTTGTACTTCCAAAGCAGGAAGCGTTCGAGTGAGCGTTTGTCCTCTATCAGCGTCTTGATGAGCGCTTCGCCCATCATCTTGCGAACCTTTGAGCTTGTGATCGGGAAGGGATGTTCTGTGTCGTGCAGTTCGATGTTAGGGTTCTTTAATTTACAATAGGTGTACGGGATAATGTAGTGCTCGTAGTCCTCTTGCAAGCGCATGAGGATATCTCTTGCTCCTTTCAAGTACATCGTCATTTCCATGTGAGTCATCCCCAAGGATAGGTATTCACGTCTTATAGAATTACTTTTGTTCTCCTTGCGTTTCATTAACAATTAAGTCTTTTATTTCTTCAAGATACTTGTCATTTATGTCGGATAGATATTTAGGGTCTTTCATATAAGCGTGTTTCGACATTATTTCCTCCTTTGTAACCCTTTTTGAATAATTTGGGCCACCGAACAACATCATTAGAATCATCAATGGAGTAAAATTGTTGTTCAAACCGCCAAATTCTGCTGTAAGAGAGTTAAAATCGTAAGCTTCGCACAATTCTACAATCCTATTGTGTTTTTCCGCCACTTTTTCCGCCCATTGTTCAAACTCTTCATCTGTCATTCCTTTTATTTCAAAACCATCAGGGAATGTAAATACTTTGTCTTTTTCTTCCATAACACTACCTTTTTCAACTTTGCGATTGCACGATATGATAATCCTTGTTTACAAAACTGCTTTATTTCGTCTCGTTGCACATCTGTTAATTTAATTCTTCTATCATAAGACCCTAAAGGTATCTTTTCACTCTTGAATGGCATAAATAGTCAGTTTGTTAATAGAATTACTACCAATTCTTATAATACTCATCGCAATCATCCGTAGTTCCGAGAAGGTGCTCGTTCCCTTCGTATGGGATACATTGCTTATATTCGTTTATTCCCTCAACACCAATACAGACGTAAGGTCTATCGCTATTACCATCATAATGACTAAAAAAATGTCCTCTCCATTCGTCTGTATTTTTATCTCTAACAAGGATTCTGCTTTCAAAAGTTTTTAAAGTATTGATGTCAAACTTATCGGAAACTAATTCCCATTCATCTTGATCTGCAAGACTAACATACGAAACACCTCCACCTCGATATTCTACTTTACACGAATCATCGTCAGAAATATTAGTAACGACACCACTTATATAGTCTTTATTCTTTTTGATTCTATCCCCCACCTTAAACTTTGGCGCAATTAACTTCTCCAAAGTCTTAGTTTCTGCATCCCACTTGTAGCCATTTGCTTTGATTGCATCAAATAGTTTTTGTTTTTCTTCTTCGGTGGCAAGTCTTGTATTATCAGGGTAGCAACAAATTTCTTTATCAATACTTAGACCTTCCTCTTTGTCCCAAAGAATACAATGTGTTTTAATTATAAGTTCTGCATTTTTTTTACGATATATAGACATTATGAATCTT
>CAJGCM010000254.1 GCA_904501765.1 uncultured Clostridia bacterium | reverse complement strand
TCCAGCCCCACACCAAGTTCGTTGGTCAGGTTTACGTTCTTACCGAAAAGGAAGGCGGCCGTTCCAAGCCCTTCTTCTCCGGTTACAGACCTCAGTTCTACTTCAGAACAACCGACGTTACTGGTATCATCAACCTTCCCGAGTCTGTTGAAATGTGCCGTCCCGGCGATAACGTTGATATGAACGTTGAGCTTATCACACCTATCGCTTGCGAGAAGGGTCTTCGTTTCGCTATCCGTGAGGGTGGTCGTACAGTAGGTTCCGGCGTTGTTGCTGAGATCCTTGGCTAATATTAGCTTTTAGCTTTGAGCATTAGCTCAAAATCAGTCCCCGACCTTGAGAAATCAAGGTCGGGGCAAATTTAAGAACAAAGTAATAATTGAAGTTTTGAAAACATAATTTTCTTTGGGGAATGGTGAAAATCCATACCGGCAGTAATAGTCTGCGAAGAAGAGGCATACAGGTATCTCACAGAGAGCTGTATACCTATTCCCGAAGAGGTGAAATTCCTCTACCGACGGTAAAGTCCGGATGATAAAAGAAGAATTATTTTTAGATTTAAAAATGCGAAAGCTCGCATTTTATCTATGCGTAAAGCTATTCTTTTTCCTCGAAGAGTGGGCAAAACACTTTTCGGGATTTTTATTTTTCCGAAAGAACTTATGTGCAGAGGGGGATTCACCGAAGCTTTAGGGAGGAAAAAATGCAAAGCAATCAGAATATACATAAAAATAAAACACAGGATAATATAAAGAAAATGGTAGGGATTGGAGTGTTTTCCGCTCTTGCCTTTGCCGTTGTGGCAATATGTCAGTTGATACCTAAAGTATCGGGCTTTCTTTCCATAGAGCTTAAGGATTCCGTTATAGCCATAGCTTCCTTTATATACGGTCCCTTAGCTGCGCCCATCATAGCCTTTATCGTGTCCTTTCTTGAATTTATAACCTTCTCTTCCACAGGACCCTGGGGGCTTCTTATGAACTTTGTTTCCTCGGCTACCTTTTCGGGGGTGGCATCTGTTATATACAGATATAAAAGAAGCCTGAATTCAGCAATAATAGGCTTTTCCGTATCGGTTGTAACCACCACTGTGGTTATGCTGGTTCTCAACCCGTTCATTGTGCCTATGTTCTCTCCCTACGTAACCTTTGACATGGTAGTAGGTATGATATTGCCAATTCTCCTGCCCTTTAATTTTGCAAAAGCTCTTCTTAACGGAGCAGTCGCTATGCTCCTTTATAAGCCGATAATAGAGGCTATGCGTAAGGCGAGGCTTATTAAGGCAGGTAAATATAAAACCGAGTTCAACAAAGCCACCGTTATATCTCTTTCCGTCGGCGGCGCATTCCTTGTTGTTTCTCTGACAATGCTTATTCTTCTTTTGATTTTTGCTTAAAAAGTTTGGGTAAGGGTGGTCTTGAATTTAATAGACCGGGGCGGCAACACAAAAATGCCGCCCATTGTTTTTTGAAATTTTATAAGCGTAAAAGCATTAGTCGGGGTAAGTTCAGCTAAAATTCAAGAGCGGAAAAAGGGAATTTTTCCATCTTCCCTACGCCTTTTTATAAAGTTTAGTAAAATACGTTTTTTATTTGCTTTTACCCTTGACTTTTGTGGAATTAAGTGATATATTATTTAATCGGTGAGTTCTTTGGACTTTTAAATTTTCAACAGAAAGAAGGCGTATTTTGATGCCACAGCAGGAGTTAATTCTCCTTCATTTATCGGTAGCCCTGCTTGCAGGTCTGCTGCTTTCCCGTCTTGCAAAGTTAGTGAATCTTCCCGCAGTTACGGCCTATCTTGTAGCAGGCGTGCTTATAGGTCCCTTCGTGCTTGGAGCCTTGGGGGTTGAGGGGCTTGGCTTTGTATCCCAGGAGAGTGTAAAATCCTATTCGATAATATCTGACGTTGCCCTTGGATTTATTGCCTTTTCAATAGGTAATGAATTCCGTTTGTCTCAGCTTAAGGCGATAGGAAAGCAGGCAACGGTTATCGGTATATTCCAGGCTGTATTCACAACCATCTTGGTAGATGCCGCGCTTATAGGGCTCCATTTCCTTATGCCCGATAAGCTCACACTTCCTGCGGCGATAGTGTTGGGCGCAGTAGCCTCTGCCACAGCACCTGCGGCAACTCTTATGGTTGTAAAGCAGTACAAAGCGAAAGGTCCCCTGACCGATATTCTTCTTCCTATAGTAGCTCTTGACGATGCGGTAGGTCTAATTCTCTTTGCCGTATCCTTCGGTGTAGCAAAGTCCTTGAATACGGGGCTTATAGATCCTGTGTCCGTAATAGTAGAGCCTGTTCTTGAGGTAGTTTTATCTCTTGCCCTGGGCTTGATTATGGGGCTTTTGTTCTCATTCTGCGAGAGATTCTTCCACTCCCGCTCCAAACGTATGGCGGTATCCGTAACCTTCGTGCTTTTAACCGTTGCTTTATCTATGATAAAGTTCGAAATATTCGGTATACACATCGCCTTCTCCTCACTTCTCGTTTGTATGATGCTCGGAACGGTGTTCTGCAACGTGTGCGATTTCTCCGAGGAGCTTATGGACAGGATAGACAGGTGGACAGCGCCTCTGTTTATACTCTTCTTCGTTCTCAGCGGAGCAAAGCTTGACCTT
>CAJGCM010000253.1 GCA_904501765.1 uncultured Clostridia bacterium | reverse complement strand
AGAAGAGATTTTTACACAATTTTAATTTTTATATAAATTCTTTAAAGGAAGGTTACCTTTATGCCTTATCAGCTTATTTTTTCCTTTTTGGTTGGCGGTTTATTCTGCGTTATAGCCCAGCTGCTAATAGACCTTACAAATCTCACTCCCGCAAGAATTTTAGTCTTTTACGTATCTGCCGGAGTTTTACTCGGCGCACTTGGCATTTACGAGCCTCTTTTCAAGCTTGCAGGATGCGGCGCTTCGGTTCCCTTGATAGGCTTCGGCGGAAATATCGCAAAGGGGATGGTTGAAGCTGTTGATGCCGAGGGAGCGATCGGTATTTTAAAGGGAGCCTTCTCCGCCGCCTCCGCCGGCTGCGCCGCAGCTCTTCTTTTTGGGTACTCTGCTGCTCTTATTTTTAAAGGAAAGCCGAAAAGAGCTTGATTTTTTATAAAAAACCTCTTATTTTTATACAAAACCGTTATTTGATATAACTTTCTCTTGATTTTTAAATATTTATATGGTATAATAGTATAAATTAGTATAATTATAAACACGCGGGCGTGAATGTGCGCACACGCACGTGTGTGACGAAAGGTTAAAAATCAGGAGAAAGGACTTTTTTATTATGGAAGAAGAGCTTCAAGGCATTGTTGATTTTATGCTGCCGGAAATTGAAAGCAAGCTTAATTATGCTCCCTCTACCTTTAAGCTTTGGTTTGGGGATTTTAAGCTTATTTTCCTTGATGACGAAAAAGCTGTTTTTACGACTCCCACAAATTTAAGAAAAAATATTCTTTCAACAAAATACTTAAGCTACATAAAGGACGCTCTTAAAAACGTCGTCGGCTTCGACGTTAAGGTTGAAATTATTTCTAATGAAAAAAGAGAAACCTTTGTCGAGGATACGGTTGAAGAAAAGGTCCTCACAGAGGAAGAAAAGCGTGAGAATCTTGAACGAGAGGTTAAAATAAAAACCATTCTTAACGGGGGCGGCGAGGAGGAGAGAAAATCCTTGCTCGACGAATATACTTTTGATAACTTTATTGAGGGAGCTTCAAACAAGTTTGCAAAGGCTGCCTGCTATGCGGTTGCAAACACTTTAGCTACCGATTTTAACCCCCTTTTCATTCATGGAAACTCAGGACTTGGTAAAACTCACCTTCTTTGCGCTGTTATCAACCACATGAAGGTTAAATATCCTAAATTAAAAATAGTTTATAAGAAGTGCGAAGACTTTATGAACGAGCTGATTGAGGCTATTACCAATTTCACAACGTCGTCATTCAAAGAGAAATACAGAGGGGCAGACGTCCTTCTTATTGACGATATTCAGTTTATCGCAGGTAAGGTTTCTACCCAGGAGGAATTTTTCCACACCTTCTCTTACCTTTATGAGTCAAACAGACACATAATACTCACCTCCGACCGCCCTCCCCACGAAATAAAGCCTCTTGAGGAAAGAATAAGAACCCGCTTTGAAGGGGGACTTATTGCGGACATTCAGCCGCCGAGCATAGAGCTTCGTACCGCTATTATAAGAAAGAAAAGTGAGGCTATGGGTCTTTCGATATCCCCCGCCCTCGTTGATTATATAGCAGAAAGGCTCCATGAAAATATAAGACAGATAGAGGGTGTTGTAAAGAAGCTTTCAGCCTTCAGAGTTATGTACGGTGAAGAGGAAGTTACGAAGGAATCTATCGACAGAGCTATTTCTTTTGTAGACCCCGAGAATATTCCTGTTGATATTCTTATTGAGAGAATAATAAAAAAGGTTTCCTCTCATTACGGTGTATCTGTCGAGGACTTAAAATCTAAAAAGAAAACCTCGGCTATTTCAAATGCAAGGCACGTAGCTTGTTACATAATAAGAAAGCTTACAGATAAATCCTTTAAAGAAATAGGAATTATTTTCTCCCGCGACCACACCTCTATTATGCACTCCTGCGACACTGTTAAGATAAACATAAAAACAATTAAAAACACAGACGCAGAGATAAAGAAGCTTATAAAAGAAATAAAGGAAATGTAATTTTAAAATTTGCACTTTTTTGTGTGGAAATGTGTATAAAAAGCTGTGGAAAATCGGTTTATTTTCGGTTGAAAAGGCGTTTATATTTTTGCTCTTTTTATACCACTGAAAAATGTTTATAAAATGTGTGAAAAAAACATTAAAAAGTATAGGAAAATCAAGGTAAAATAAAGTTTTCCACACAATTAACACCCCCTACTACTATTACTCCTACAATTAAAATTAATTATTTATCTATACCTCTTCGAGGGGTTCCGATAAGAAGGATTTTGTCAAAAGAAAGGATATTAAAATGAAATTTACTGTTTTGAAATCAAATCTTCTTGAAAAGCTCGTTCCCGCATTAGGTACGGTTTCCACTAAAAATACAATAACTTCAATCGAGGGTGTTCTTCTCGAAACACTCTCTGACGGTAATATAAGACTTTCTACATACGATATGAACAAGGGAATAAGATGTATCCTTGAGCCTACCGAAATAGAAAGAGATGGTAAATTTATCATTAACGCTCAAAGATTTTATCAGACAATCAAGGTTATGCCTGAGGAGGAGATAACCATTGATATAAACGATAAGCTTAACTGCACAATTTCTTCCGGCAAGGCATCCTTTACTATGTTT
>CAJGCM010000252.1 GCA_904501765.1 uncultured Clostridia bacterium | reverse complement strand
TGATTTCTTACCTGTGCGTCGAGTTTGGGCGCCTCTTACGGAGTCTGTACCTCTTCCCGAGCGCGGTTTCGCTGAAGGCTTTTTTCGCTCAGCAGTCTTTGCTCCGCCCTGCCCGAATGCGGCTCTTACAAGGCATTCGGGCCCCGTTCCGATAAGGTCCTCACGCCCTGCGAGCTTAAGGGCTTCTCTTACAAGATTTGCATTCTCGGGCTTCGAGAATTGAAGGAGCGCTCGCTGGAGCTGCTTTTCGTGATAATCCGAGCATACGTATACGCTCTTCCCCGTCATTGGGTGAATACCCGTGTAATACATAACCGTTGAGATAGTGCCGGGAGTTGGATAAAAGTCCTGCACCTGCTCAGGGGAATAGCCCCATTTCTTCAGCCATACCGCCATCTCCACGGCGTCCTTCATTGTAGCGCCCGGGTGGCTCGACATAAGATACGGAACAAGATACTGCTCCAGCCCCGCCTCGCGGCAAAGCTGGAAATATTTCTTTTTGAACGCCTCGAACACCTCAACTCCCGGCTTACCCATCATTGACAGCGCATTAGCCGCACAATGCTCGGGGGCTACCTTAAGCTGCCCCGATACATGATTTGTCACAAGTCTGCGGAAGAAGGCGTCGGACTTATCATACATAAGATAATCAAATCTTATACCCGAGCGGATAAATACCTTCTTTATACCCTTTATTTCCTCTATTTTTTCAAGAAGGCGAAGATACTCACTATGGTCAACCTTTAAATTTTTACACGGGGTGGGAGCAAGACATTTTCTTGTTGGACAAACGCCGTCGGTCTTCTGCTTATCGCAGGCGGGATACCTGAAGTTTGCGGTAGGTCCTCCGACGTCGTTTATATATCCCTTGAAGTCTGGCATTGAGGCAATAAGCTCCGCCTCTCTTACAACACTCTCCTCGCTCCTTGAGCGCACCTCTCTACCCTGGTGAAAGGCGAGGGCGCAGAAATTACAACCTCCGAAGCAGCCTCTGTTATGGGTTATAGAGAATTTGACCTCGCTTATAGCGGGAACGCCTCCCGCCTCTTCGTAATCGGGGTGGTAATCCCTGGCGTAAGGAAGCGCATAAACTCTGTCGAGCTCCTCTCGCTCCAGGGGTGGCATCGGTGGGTTCTGCACCAGCATTTTGTCGTCATAATACTCCAAAAGTGCCTTCCCCTTTATACTGTCTGTATTTTTATACTGCACAGAGAACGCTTTTGCGTACGCCGCCTTATCGGCTTTCAGCTCGTCGAAATTACCTACCTCTGCGCTGTCAAAGAAGACCTTCTCTCCTTTTTTCGAAAGATATACCGTTCCTCTTACGTCACGGATTTTTTTGATGGGAATTCCCCTGTCAAGGAGCTCGGCTATACGGAGAATTATTTTCTCGCCCATTCCATAGGTAAGTATATCGGCTCTTGAATCCACAAGAATACTGCGACGCACTCTGTCGTCCCAATAATCGTAATGAGCAAATCTGCGAAGCGATGCCTCAAGTCCGCCTATTATTACGGGAACGTCGCCGTATGCCTCTCTTATTCTGTTGCAGTAAACGATAACCGCTCTGTCGGGGCGAAGCCCCATTTTCCCTCCCGGGCTGTAATAGTCGTAAGAGCGGCGTTTTTTCGACACGGTATAGTGGGCAACCATAGAATCTATATTGCCCGACGTTACGAGAAAGCCCAGGCGAGGTCTGCCGAAGCGCTTGAATTCTTCGCAGCTTTTATAGTTCGGCTGCGACAGAATTGCCACCCTGAAGCCCGCCGCCTCAAGAACACGGCTTATTATTGATACACCGAAAGACGGGTGATCCACATAAGCGTCACCCGTCACATATACAAAATCAACGCAACTCCAGCCCCGAAGCCTTACGTCCTCGGGAGTAGTCGGCAAAAAGTCCTCTCTTTTTTTCATTTAAAAACCATACCTTTTTGATGTTTGTAGGCTCTTCGCAAAAATGAGCGTCTGCCGAGCCGATTATCCGAGTGGCTCGGCAGTAAAATTTACAAGCTACGGCTATTGTCATAGCGATAAAGCTTTGCTCACAAAGCAAGAGTGGCGCACCTGCCAAAAAAGGATATGCGCCCCGACGCAGACTGAGATTACATAGTGAAGGAATCTATTTCAACCTCTCGCTGAGAGCCGTCGGTCATATTACGAAGCTGAGCCTTGCCACTCTCAATTTCAGAATCGCCTATAATAAGCGTATATTCCGCGCCTATCTTGTTTGCGTATTTCATTTGCGCCTTAAGGCTTCTGCCAACGATATCACACTCGGCGTATCTTCCCTCTCTGCGGAGTCTTTCCGCAATTTCCATAGCCTTTATAACGGCAGAGGAGCCGAGAGCGGCAATATAAAGCTCGGGGCGCTTACCGCTTACGTTATCAAGCCCCTGCTCCTTCATAGCCAGAACTATTCTCGTAATACCCATACCAAAGCCTATACCGGAAAGAGCGGGACCGCCGAGGGATTCTACAAGTCCGTCGTACCTTCCGCCTCCGCAGACGGTGGACTGAGCGCCTATTCCCTCTGCGATAAATTCGAACACGGCTCCCGTGTAATAGTCAAGACCTCTGACTATTGAAGAGTCAATTACGTACTCTATTTTCATAGCGTCAAGAGCCTGGCAGAGG
>CAJGCM010000251.1 GCA_904501765.1 uncultured Clostridia bacterium | reverse complement strand
GAGAGTATAGTTATCAGCTATCTTAAAGCTGATTTGACCGTGAAAGTCGTTGGCATGTAATATCGTTAATTTTTTAGTTCTACCCATAGTGTTTCCTATTCGTAAATTGATTCATTTTCGGTGACCGGTCTGTTATGATTGAAATCATAACAGTTATTGTACTGTCCTATGCGTTACAAAGGTGTTACAAAAATCGGGGCTGCCGCATTTAGGCATAACCGAATAAAAAACAAAAGTGTTGTGTGAACGGTGCATCGCCTCTGTTTTCCTTTTTGCAAATTTAAATAGATTAAGGTGAAAAACCTGCGGTTTTCGTTAAAATTTATAAAAGTTTTTTATCCTATCCTCGTTTCATCGCTCGGCATACCTTTGTATGCCTCTCGCTCCTCAGCCGAGAATTTCTGCTCTAAATCCGTTTGCCCCGGGGCTGCCGCATTTAGGCAGAACAAAAAAGGGGTTCTGTGAAATAAACACAGTACCCCTTTTTTGCGTAAGTATTATTTTAATAAACTGATGTTGAAAACCCGTGGTTTTCTTAAAATCCATCAAAGCTTTTATTCTACTCTCGGTTCCTCGCTCGGCATACCTTTGTATGCCTCTCGCTATCAGACGAGGATTTTTGCTCGGGTTCCTTCGCCTCCGATTTATTTTTTAAATTGAAGCATAGCGCAGGTTTCCTCTGCCCAGCTATATTGCGTCATATATTCACCGTGAAACTCGGGCTTGCCGGTTTCAAGATAGCTTGTATAATCGCACTTGATAAGATCGGTATCTACACGGTAACACGGTGTATCGTGACACAGAACAGCCTCTGCGCCCACCGCCTTTAAGGTGTTTTTTAAGTCCATTACAAGCTGACGAAGATACGCTGAATTTTTCACATCATCCGAATCGTCCGGGAACAGCACGGCGCATATTTGCTTTGCCGTCATCCCCGCTCCGTTTCGGTCTATGAGAAACGCAAACAGCTCCTTGGTCTTCAAACGCTTAAACACAAGCGTTTCGCCTTTTGCGTAAGCCTCAAAATTACCGAAGCACTTCACTGTAAGCAGCTTTGCATTTTTGTGGATTCCCTTAATATTGTTGATTTCCCCCTGTACGTCCTCCGCCGAGATAGGCTTCATCAAATATCCGGAGGCGTGAAGCTTAAATGCAGGAATTGCATATTCCTCATATCCGGTGCAAAACACGATTTTACAATCAGGACGAGCGGAGGTGATTGATTCGGCAAGCGCAAGTCCTCCCATGCCACGCATATTGATATCTAAAAAAGCGATATCAATATGATTATTTTTTGCGAATTCAAGGGCTACTTCACAATCTGAAAACTTAACAACCTCCGTAATATCGGGGGACGCCTCGATCGCCGCTACCAATGCGCCGAGCATCAACGCTTCATCATCCACAGCTATTGCTATCATCCTTGGACCTCCTTGGGAATTGTAATAAGAACTTTCGTGCCAACCCCTATTGCACTTTCAATACTGAGCGTACCGTTCACCATCACCTTAAGTCTTTCTCGAATATTCCTAAGACCCACGTGTTTTCTGTCCTCAAACAGAGCGCCGGTATCGAAGCCCACGCCATCATCTACCACGGTAATGCAGTAAGCATCATCAGTCTGGTATGCCACAACGTGAATTGTTCCACCGCGGGGCAGCTTCATAAGCCCGTGTTTGATGGCGTTCTCCACTATCGGCTGTACGGTAAGAGCGGGAATATGGAAATCGTCCGAATTCATTTCAAACGTAAAGGTCATATCCGGAAAACGCACGTTTTCAATACTGATGTAGTGACGCACGTGCTCCATTTCCTGAGACATCAGTATTGGCTTGGGGTTATCAAGCTCTCCAAAATTGCCTCGAAGATATTTGGCAAAGTTGTGCACGAGGTCTCCCGCTTTTGGAGGATCCAGCTTACATAGCTGCTCAATACTACCAAGCGTATTATAGATAAAGTGAGGACGAATCTGACTCATCATAGTAGAGATTCTGCTTTCAGCGAGTTCTGCATTAAGAACTATTTTTTCCATCTCAAGCTCTTTAGCTTTTGTAGCCGCATTTATACTTTGAGGAATAAGCTTGAGCACCATAACCATTGCCACGGCAAATAAAGCGACGAAAACATATTGGGAAATAACACCGCCTTTCCAAGCGCCAAGCCAAGTTCCGAAAGCGTCGGCTACAAAGGCAAACAGCGGTAGGGACACTGCAACATAAAGCCATCGTTCCTTTTTTTTGTTACTTATAAACTCTTTTACCACGCAGAACAACAACACCATATTGACGGCGGTCTGCACCATCACCCAAAAGACCCACGTATCATAGAAGAATACGGCGGTTACAATCGGCAAAATAAGAAATACGGCATTTGCAACAGCCAAAATAATCACCGCTATCTCCCCGATTTTTTTCGTTAACTTAAGGAAGCACGTAATGCTCAATGATAAAAACAGCATATAGAACATCATAGAACACCCAAGAACGGTAGTGTTTGAAACTATTGATTCGCTAAAGAAGGATACACCGTCCGCACTATATGCAATGTAAAAGCCCGCAAATAAAACAACAAGCCCAAGAAGCCAAATAATCCTGTCGCTTTTTATATGTAACAGGCTTGAAAACAGAGCAATACCGAGGAACACGAAAGAAACGAGCATAAACAGCAT
>CAJGCM010000250.1 GCA_904501765.1 uncultured Clostridia bacterium | reverse complement strand
TGCTCAGGAACGGCTGCGTATTTCTTCGGGAATAACCATTTACTAAGCAGGTCGGTGATGCCGAAGAACTGCTTCTCTTTGTAATGGTATGTGTGGGTGGGCTTATCGAACGTAAGCCCCTCCACTGTGTGGTCTAAGTATCTCATCGTTTTTTAGTCGCTATTTGGTTAAAGTCGTCACGAACTCTCTTCTTAATATCTTCGTGGAGAGTATTGTAATACTCACTTAAACCGACCATCGAAGCCATCTTCTCTGCTGTCGCAATTACATCTGAATACTCTCCCCCCTTTCTCCCCATCGTGTAACGCACGTGTCCGTCGCTATCCACAATGACGAGTGTGTTGATGTTTCGGTGCTCATCGTAATCGATTTCTTTCACCGAGAAGCGGTTGTATTTTATCTTGCCATCTTTGTTCTTGTCCGTATCATTTAATTTGATTCGGATGTTTGGCGCAGTGTAAAGTTCACGACCTACGCCCCAGTTGAAGCACGCACGTTTAAATGCATCCGAGGCACGACCTTTCTCCTTCTCAGTGTTGCTCTCTGTACCGACATCTTGCTTGCCTACCCATTCGCCTGAATGCTCGCTGAAGATGGATACCGTGCAGAACAACTGCCCATCAATCAATTCGTGCTTTCGCTGCCACATGTAAGGTCCTACAACCTCGTCTAATAGTCGCTGGTCAACTCGTGCATCTTTGTAAAGAAGCAAGGTGCAAGATTCGGGATACGCTTGTCCTACTCGGCATTCGATTTCGTCCGCCCTTAGCGGTCTAAATTTTATTGGATTCATTTTCTTCGCTTATAATAGATTCTACATATTTTACGACTCTTTCGTACTCTCGACCGCTCCTTTCGCTGTCAGCATAGGCTTTCTTTATTAACTCTTCACCCGTGCCGTAGAAACATCCTATCTTCCACATGTTGTTGGAACGAGTCCAAGTGAAATAACGACCTGACGACCACCAATTCTTGAAGACTATATAATCCGCGTCTCCGTAAATTCTCGCGTTACCGCAAATTTCCGCGTCGCCGTGCACCAAAGCGCTGCCGTAAATTTCCGCGTCTTCGAAAATTCTCACGTTTCCATAAATTTCCGCGCCTCCGTAAATTCTCGCGTCTTCGAAAATTCTCGCGTCGCCGTAAATTGCCGCATTTCCGTAAATTTCCGCATTTCCGTAAATTTCCGCATTTCCGTAAATTTCCGCGTCTTCGTAAATTCTCGCATTTCCGTAAATTGCCGCATTTCCGTAAATTTCCGCGTCTTCGTAAATTCTCGCATTTCCGTAAATTCTCGCATTTCCGTAAATTTCCGCATTTCCGTAAATTCTCGCATTTCCGTAAATTCTCGCATTTCCGTAAATTCTCGCATTTCCGTAAATTCTCGCATTTCCGAAAATTATCGCGTTTCCGTAAATTCTCGCGTTTCCGTAAATTTCTGCGTCTCCGAAAATTATCGCGTTTTCGTACACCCAAGCATTGCCGTCTTGGCTGAGATTATTTACACTTTCAATAAATCCACCAAGGTCGCCAGCTTTTACATTTGCGAAGTCTTTTTTCGATTTAATTCGATACAATGTTTTTCCAAACACCGTAATCGTTTCTTCGGTTAATTCGTATTTCATTATTTCACTTCGAAATTTGGTTCAACATTGATTAACGCTTCTCTTACGTTGATTCGACCATAGCGGTCAGCGAGAAGCTCGCAGAAGGTTTCAAGCAGACACTCAGTAGTGTTGTACTTGCTTTCGATGGAATGCGTGATTCCGTTAATTTGCATTGCAATTTTAGCCATGTCAATAAATATTTAAAAAGAATCTGTTTAACTCTTTGCCAGTGAACACCTTGCGCCCATTGCGCTTGTTAACACTAAAGTTCAAGATGTCGTTTCGGCATTCTCTCGTTGATGAAGGCTTCGTGTACCGCAGAATCTGTGTCCTGCTTACACCTGCCCATGCTGCCACTTCCTGAATGGTAAGCCTTGCAGTGTCGTCAATTCTTGTTATCATCGCTGAATCGAATATCTCGTTGATAATACCACGCCGCAACGCAGAGAATTGTTTCACACACCGCGTAGAACGCGTCGGCTTCGCAGAATACATGATACACGACCAATATTGCAGCAATTACTGCTCCAGTCGCAAGGATTACCCTGGTTAAAACTTTATCAAGAGCGTTCATCATTGTGGTAGTTATAGGTTTGACGGAATTTAGACTGCTGTTTGCTGAAAGCAAAGTAGTGAAGTTCACACGTCACAAGGAAGAGTAACTCGTACTTGTCGATTCCGCTCTGCTTTGCCTGCTCTTCGTAAGCGCTGCAAAGAGCGTTAACGTGCTTGTTGAGGATGTTTCCGTTGTTGGCGATAATCATCTTCTTTACTTCTCCTCGGAGTGTTTTCTTCAATGCTTTCATGTTAGTTTGCTTTAATTAGTTTGTAAATCGTTATGCTGCCAATCTCGTAGCCGTACTGTTTTTTTAGACGTCTTGCCGCTTCCAAACACTTTTGGTTCATCGAACCAGTGCAAGTGCGTTCTACTTCCTTGAAAACTTCGATAGCGAGCTTGTTGCGTTCTTCTCTCGCTATTTGCTTTTGGGTCTTTAGAATTGTCATAATTTTCTAATGTTTATTATTGTTTCTTTCGTTTTTTATTATTAATTTCGTTGCAGAAATATTT
>CAJGCM010000249.1 GCA_904501765.1 uncultured Clostridia bacterium | reverse complement strand
GTCGTTTATAAATCCGATTTTAGACATATCCTGAGCCTGCAGATGGGCAAATTCCTCGGGCAGCTCGTATGCGTCCATATCACGGTAGCAGGGAATAAGAAGCTTGCTGCGGTCGCTCTTCATCATTTTAAGGAACCTTGACCACTCGTTTTTAACCCAAACCGCGCCGAAATATTCGGGGCGCGTGCCTATGGCAAGCATAACCTTTGCGGAATTGAGGGCGGCGAAAATTATAGGCTCGTACGCCTGACCTACCTTATCCTCTAAAGTTATGGCGGCATAGAATACCTTATATCCCTCGTTTGTCAGCTGATAGTAAATATCGTTTGCTATAACGCTGTCCTGAGTGCGCTTTCCGCTCTCGTCGGTTTCCTTATAGCAGATAAAGACGTCGTAAGGCTCTTCTCGCTTTGAAATAGCAAGGATTTCCCTTTGCAGCCTGTCTATTTCCTTTGCCTCCGCCTCGTAAAGAGAGCGGCTTCCAAGCTCTGCGTATTCAAGCGCCTTTTTATAGTATTCGTCGGAAGCTATGGAATCATAAGAGGTTCTATGGCAGGTAGGTATTCTCTTGAAGCTCTTGGGGTCCTCTACGTATTCGATACCGAATTTACACAGGATAACTCCCCAATACGCCTCCGCCTCACCCTCGTCAGCCTCTATTATTCTCTCATATATTTCTTCCGCCTTATCAAATTCGCATTTGCGGCGAAGAAGATTGGCTCTGTTAAAGAGCCCCTGAATATTCTCGTCATTGGTTTTGGGCAGAGTCTGGCTGGCTCCGCAATATTGGCACTCGGCTATTGCCTCACCCTCGGCTACCTCAAGGGAGCCGCCGCACATTTTGCATTTGAATAAAGCCATTATACGTCTTCCTTTCCCATTCTTTAAGCGTCACAGAGTATTGTATCACAGTATTCGAAGAAAAGCAAGAAAAGTTAACAAAAATAACAAAACAAAGGCGCTTTTTTGCGCCCTTTCGCTGACGTAAAGGCGCATTTTCCTCTTTTCTTCACGGATTTTGTTCATTTTGTTCCATAAGGCTGCAAAATTCTCCCGAAATATTGTATGATAATATCCCATATTAACTCTTGACAAAGTAAATGATTAGTGATAAAATATATAAAATATGTTTGGAGGAGAACGAAATGAAGAAGATTTCGCCTATGATATTCGGCACCGACAGAACCGCCCATCTTTCCGATGAGCTTTTGTCTTCATTTTCCGCTTCTCTTTGCAGTGATAAAGAATATTTTGCTTTACTCGGTTTTTGCGATGTGCACGTGCATTTTCGTGAGCCGGGTTTTTCTTATAAAGGGACGGTTGCGGCAGGCTCCCGCGCTGCGGCGAGAGGCGGCTATACGAGCGTTTTCACAATGCCTAACCTGAAGCCTGTTCCCGACTGCGAGGAGAGCATCAAGGAGCAGCTTGAGATAATCGAGCGGGACAGTATAATAGAGGTTCTGCCCTATGCCTCGATAACCCGAGGTCAGCTTGGCGAGGAGCTTTCCGATATGGAAGCGCTTGCCCCTCTTTCCATAGCCTTCTCGGACGATGGGCGGGGTGTGCAGAGCGAGGATATGATGCGCTCCGCTATGATAAGGGCAAAGGCGCTCGGTAAAATGATAGTTGCTCACTGCGAGGATAATTCCCTCTTGCGAGGCGGATATATCCACGACGGAGAGTACGCCAAGGCTCACGGTCACCGAGGCATCTGCTCCGAGAGCGAATACCTGCCTATTGCCAGGGATTTACGCTTAGTCGAGGAAACAGGCTGCAAATACCACGTATGCCATATTTCGACCAAGGAAAGCGTGGAGCTTATAAGGCAGGCGAAGGCGAAAGGGCTTGACGTCAGCTGTGAAACGGCGCCCCACTACCTAATCCTTGACGACTCGGACCTAAAGGAAGAGGGCAGATTTAAAATGAACCCGCCCCTCAGAGGAAAAGAGGACAGGCTCGCCCTCATTGAGGGAATTAAGGACGGCACTATTGATATGATAGCTACCGACCACGCCCCCCATTCCGCAGAGGAAAAGGCAAGAGGCCTTGAGGGCAGCGCCTTCGGAGTTGTGGGACTTGAGGTTGCATTCCCCGCCCTTTACACCCACCTTGTTAAAACAGGAATTATAACCCTTGAAAAGCTCGAGGAGCTTCTCGCAGTTAACCCGAGAGTAAGATTTGGGCTTCCCCTGCCCGAGGGCGATTTCTCGGTGTGGGACCTTAACGAGGTTAGCGCAGTTAACCCCGAGGAATTCTTATCCCTCGGCAGAGCGACACCCTTTGAGGGTATGGAGCTTTACGGCAAAAACAAGCTTACCTGCCGCGGCGGCAAAATAATTTACCAAGATTAATTTATTTGGAGGACATTCATATATGGCAAAAAGAACGGATCTCAAAAAAATTCTGATTATCGGCTCCGGCCCCATCATTATCGGTCAGGCTGCCGAATTCGACTATGCAGGCACTCAGGCTTGTCTTGCTCTTAAGGAGGAGGGCTACGAGGTAGTTCTCGTAAACTCCAACCCTGCGACTATTATGACGGACACTACTATTGCGGACAAGGTATATATGGAGCCTCTGACTCTTGAATATATCGCAAAAATACTCCGCTACGAGCGCCCCGACGCAATAGTTCCCGGTATCGGCGGTCAGACGGGACTTAACCTTGCTATGCAGCTTGAAAAGAAGGGCGTTCTTAAGGAATGTCACG
>CAJGCM010000248.1 GCA_904501765.1 uncultured Clostridia bacterium | reverse complement strand
TTCAGCCTCGGTTTCATCAGCCTTAACTGCTACGAGTCTTACGATAGCGGTTTCAGCTCCGTCGCCGCGGCGGGGTCCCATTTTAAGAACCTGTGTGTAACCACCGTTAACGTTCGCATAAGTGGGAGCGATAACTGTGAACACCTTTTTTGCTACGTCTTCCTTTGTTATATAAGCAAGTGCTGCGCGGTAGGAAGCAAGATCGCCCTTCTTGCCGAGGGTAATCATTTCCTCTGCCTTAGCTGCTACTTCCTGCGCTCTTGTATATGTTGTTTCAATCTTGCCATTTTCAAGAAGAAGAGTTACCATGCCTCTAAGCATAGCCTTACGCTGAGCACTTGTTCTGCCAAGCTTTCTCATATACGTGTCCTCCTATTTCTTATTCTTCGTCCTTCTTCAGGCTGAGGCCTAAAGAATTCAACTTCTGGATAACTTCCTCAAGGGACTTGCGACCCAGATTTCTAACCTTAATCATATCGTCTTCAGAGCGATTTATCAAGTCTTCGACCGTATCGATGCCGGCGCGCTTCAAGCAGTTGAAGCTACGTACCGACAGGTCAAGCTCCTCAATGGTCATCTCCAGGACTTTTTCCTTCTTAACCTCAGGTCTTTCAACCAGGAATTCTTCTCTCTGCGCCTTGTCGGACATATCGATGAAGAGTTTGAGGTGCTCATTGAGAACCTTGGCGGCAAGTGACACCGCTTCCTTTGCAGTGATGGTTCCGTTTGTAAGAACCTTCATTGTAAGCTTATCATAGTCGGTCGCACTTCCTACACGGGTGTTTTCAACGTTGAACTCTACGTTGTATACGGGTGTAAATATAGAATCTACAAATATGCGTCCTATGGGCGCTCCCATATTTGCGCCTACCGTTGCAAGGTAGTTCTGCTTGTTAACATCCGAGGGACAATATGCACGACCTTCGTCAAACGTTATTTCCATATAGAAACGAGCGTTTTCACTTACTGTGCAGATATGATGAGTGGGGTTGAGGACTGTGAGGTCAGCATCGGGAATTATATCTCCCGCAGTTACTTCACAAGGACCTATTACGTCAATAACAACGGTCTTGGGACCTTCACATTCCAGTCTTGCAACTATACCCTTAACGTTAAGTACTATCTCAGGAACATCTTCCTTGACTCCATTACAAGCGGATATCTCGTGGAGCACTCCGTCAATTCTTATGCTTGTTGCAGCATAGCCGGGGAGCGTGGAGAGAAGAATTCTTCTGAGAGAGTTGCCAAGGGTTACGCCGTATCCCTTTACCAGGGGCTCGGCAACGAAGACAGCTTCGCTTTCGTCCTCGTTCATACTGGTCACACTGATATTGAACTTCTCTATTGCATTCATCATTGGTTTTTCCTCCTGTTTTTATTTTGTTGTTTTTCTCCATCGGGAGAAAGCGGTTAAAACAGATACACACAAGCGAAAATAATCGAAGTGATACTCCAATTATCTTTCGCTGTTGTATCGGAGGGATTACTTGGAATAGAGCTCGACGATAAGCTGCTCGTTGAATTCAAAGTCGATATCATCTCTTGCGGGAAGAGCTACAACCTTTGCTACGAGATTCTGGGCATCCTTCTCAATCCACTTGGGAGATGCTACGGTTCCCATATTCTCTGCGAGAGCCTTAATCTTAACACTTTCCTTGCTGCTTTCCTTAACAGCTATAACGTCACCTGCTTTTACAAGGATAGAGGGAATGGATACCTTCTTACCGTTGAGGGTGAAGTGGCTGTGAAGTACGAGCTGACGAGCTTCCTTTCTGGATGCTGCCATACCCATTCTGTATACAACATTATCAAGTCTTCTTTCAAGAAGGCAAAGAAGGTTTGCACCTGTGATACCATCCATCTTTTCAGCAAGCTCATAGTAGTGCTTGAACTGACCTTCAAGAATTCCGTAATAACGTCTTGCCTTCTGCTTCTCACGAAGCTGTCTTCCGTACTCGCCGATCTTCTTACGAGCTGCGCCGTGCTGACCGGGAGCTGTGCTTCTGTGATCAAATGCGCATTTGCCGTTTGTGCAACGCTCACCCTTAAGGTAAAGCTTGCAGCCTTCACGACGGCAAAGCTTACAGCTTGCGCCTGTATATCTTGCCATTTTAAATACCTCCTTTGAAATTAAACGCGTCTGCGCTTAGGAGGACGACAACCGTTGTGAGGAATCGGTGTTACGTCCTTAATCATGGTAATTTCAAGACCTGCGGTTGCGAGCGCACGGATTGCGGACTCTCTACCTGCTCCGGGACCTCTTACGAGAACCTCTACGGTCTTCATACCCTGGTCAACAGCAATCTTACCTGCATGCTCTGCTGCAGTCTGAGCTGCGTAGGGAGTAGACTTCTTGGAACCCTTGAAGCCCATCTCACCGGAAGTACCCCAAGCGATTACGTTGCCCTGCATATCTGTTATAGAAACGATTGTGTTGTTAAAAGTAGAACGAATGTGCGCTACGCCTTTTTCGACGTTCTTGCGCTCCTTGCGCTTCTTTACAACCTTTTTAGCTACTGCCATCTTGGTTTACTCCTTATTTCTTCTTATTTGCTATGGTCTTTGCGGGACCTTTTCTTGTTCTTGCATTTGTCTTGGTACGCTGACCTCTTACAGGGAGACCCTTTCTGTGTCTTATACCGCGATAGCAATTGATTTCAACAAGTCTTTTGATGTTAAGAGCAACTTCACGGCGAAGGTCACCCTCTACGTGGTA
>CAJGCM010000247.1 GCA_904501765.1 uncultured Clostridia bacterium | reverse complement strand
TGAGCGTCCAAGAGTAGAACAGTTCTATAACGACTACGAGTGGTTAGATACTGTTTGGAATCGTTGGGAGGGCGAAAAGACCTTCGAAAACGAGTGGTGGCACATTAAGAGTCCGAATTTCTATATGGAGGATAACAATGAATAAGAAACTGATATTTTCACTGCTATTGGCTCTCGTGGCCGCTGGCATCATTCTACTTGCCGTTTGGCTCAGTTCGCTACTAAGCTGGTGGCTAGTCTTTGTAATTGTTTATACAATTATGATTATCCCCACCCATACCGTAGTAACGATCTGGGAGGACGAGGATTGTTTTGACCTTGATGATTTTTGGGAGGCCGTTGCAAAGCGAAATGAACGGTTACATACAAAGAAACCCCCGTCAACCAGTTGCATTGAGGAAGATGATTATAGAGAATATCCTTAATAAAAAAGCCCTTTGTGTATTAAGCACAAAGGGCTTTTTTGATTTTTATAAAAAAATATGTTATAATATTTATAGAAAAAATAAAGAAAAGAAAGCGAGGAAATGATAGTATGGCACTGCCTGGAGTATATGATATGTTTAACGAGCGTTGGTGCAAACAGACTGTTTGGATTTACTCTGACCCCCATTTTGGTGACAAGGAGCTTGCGGCAGGTATGCCTAACCGCCCCTCTGACGCAGAGCAGGTAAAGAGAATTAACGCACGCGTTGGCCGCAAGGATACTCTCATTATCCTCGGTGACGTTGGTGATGTAGAGTTTGCAAAGCAGCTTCGTGGCTATAAGGTTCTCATTTGCGGCAACCATGACGCAGGAAAGACCAACTACGCAGAGGCTTTTGACGAAATTTACACTGGCGCTCTTATTATTGGCGAGAAGTTAATTCTTTCTCACGAGCCTGTGGATATTCCTTGGCTCTTTAACATTCACGGTCATGACCACTCTGGTAAGACGGGTCGAAAGAACCACTTAAATGTTTGCTCTGACGTGATTGACTACGATCCCATCAACCTAAACCAGATTATGAAAACTGGTCTGTTGTCTCGCACCGAGTCTATTCATAGACTTACCATCGATGAGGCAACTGAAAGAAAGAAAAAGCGAGGCGGCAAGAAAATCGCAAAGACCTCGTCAAAAGTATCCTCTTGACATTTTGAAAAAAATATGTTATAATATATTGTAAAGAAAATTAAAGAGTATATATTGTGGTAAAGGAGAAGTGATAGAATGGAACAGAATGAAATGATTATGTTTGATGAAGTTGAGGCTCGTGAGGTATTTGCGCATGGTGACGCAGAGGAAATTGATACGAGCGTATTCGTCACTGATGGCGTAAAGCTTTACCTGAAGCAGATTGGTAATATCCCTCTGCTTAGCGCAGAAGAGGAGTATGCGCTTGCTGTAAGAATCTCTGAGGGAGATAAGGAAGCAATTTCTATTCTCGCAGAGCACAACTTGAGACTTGTTGTGTCTATCGCCAAGAAGTATTGTGGTTGTGGTATGCCTTTCTTGGATTTGATCCAAGAGGGAAATCTCGGTTTGATGAAAGCCGCAGAGAAGTATGATGTAACCCGTGGCTTTAAGTTCTCTACTTGTGCCACTTGGTGGGTGCGTCAGGCAATTAGCCGCGCACTTGCAGACCAGTCGCGTACTATTCGTATTCCTGCGAATGTAGTTGAGTTGGTCGGCAAGATTAAGAAGGTGTCCAATGACCTATTCCAGAAGACTGGTAAGGCACCTACTGAGGAAGAGATTGCGGCAGTGCTGAAGATTGATGTTGATAAGGTGCGTATCGCTATGGATATGTCCCACTCCATCACTTCTTTGGACACTCCCATTGGCGACGAAGAGGAAGATACTATTGGTGATTTGATTGCGGACACTGGTATTGAGACTCCTATGGAGGCAATGATTAAAGAGTCCAACCACGCTATTATCGAACAGGTATTTTCTACTTTGGGTGAGCGTGAGGCACAGATTTTGAGAATGCGTTTCGGCTTCGATGAAGTTGAACCCAAGACCTTGGAAGAGGTTGGTGAGCATTTCGGTCTGACTCGTGAGCGTATTCGTCAGTTGGAAATCAAGGCTCTTCGTAAGCTCCGCAACCCCGCCAGAATGAAGATACTCAGAGAGGCATTTTAAGAAAAATGATGCCATAGAAGGCTCTTGTTGATAGCTCAAAAGAGCCTTCTTGATTTTTTATAAAAAATATGTTATAATATATATGTAAGATAAAAAAGAAGGGAAATGATAAGTATGAAATATTTTATTGACTTCGAGGCAACACAGTTCTCGGAAAGAATTATCAGCATTGGCTGTGTTGCAGCGAATGGCAATACTTTCAGCACTTTGGTGAAGCCGACGCTTAAAAAGGATAAGGTAAATGCCTTTATCACCAAGCTGACTGGCATCACTAACGAAATGCTTGCTGAGGCGCCCAGTGCTGACGAAGCATTTAATTCCTTCTTTGATTTTGTTCTTGCCAATAGTGATACAGAAGCACCTGAATATTACTGCTATGGTAATGCTGACAAAACCTTCATTGAACGCACCGTGTCGCATATGACCGACACTCGTGCCGTAACCTTTGCTCAGGCTTTGTGGGCAAGTATTCAAGACTATTCTGTAAATGTAAAGGGTTATTTCCAAGTAAAGAGTGAAATCGCTTTAAGAAAAGCATATATGCTTGTTAAAAGCGAAGAAGTTGAGCAGCGACACGACGCACTTGAAGATGCTCAGATGTTGTTTGCGGTTGC
>CAJGCM010000246.1 GCA_904501765.1 uncultured Clostridia bacterium | reverse complement strand
GAGCCCAGAGGATGGAATGAAAAAAAGCTACGATGAAATAATAAAGCTTCTTTCAATTATAAAGGAAGACTACCCGGTTTTCCGCGGCTCGGAAAAATTCCTTAGCTCCGAGGGGGAGCCTGTAAATTCAGAGGCGGCAGCCGATCTTGCAAAAAGAGCCGAGAGTTATTCCCCCGAGCGCCCTCTCTACGTGGTTACCATAGGCGCTATAACCAATGTTGCCTCCGCCCTTCTTATAAATCCGAAAATAGCCGAGAATATCGTAATAGTCTGGCTTGGTGGACACGCCCGTCACTATAAAGATACGAAGGAGTTTAATATGCGGCAGGACGTTGCCGCCGCAAGAGTGGTAATGAATAGCGGCGCGCCCTTCGTTCAGCTGCCATGCGTAGGGGTTGTCAGCGCCTTCACCGTGTCAAAGCCGGAGCTTGAATACTGGCTTTCGGGTAAAAACCCCTTGGCTGATTATCTTGCTCGCGGAGCCATAGAGGAGGCGGACAGCTACGCCTCGGGAAAGCCCTGGACAAGATGCATCTGGGACGTAACGGCGGTTGCCTGGCTTCTTAACGATAACGGCAGATTTATGGAATCGGAAATACTCCCCACCTGTCTCCCCGGTTATGACGGAAAATACGAAAAGGGGCGTGAGGGGCAGCCTATGCGTTACGTGTATTATATAAACAGAGATGCGCTGATGGAGGATTTAATCTTAAAAATTCTCGGGCAAAAATAAACGGGCGGCATAATATAATATGAAGGAGGTAAGCTATGTCAACGAAATATCCGATAATTCTCGTTCACGGTATTCTGTTCAAGGATTTATGGCACAGGAAGGCCTTTGGCAAAATCGGTAAGGTTCTCACGAACGAGGGACACAAGGTTTTTACCTCCAACCATGACGGGCTTGGCGCAATAGAAACGAACGCCGAACAAATTAAGGAATACGTAAACCGTGTTCTCCTTGAAACGGGAGCCGAAAAGGTAAATATTATAGCCCACTCAAAAGGGGGGCTTGATTCCCTTTATATGATAGATAGGTTAGGTATGTCGGACAAAGTCGCCTCAGCCACCTTCCTATGCACTCCTCATAAAGGCTCGGCCATAGCCGAAAGGCTCTACGACCTTCCGAAATTTATACGAGGCTTTATCGCCTTCAATCTGAATTTATGGTACAGAATTTTAGGAGATAAGCACCCAAATTCCCTTGAGGTTTGCAGGCAGCTTAAAACAAATCACGACGGCGTGGTTGAGCTTGATGGCGAGCACGACGGCATCTTCATGCAAAGCTATTCAACGGTGCTTGAGAGGAAGAGGGACGATTTCCTCTTGGGTATTCCCTTGATTTTCTCAAGAAAGCACGAGGGGCATCTCACCGACGGTCTCGTTTCGGTTGAATCAAGCAAATTCAAAAACTACAGAGGGCACTGCACCGACTCTTCAATTTCTCACTCGCAAATGGTGGATTTTATGACGAGCAAGAGAAAAAAAGAGAAGGTTTACAAATTTTACATAGAGCTTTGCTCCGAGCTTGAGGAGATGGGTTTTTGATTAAATTTTACCCTTTAGCTAAAGCCCATTTTTTACCTTCCGCATTTTAATCTCATAAAAACTAAACAAAAAAGAAAAGGGCGGGACACCGTGTTTTACGGGTGTTCCGCCCTTTTCGCCGGGCTACGCTCACTTTATAAGCCAAACGCAGCTCTATTCATTTAAGACAGCCATATTATTTTATGCGCCGCTTTGGCGCACGATTTTCAGGAATTTAAGCCTCAGGCTTTGGCTCTTCTGCCGCCTGGGTGTACTTGCAGAAGATTTTGCCTACCGTGCCGCCCTTAACGTAATCAAGAGTTACGGACTTGATTCCCGCATCACCCTTTACCACGGTGAGGCTTACGTCATAATCGTAAGCAGTTCCAAAAACAGCCTTTGTTTCAGCCTTTGCAACAACTGCTGTAAGAGTCGTTTCATCAGCGCTGATTTTAACCTCGGAGGTGATGTTTGTAAGGTTTACCTTAACGCCTGCTGCGCCTGCGGGAGCAGAGCCTGTAAACTCACCACCGTCGGAATAATTGCCGTCCTTATCTCTTGTAACGGTAATCGGGCCTACTGTTTCCTTAGTCTCGTCACCCTCGCCTATGGGAAGCCATTTTTCATAGCTGTACTCTATAGTTGAGCTGCCGTCTGCGTTATTTGTAATTGTGAAGCTTCCAACAAGCTCACCGTTAGAATCCTTCGTAGAGGTGTTAATTATTATCTTGGTGGGATTGGTACTGTCTATTGCCGCCTGGAAATTCGATGCATCAACAACAGGCTCGGCGCAAGAGAACAGCGCACCAAGGCAAACAATAACGAGAAGAATAGATATTATTTTTTTCATTGTAATTTCCTTTCGACACCGTTTGTGCGGATTTATTACGTTAAGACCTTTCCCCTATGTTAAAATCAACCGAGGGAAATATCCGTCTGAATGTCATATTCGTATTTAGCTTCTATCGTAACCTTTGCCTCGGGAACGGTTATAGTTTCCTTGGTGGTCTGCTCCTTGCCGTCCTCTTTCGACTTTACGTCAACCTGAATATCGTGAGAGGGGATTGTATACTCAAGCTTTATGGAAATCAAAGAACCGCCGTTGGTAACAATCGTTACCTTAAGGTCGCTTTCAATTTTCTCGCCGCCTTCGAGGTATGCGCCTACAACACCGTTTGCGCCACCTGCGTCATAAACGAGAACGAGAGTTTCGGTCGCCTCGTCATAAGAGCCTTCCTTG
>CAJGCM010000245.1 GCA_904501765.1 uncultured Clostridia bacterium | reverse complement strand
CGCATTCGCCAACCGTACCGTTTGCGTAAATTACTTTCATTGTAAATTCCATCCTTTTTATTTGAAGCTTTTTATTATCAATTTCAGTCAGAAGAGAGAGAAGCAGTGTTCCCGGCGCTTTGGCAGTAATTTTCATTTTTCGCAAAAAAATGAAAAAGCCCCGGCAGCCCAAAAAGCCGCCAAGGGTGCATAGCACGGTTCCACCTTGCCTTTAACTCTTATTCCGTAACGAGGAAAACGGCGAGGCTTTTTAACGCCTGCGGCTCGGGAGTGGTCTTCACAAAAATCCCCAAAGAAGCTCGCACCAACCGCTTCCTCTCTTGATTGGAAATTATCGTTACTCTTTCCGTCACAGCCTTTGTTCGTAGAAAATTATATCACCTATTTTAAATAATGTCAAGAGTGTTTTTTTATTACCGCTTCGTTTTTTTGATTTTTGAAAAATAAACAGGCGATGGGTTCGTATCCTTTGTGAAAAACGAACCCATCGCCAAAGGGCAAGAGCCTTTATCCTCGCTCGGACTTTTTTGTATCAGTCTGCCACTAAGGCATATCTCTGAATTTCATTATTTTTATATCGTCAACCCAGGAACTATGGTCAGGACCTTCTGTGGGGCGTTCGATAACAACGGAGCCGTATTTTCTACATTTTTCCAAAAGAGGCTCAACGGGGGTTATGCTAACGTCGCATCTGCCGCCAATTACGGTGGTAGTGGAAACTATCATAGAGTCGCCTGCGCAGAACTGAGGGTGAGGGTCGCAATGGTAGTAATCTCTTCCGGAGGTTGGGCAGGGGAGAGAGCTATAAATCTCTATCTCTTTGTTGGTCTCTCTATCGTAGAAGAGCGTCTGGCAGGGTGTAGTGCGCCAGGTATAAGGAGTCTGGTCGCCAACGAACATACGCCTGTCAAAGGATGCGTGGCTGTGGCAAATAGGTCTTTTCCAAACTCGGTTTATCTCGCCCGTGTCGGTGTTGCACTCGTGAGCGCCCAGGAAATAATCCGACCAGCAGAGCCAGCCGTCACCGCTCCAATAATCGTGCGAGGTCTCAGCTCCGTCTCTTCCGGAGAAGGATTCGGGCTGCAGGGGCTTAAACATCGTACCCTCGGTGTTCATAAGCCAGATTCTGTTGTCTATGGGGAAATACTCTCCCGACTGAGTGTCGCGCCACCAGTCCTGGTCAATTAAGAGCAGGTTGGGCTTCGTGGTGGAGAATGCGGCGTGATTATATCTTCTTGCGAATTTATTAAGCAGCTTGACCTCGCCGGTTTCAAGGTCGCCTAAGGCAACGTAGGTCTTGCAGGCGATTTCCATATCAAGTACTATGTACTTGCCGTCGCAGGAAATGCTTGCGTCGGTGAAAAGCCTTGTCAGAGGTCTGTGGTGAATAAATTCAGGGTCTATTTCGATAACCTTAGTCAGTTCTCCCGTCATGGTAAGCTTGTAAACGGCGCTTCCCATACCGAAATAAACTCCGTCCTCATTATGGGTAAGGCAGGGCATATCCACAGGAAAGGCGTTAGGAAAATGCTTTATCGAGGGATTTTCGGGGTCAAGGCAAACGAGGGCTAAGGTTCTGTATTTTGCAGGGGGATTTGAACACACCACCCACAGATATTTTCCGTCGGACGTAACGGAGGGCTGCGCAAAATAAAAATGCATCTGAAGCTCTGCAACTCTCTCCTTTAAGATGTAACTCTCAACTCCGCTTTTTTCATCAGTGTATTTTTCGAAATAAGGGTGTTTTGATAAATCAAACATTATGCGTCACCTCAAACTTAAAAGATTACTACTTAAGATTACCAAATATAATTTTGTTTGTCAATAGTCAAAAACAATCTTCCTTATTGACTTTTGCCTTGCTTTGAGTTATCATTTTTTTATCCTTACTTCGGAGGCGTGAGACGTGAAAATAAAAGTTCCTTCCTATTTTGCCCGATTTAGCTGCTCAGCCTCGGCTTGCACCGATAGCTGCTGCGAGGGCTGGGATATAGCCGTCGACGATAAAACCTATGATAAGTATTTCTCTCTTCCCGGTGAGTTTTGGGAAGATATTCTTTCCAAAATCGCAGACGTGGGTGAGGAGAGATATATCCTGTGCGAGAGCGGCAAATGCCCCTTCTTAACCGAGTGTGGGCTATGCAGAGTAATCTCCGAGCTTGGCGAAGAGTATCTGCCTGATATATGCGACAGGCACCCGAGATATTTCACCATCTCCGAGGACGTAGCCGAGGGCGGTATTGGCCTCTGTTGCATTGAGGGAGCAAAGCTTATCCTCAGCACTCCCGTCAAAGAAGCGGCAGAGCTCATCACGGCAGAGCTTCCAAGGCTTGATGGAGAGAAGCTGCAAATACCTCTTCTACCGGAATACGCCGCTCGTGGCGCTTTGCGTGTAAGAGAGGAGCTTTTCAGCATCATACCTACCCTCACCCCTGCGCAAATTGTGGAAGGGATTTCTCGTTTGGCAGAGGAAATTATATGCGGCTCGGATATGGGAGAGGACAGAGAGGAATTCTGGCAGAATGTAGCCTTTTCTCCGAGGGAGTCGGTTTCGCTTCCCGAGGATAAGCTTTGCGCCGCCCTCCACAGCGACCTGCTTACTCTTTGTGAGCTTGAATGCATGAGCGAGGAGTGGAGGCTTGGGGTTGCAGCTGCAGCAGAAAAGCTGTTAAATCACCCGTCGGAATTTGTGAAATTCTTGAATACCGACTTTGCTTCATATCTTTCAAGGCTCGTTTTTTACTTTATCCACAGATATATGTACGAGGGTGTTTT
>CAJGCM010000244.1 GCA_904501765.1 uncultured Clostridia bacterium | reverse complement strand
TTCTCTCCGCCCGACTCGGTAAACTTTGTATATACCTTGGCAGAGGTACGAAGGCAGTCGTTTACCACGGAAAAGCTATCGTCGGTGACACCTCCCTCAACCGTCATATATTTAGACAGGAATTCTGAATAGGTCAGATTGTCACCGTATTTTTCCTTGTAGCTTTCATAAAGCGCTATAGCCGTTATATCCTCTCCGTCCTTACCGTTGGTTACGTCAAAGGTGGTTTCGGTGCCGTCGGTAAAATAAATTGTATAGGTGTCAACAAGACCGGAGCTACCCGTCTTTTTTATCTCGGCTATGCCAACGCCATCGGTGGCAACGGACTCACCGTCCTCACCGTCAGCGCCATCCTTACCGTCGCTACCGTTTTTGCCATTCTCTCCATCCTTGCCATTGGTTACTGTAAATGTGCCTGTTGAGCCATCGGAAAAGTATATGGTGTAGGTATCGGTAAGTCCGTCTGTTGCAGTTTTCACAACGGAATTTACCGTGAGCGCCTCTCCACCTGTTCCCAGGAGAGCTTTTATATCGCAGCTAATGAGGCTCACCGACAAAATGCAACACAAAAGCAGTGATAATATTTTTACTATAATCTTGTTTTTCATTTTCTACCCGCCCAAAATATTTTATTTATGTAAAGCTGCCTCAATCAACGGAAAATCCAATCACCTTCGCCTAAATGGAAGCTCTCTAAGGCTCCAAGCTCCTCCATCCAACGCCTCGTTTCAAGAGTCGTAAAGGGACCTTTCCCACGGGTTTCGGGATTCTGACAACGGTATTTGTTGTTTTCCCAAAGCCAATCGGGAGCTGTGTAGAGGCAGTATTTAGGCATTATCAGCTCGTAAAACTCTCTGCTGACACCGCCCTGCCCGTGGTGAGCCATTTGTACTACGTCGCACCTCAGCTTTCCCGTATCGAAATATTTCTTATAGTTTTCCTCAGCGTTTACATCAAAGTCCCCTAAAAACAGAACCTCACGCCTCGGGAAGCTCACCTTAAGAATTATTCCCGTAGGGTTTATCTGTGGATAGTCCTCGTAATCTATGGGAATATTCAGAACCTCGACCGACACGGAGCCTGAAGTGTAAACGCTGCCAGCATCCGGCGATTCTAAAGGAATTTTCGCATCCCTGATTGCCGCAAGGAATCTTTCGTTTACATTCCAGTCTTCTTTGGCTTTGAGCCACTCCTCGTCGGGGAAGCGAAATACGAGCTTTCCTATTTCAACGTCAAATTCCCCCCCTTCAAGCAAAAGGGTAAGAGCACCGAGGTGGTCGCTGTGGGCGTGGGTTATAAACCAAAGGTCTACCCTCTTCCCTCTTTTTGACAGTTCTTCGTAAAGATGCTCGGCTACCTCAGGCAAAGGGTTGCCGCCGTCTATAACTATACAGCCCCCCTCGGGAGTTTCTATTATGTAAGACATCATTTGAGTAAGAGTTCTATTTGCGACCTGCAGAAGGCTTCCGCCGCCAAGGTTCAAATTATATTCGTTAAGCTTCATAACACACCCCTTTATGCACGTATTTATGCTTTTTACCTATTTTAACATATTTAATTCACCTCGTCAATGAAAAAGGAAAAATCCGTGAAAATTCACGGATTTTTCCCTTCTATATTTTAAATTTCCATACTCGAAATACTTATTTGCTCCACCTATCAAAATTGCATCAAGCGCAAGTCGCCCTTCGGCCCTTTATCAGGAAAGCTCAAAGTCAAATACTCTGTATTCCTCGTTGCCCCAGGTTGACACGGGTATAAGCCTTACTCGCTTTGCCACAAAATCAACCTTATGATTTGCAAGGCGGCAATGGTTGTCTTCAACCTTAAACCTTTCTATATTTCCAAGGCTATCCTCTGCCTCTATTATATACTCTCTTACAAGAGTTCCGGGCAAACCGATTTTCTGATTTAAGGGATAATTTGCGGGCATATTGTGATAGGTACGGTTAAGGTCACTGTCGAATACAAGCCTTATATTCTCGACACGGGTATCTGCGTCAAAGGTGTATTCAAGGTACTCCCCGCTCTTTCCTATCCAAAGGTTTCCCTCTCCTCTGTCCTTACCGTTTCTTACGACCTCGCAATTTACCTTTGCGGATTTCGTAAGCTCGGGAACCTCTCTGTCGTGCCAGGGAATATAGCAGTCGTCAGCCATAAGCTTCTGCTGGAGCTTTGCTATATCCACATCCTCAACTGCCACACCGTCCTTTACAGCCTGAGCTACCGCAGTACCGATAGCCTGACCCATAAGGGCGCAGCTGCCCATAACACGACAGGAGCTGAGGGCTGCGTGAGTTACGCTTATGTTTCTGCCTGCGAAAACGAGGTTTTCTATATTCTTTGAAATAAGAGCGCGTAAAGGAATACCCCAGGGGCTGGGTGCGCTGTGATATATCGTGGGGTGCCCGCCCTTGTAGTAGAAGCCCTCGGGAAAATGGTCGTCCATCGACCAGCCTGCATAGGCTACGATATCGGGAAATCTTCCCTCGGCGCGTACGTCGTTCTCTGTGATTACGTGCTTACCTATGTATCTGCGGCTTTCACGCTTTCCGGGAAGGAAGCCTATCCAGTCAAGATTCCAGTTATCTCCACCGAATTCGGGGTTTCTCTTCATAAAGTCCCATACGCCGAGAGCTATTTTCAAAAGCTCTTCACGGCACTCGTCGGTATCGTGCACACAATCCTTTTCACCGCCGTATTCAAGCCACCAGAAATTGGACTGGGCGGATTTCGTCCTGTTTTCAAGAGTTTTGGGGTCGTCGTATCTATACGCCCATTTGGGAGGTATAAAC
>CAJGCM010000243.1 GCA_904501765.1 uncultured Clostridia bacterium | reverse complement strand
CTTACCGAACGCTTCTCCGATTGGGGTCCGACAACTGAATATGACCCCGTTGAAAATCATTTCGTAGTGTCTTTTTATGACACGGGACGGACTTATGATGTAACGGGCGATGTTACGGATAAATATAACTTAACGAATTGGTCGCTCTATCGGATGGGCGATGCAAAACACACGAAACGCATTTGGCGCGATTGCATTTGGAAGTTGCCAAGAGATTGTAAGTATTGCGCCGCGTGTGACCATATTTATATGGACGACTGGGGAACATATATCTGCGGCATTGACAACCACGCTACCGAGATGGATATTCCCTGCATTATTGAGGAGGAAATGGAATCGTGAAGATAAGATATTGCGGGAGCTGCGCCCTGTGGCAGCACAATAACGGGGTATGTCCCTACTTTCGCCAGAAGTTCGAGAAAGATGAGGGCGGTTGCCCTATGTTTACTTCCGAAATTTGCACTTGCGACATTTGCGGCAAGATGACTGTCAATCCAATTATTGACGTGACGGACGAGAACCACTTGCATTTCCTTTGCGAGAGTTGTTCTTCCAAGAGTGGAACTTGTGCCACTTGTAAGTGTGGCGGAGATTGTTTATTCCAAAGCGATCCGTCGTCACTTCCAAAGTTTATTAAAAAGGAAATCCGTCAGGGAAATGTGATTGCCGTAACGGATATTCCTAACCCCGAAAGAATTCGTCAGACTTGCCAAAAAGGTTGTCCTTGTTTTGACCCCGAATTTGGCTGTTTGAAACAAAATAATACCTGCGGAAAGTGGAGGATGGTTTATGAAGAAGTTTAAGATATACGCCGGAATGGGCGGTAGCTTTGGTGGCGCATCATATCACTGTACTATCGAAGCTAAAGACGAGGGGGAAGCATTAAAATACGCTTATCAACTCGCGGAAGAGGAATACCAATCCTACGAGGGTTATCACGGCATTATGTCGTGGGAGGACTGCGAAGAGGACCTGCGCGAGTCCGGTATGCTCGAGGATTTAACCGAAAACGAGTACGAGGATGTCATCACCGAGCACTACATCAACGAGATCGAGTCTTGGGTTGAGTTTTATGTAAAAGAAACCACTGGTGAAGACGAAGAAGAAGAGGAATAAGGTTACAACCGATAATATTCCCCACGGTCGTACATCCAAGAGCGAGTAAACCTAACCAACTAAAACCACCCATAAACAGATAGAACATATCTGCGACACAGTGGTTTGTACCTGATAAGATAAATCCCGCCACGCACATAACCGTCACCCACGGCTTTGTTTCGTAATGTGCGACGGCGATATACATAAATATTCCGCATAGAACACCAAAAATTATGTTTTCATACCATAAATTCGTCTAACGGACAAGGGTAATTGCGGCAGCCGGGTCGCCGATACTCTAACTGAGTGCGGTGAGGGACAATAATCCCACCATAAGGGCACACCCAATCATATTACCGCAATATATGCCACCCAACTTTATTGGATGGATTGCGCGCGAAGCAAGCAAACCAGCTTTGCCTGTGAATAGTTCGCACTTAAAATGTAAAATCGTCAGAAGTCCTATGGAAAATAGAACTGCGCCGACAACTCCACCGATTTTTAGATAGGCAACTCCACCAAGTGCGATAAGGATGCCTGCAAGAATGGATAACATAGTGTGAGTACCTCCGTTTACTTTACATTATTCTATATATATTATACAAAAAAATTCATACAAAATCAACCTCAAGTGCGATCGGGTGACGGTGAGGTTGCTGGCGTATTTTACATATATCTTCCAGAGAAGAGGCTCTTGCTTTTTGGTGGCAAAGAGCCTCTTTGATTTTTATAAAAAAATATGTTATAATATATATGTAAGATAAAGAAAAGAGGTAAAATCAATGACAAGAGATAAGGCTTTGGCTGTAGCAAGAGCGTTGGACAACATTGACGGTTTTGAGTCTATGATGGACTCTATTGAAGCCGCGGTAAGAGACGCTGAAGATTTCTGTATGATTTCTGCTGAATTCAAGGATAAGTTGGGAAACCTTATGGTTAATGAACTGCAGCGTTTGCAGAAGGTATTGGAGGATATGTGAAATGGACATTCAAACTGCGCTTGAACAATTAAGCGGTTTCTTTGATACTCTTTACGCGTCAGGCTTTCTGACGGAAGAGGAAGAGGAAACTCTGAACGAAGTCGAAGACACTATTACCAACTATGTTCGTGAGAAGGAGGCTCAAAATGAAAATAACTAATGTCCCCGTAGTAAACAGTTGGGAGCTGGAAGAGGCATATGCAGTTTCTATTTACGAGTGCGATTTTGTGCAAGAGGTAGAGAATGACTCTTATGTGCTTCTTGACCTTACCCTTGACAGACTTGAACAACTCCGTGAGGATTTGGAGTGGCAAGAAGGTAAGGGTGAGAGCGGTAGTCGATACGCGCGAGGCTTGCGCTCTGAAATCAAAATCATTGAAGGATTGCGCGCCCTCGGATATGAGGTATCTATCCTCGTATATGTAAGTTGGTGATGATATGAACATTATCGTTGTACCATCAAATGCAAAAGTAATAGTCGTTGGACAGCCCACAATTTCCCCAGAGTTGCGAAAGGAGCTGTTGAAAGCAGTCCAACTACTGGGTCCAAGAGAAAAGGAGAAAGAAATGAAGTTTTATAAAGTAACTTGCCATACACCTTTCGTGGGTGAAGAGTCCGACTTTTATATCAAGTCTTATAACGAAGAGGACTTGCGTCGTCAGGTCGATGATTGCGTCTATGACAACGGCTCTGATTGGTACGACGAGCAGACCTTGGAAGAGTGCGATATGACCGAG
>CAJGCM010000242.1 GCA_904501765.1 uncultured Clostridia bacterium | reverse complement strand
GGTCGAGGACTTTATCGTCGAGGTCTTACATGACTCTCGTGGGTCAACCCTTGCTCTCAGGCTGCCTCGCATCCCTCATTTGTATCTTGATTATATCACACTTTTGGTGATTTGTCAAGCATTTTTTTATTTTTTTTTTGGAGGTAATGGTGGGGCTTGTCCCTCCAAGTCAAGAGTTAGGACGGAGTTACACCGTCTTACCGCCTTTCCCAAGTCGCTTGCTGTGCCTATCCCTCTTGCTTTTGTACCCCTATTGTATCACAACTTGGGTGATTTGTCAAGAGGTTTTCCAAACTTTTTTTATTTTTTATTTTGGAATCGGCTAAGGTGGGCAACTCTGACTGTCGACTCGGTCAGCCCCAATCCACTCGTCGTCAGCAAGCTTAATGGCTCGCATGGAGATTGATTTACGCCCCGCCTCTTGACAATGATAGTATATCACAGACCGCACCAAAAGTCAACTGGAAATGTTGCACAAATTCGGGAAAAAAAATTGCTAGATCTTTGTGCAACTTTCCTCTTGACAAATTGCTGACGGCGTGGTATAATGGAAATTCCGGCGTTCACAATCAAGAACGCCCCGTCAATTATACCACATCCTTTTGGATTTGTCAATAGGCAAAATGCATAAAAAAATCCGCCCCACCCCCTGCGGTCAAAAGGAGTGGGGTTTTTTCGGAGTTTGTTTCGGTGGTTCTCCCAACCGACCGCTCAGTTGGCGACAACCTCTCGCAGTTGGGCAGTCTGCTCTGCCCCGTTGGGATGGGGTCGATAGGCTCGACCCCTCAAGAGCCTTTAGGAACGAGGACAGGCAAGGGTGACCTTGTACTTCGTGCCATTGCGGATGAACACGAACTCTCGCTCGGGATTGTTGATGGTGAACTCGTCAACTCCGATGGACTTCAAGCCGTCCATCATTGCGGAACAGATTTCAGCCTTTTCGGGCTTTGCCTTGTGTTCTCGCTTTACAGGGGCGGTACTTGCCTTGCGCTCGGCTTGTCTTGCCTTCTTTGCGCCCTTTTCCAATTCGGGGTCAAGCTCAAACATCTTCGCACCACGGTCGATAGCTTGGTCATCTTCGATGAGCTGAATTGCTTCCTCTCGGGAAATGCCAAGCTTTTGCATGTGCTGGGCAATCAGCTTTTCATCGCACTTTACCATTGGGCTTCATCTCCTTTCTGTACTAATTATAGCACAGACCATGGGATTTGTCAACAGGAAATTTATTTTTTTTCTGGGAGTGGGGGGCGATTTGCCCCCCCTTGGATTAGACCGCAACCTTGCGGAAGTAAGCCTTCCGCTTATCCTCGATACGCTCGACCTTGGTGCCGATCATGCCACGGACGATGGCAGACACACGCTGGTTAGTCAGCTCGGAACACGCAGGAACAGACTTGATGAGGTCGGTGATGGTGTACAGAGTACCCTCGACCATGTGGGCGTAGATGGCATCAGCCACGCCAGCATTGGCGGTCTGCTGAGCGGTGGGCTTCTTCTCGGCAGAGTTCTTCTTGGCAAGCAGCTCCAGCTCGTGAGCGATGAAGTCGGTCATCTGGTCAGCAGAGATGTCGCCCTTGTCGGTGGGGAACACAGCATCGGGATTCTCGGACAGGAAATCAGACAGTGCGGTGAAGTAGTTAGCCTTGGTCATCTTAGTCTTGTTAGCCATAGTATCATTCTCCAATCTTGCGGTAGGTCGCAACCCAATTTTTTATTAGCAGAGGGGGTTTCCCTCATTGCTTACTTATTATAGCACACTTTGAGTAGTTTGTCAAGCACTTTTTTAATTTTTTTTGGCGGAGATGGAGGGACTTGAACCCCCAGCCCACTGGTTAACAGCCAGTCGCTCTACCGATTGAGCTACATCTCCATTGCTTACTTATTGTATCACATCTTTGGTGATTTGTCAAGTGCTTTTTTTTGGTGGGGGCGGAGGGGTTCGAACCCTCGACCTACTGATTAAGAGTCAGTTGCTCTACCATCTGAGCTACGCCCTCATTGCTTATTTATTATAGCATACTTTGAGCAGTTTGTCAAGGGGTTTTTTTGAATTTCTTTGAAATTCTTTTGCCCTTGTCTATCAACAGTTGGGTCGACCATCGCAACTGTTTACCTCGCATCTCCCCTTGACACCAATAGTATAACACACCTCAGATTGAAAGTCAATAGGTAATGTTGCACAAATACAGGATTTTTAGTTTTGTAATTTTTGTGCAAAAAATCTATCCAAAAATTGGCAAGGACAAAATAAAACATAAAAGCGGAGCGTTTCAGTCGCAAACGCTCCGCCGAGCTATAAAATGTAAAAAAAAATGACCCCCGAGGGGACTGCCCCTCGGAGGAACCTTTCTAGTATGCACAATTCACGCTCCGCAGTTTCCAGCCAGTCTACTGGACTTGCGGGTCGATGTAGGCTTCTTGGTGCGGGCGAGCCACACCCTAAAGCTAAGTCCAAGTCATAGTATTCATCCTCCGGATCATGGTGTATGGGAGCCTACCCCGCTTAGGCATCTATAAGAATATTAATCAATTTGGCATTATCGGGCGCCACCCCTAGACCCAAGTCATCGCTTTTCGCTCTCCTTTCTTATGGTCTTATTATAGCACAAGACTGCCCAGTTGTCAAGTGCTATTTTGAAAAATTGGTGTTCGTGGGGAGGTTCGAACTCCCGACACATAGCTTAAAAGGCTACTGCTCTTCCAGCTGAGCTACACGAGCAGAGAAAAGAAGTGGCTTGTGGTAGTAGAGATATCCGCGACATTGTTTCAGCCTGCACGGTCTGGTTCACATTTGTATTCCGCACCCCTACACCCCGTGCGGTC
>CAJGCM010000241.1 GCA_904501765.1 uncultured Clostridia bacterium | reverse complement strand
GATTGAGAAGGACGAGGACGGAAAGCTTGTTTGGGAATGCCCCAACTGCAAGAACCGTGACCAGGCTAAAATGAACGTCGCAAGAAGAACCTGCGGCTATATCGGAACTCAGTATTGGAACCAGGGTAGAACGCAGGAGATAAATGATAGAGTTCTTCACCTTTGATAAAATAGCATAAGCTAATAGCAGGCATTGTATTACAGTGCCTGCTTTTTTTGCGCAGAGTGCCGCTTTTTGCGCAGAGGCAGGAGGATTTTTGGCTTGTTTTTATGAAGTGATTTTTTGTAAAACATTTAAATAAAATTTAAATGCCAAAGCTATTGACAAAAAGGGGAGGGGCATATATAATGAACTTGACACTTTAATTTTATCTTTTAAATAACAATTATTTCGCCTATAGCGAAAAGGATTCGAGGTGTTCGGATTGGAAAGAATTAAGCCGAAGGTTGATTTTACCGAAGGGCCGATGTTTGTCAGGCTGTTTTTATTTGCGCTCCCCATAATGCTGACGGGAATGTTGCAGATTTTCTATAATATGGCAGACCATATAGTTGTAGGCAATTTCTCGGGAGACGAGCTTGCGCTGGCGGCGGTTGGCAGCACAGCCAGCTTTACAGGGCTTATAACAAGCCTTCTTATGGGAATTGCCTCAGGCGCATCGGTAACTGTTGCGCAGTTTTACGGAGCGAAGAATGACGGTGCTGTATCAAGATCCGTACATACCGCTATGACCTTCTCCTTAATAGGTGGCGTCGTTATCGGAGTTATAGGCTTCCTTATTGCCCGTCCTGCCTTTGAGCTTATCGGGATAAATGCGGATATTTTAGATAAAACAGAGCTTTATTTCAAGATAGTTGCTGTGGGATTTCCTGCTATGTCGGTATATAATTTCGGAGCATCGGTGCTCAGAGCAGTAGGGGATTCAAAAACCTCACTTATCGTTCTTTCCGTGTCCGGTCTTGTAAACGTGCTGCTGAACTTAGTATTCGTAATATGCTTTGGAATGTCGGTAGACGGTGTTGCTTGGGCTACGGTTATTTCTCAATACGTATCGGCGGTATGGATAGTGGTGCATCTTATGAAAAAGAGAGGCGAGTGCTACGGATTCTCAATTTCCAAGGTAGCTATTGACGGCGGACTTCTGCTCCGCATACTCCGCTATGGTATTCCCACGGGAATACAGAGCGCCCTCTTCTGCTTGTCAAACGTTATAATCACAGGTGCCATAAACACCTTTCCCACAAGCACGATTACGGCAAAAACTATTGAGGGTAGCATAGATAATATAACCTATATCTCTATGAACTGCTATCTTCATGCAGCTATGACCTTTACAGGGCAGAATTACGGTGCTAAAAAAATTGGGCGAATTAAGAAAACTCTCCTTTATTCGGTAATTCAGGTTGGAACGATAGGAATTCTGGTTTCCTGGATTGAGCTTTTACTTGCAAAGCCTCTTTGCTCTCTGTTTGTAGATTCGTCTATGGTGGGTGTTGACCTGATTATAGAAGAAGCGATAGGGTTGATGTATATGATTTTGCCCTTCTATTTCCTTTGCGGCCTTATGGAGGTGTTTTCAGGAACGCTCCGCGGGCTTGGCTATTCTATAACCCCTATGGTTATATCCTTAATCGGAGCCTGCCTTTTCAGGATTTTATGGATAACGTTCGTATTCCCCTTGCCGGAATTTAACTCGATGTGGGGTATTATGATGGTTTATCCCATAACCTTTACTCTAACTGCATTGGCTCTTCTGATTCTGCTCTTATTCTCCATTCGAAAGCTTAGCAAGGCAGCTTGAGTGGCCGGACGCATAATTCAAAGCTAAATTAAATCTAATTTTAAAATTGGAAAGGAGTTAAAAATGAGCCTTAATATCGGTGACACAAAGCTTCCGTACGGCGTCATTTTGGCTCCTATGGCAGGCTATACAGACAGAGGCATGCGTATGGTGTGCCGAAAAATGGGTGCCGAGCTTTCATATACGGAAATGGTCAGCGCAAAGGCAGTGGTTTTCGGTGATAGAAAAACTGCGGAAATTGCAAAAATAAGAGCCGACGAGGGACCTGTGATTCTTCAGATTTTCGGAAGCGAGCCTGAAATCATGGCAGAGGCGGCGCACAAATTACAGTGCTCTGTGGAGGAGGGCTGCGTGTCACCTGTGGCAATTGATATAAATATGGGTTGCCCGGTAAATAAAATATTCGGTAACGGTGAAGGCTCTGCCCTTATGAAAAATCCGGATTTGATATACAAAATAGTAAAGGCTACTTCCGAGGCGATAGATATTCCTCTGACGGTAAAGCTGAGAGCGGGAGTTACCGAGGCAAGCGTAAATGCGATAGAGTGTGCTCTCGCGGCAGAGGAGGGAGGAGCCTGTGCTCTGACGGTGCATGGTAGGACCAGGAGTCAGATGTATTCGGGCAAGGCGAGCCTTCAGGTTATAAAAGACGTTAAGTCGGCGGTGAAAATTCCCCTTATTGGAAACGGAGACGTAACGGATTACTCCTCGGCGAGGGCTATGCTTGATTACACCGGCTGCGACGGAATTATGATAGGCAGGGGCGCCGTTGGCAATCCCTTCGTTTTTAAAGAGATTTTGTCGGGACTTAAAGGAGCTGCAGTCACTCCCCCGACCTTTGAAGAAAAATTCCTTATGGCAAAGGAGCAGCTTGAACTGGCAGTCCTTGACAAGGGCGAGCGGGTTGCGGTAGCCGAGGCGAGAAAGCAAATAGCGCTCTACTTTAAGGGCGCCCCAGGCTCCGCCCACTTAAGAGCCGCAATAAATTCAGCCGAGAGCTTAGGCGAGATAATTTCAGCTATCATG
>CAJGCM010000240.1 GCA_904501765.1 uncultured Clostridia bacterium | reverse complement strand
GTTTTATGTAAATTCGGGCATAGCCTCTAATGTACTCCGCCTTTTCTATATTGTTAGCCGTATAGGGCTCAAATTCATAAGGCCTTGAGAGATAGATTTTTTCTATAATTCAACGAATTCTTCTTAAATATGCTTAAGCAAATCTTCAAGCAAGCCGCAGCACCCCTCGTAAATATCCCTGTAAGCTATATCAAATCTCTCGGTATACCAGGGGTCGGAAACCTCGCCTCCATTGCCTGTATAGTCCATAAGCTTACGTATTTTCCCCTCCTTATCACCACCGAAAATTCTATGCATATTTCTTATATTCATAGAATCCATACCGATAAAGAGGTCGTATTTACCGTAGTCCTCCTTTGTCAGTTGAACGGCTCTTTTGCCTCCGCACTCAATACCGTGCTTTTCAAGCTCCGCCTTTGCAGGTGGATAAACAGGATTGCCTACTCCCCGCCATATTTCTTCCGAGCTTGTAGCGGAAGAGCATACGTAAAAGCTATCCTCCACCCCTTCCACCGAGAGCATTTTTTTAAATATAAACTCCGCCATAGGAGAGCGGCATATATTGCCATGGCAGACAAACATAATTTTTATCATAAGGCACCTCACGCTTTTTCTATATTTTAACACGGACTCGAACTTTTTTCAATTCTTTTTTCTTTTTTGCCCGACGCTCGTAGACAAAAAGCGTTTTTTATGCTACAATATATGAAAATGAAGACTGAAAGATTGCCAAAACCGGAGACGAAAGCTATGGCTGATATTATAGAAATAACCGATTTTAACGATAGCGCCCTCGACGTTTACGTACGTCTGACAGGTGCCCAACTCAGGCGCAGGCTTGAGCCCGACCGAGGGATTTTCATAGCCGAAAGCCCTACCGTAATAGACGTTGCTCTGGACTCAGGCTGCGAGCCAATCAGCCTGCTTACAGAGGACAGACTTATAAATTCCGACGTCAGGAGCATTATAGAGCGAGTGTCAAAATGCACCCTTGATAACGGAGAGGCTGTACCTGTATATACCGCAAGCCGACAGATGCTCACAAGCCTTACAGGCTTTGAATTGACACGCGGTGCCCTGTGCGCTATGAGAAGACCCGCTCAAAAAACGGTGGAGGAAATACTCAGGGGAGCTAAGAGAGTGGCGGTTTTTGAGGGTATTTGCGATTCGACGAACATAGGAGCGCTTTTCCGCTCTGCCGCCGCCCTGCATATAGACGCAGTTCTTATCACTCCCACCTGCTGCGACCCACTATGCCGAAGGGCTGTGCGTGTAAGTATGGGTACGGTTTTCAACGTACCATTCGCTACCATAGGAGCTTCCCCTGCCGACTGGCCCGAAAGAGGTCTTAAGAAGCTGTCGGAGCTTGGCTTCAAAACTGCCGCAATGGCTCTGTCCGACGACTCTGTCAGCATTGATGACGAGGCTCTTATGAAGGAAGAGCGGCTCGCTATAATTCTCGGCACTGAGGGTGACGGGCTTTCCTCTGAAACCATAAAAAAATGCGACTATACGGTAAAAATCCCTATGTCAAACGGCGTTGATTCGCTGAACGTTGCCGCCGCAGGGGCGGTTGCCTTCTGGCAGCTTGGAAACAGATAAAATTTACATCATATATCAAAATGCGGGTAAAGAACTTGGCGCTCACCAAATCCTCTTGCCCGCCTTTTCTTTTGCCCATTTTCCAAAAAAGAATTATATCAAGTCGAATATAGCCGTCAAATACCGAGCATAATAAAAGTAAATTACAGCCAAGGAGATAATAAATATGTGCACGGCTATTACATTTTCTGCCGCAGGGTACTATTTCGGCAGAAATCTTGACCACGAGGAGGTCTATGGGGAATGCGTCGTCTTTGTTCCGAGAGCTTTTCCCCTGCCCTACAAGCACGAGAAGCTACAAACACACCACTATGCAATGATAGGTATGGCGAAAATATGCGACGGCTATCCTCTTCTCTACGACGGGGTAAACGAATACGGACTCGCCGTGGCGGCTCTTAATTTCCCGGGGAACGCACACTACGGTGACGCAAGGGAGGATAAGTTGAATTTAGCCCCATACGAGCTTATCCCGAAAATTCTTTCCTCTGCAAAAACCACCGAGGAGGCGGTGGCGCTTATTAAAAATATAAACCTTGTCGCCACCCCATATAAAAAGGATATTCCCCTATCGGATCTCCATTTTCTAATTGCTGATAAAAACAGCTCTGCCGTAGCAGAGCCGTTAGAGGGTGGGATTGCCGTTTGCCAGAACCGAATAGGAGTTCTGACCAATAACCCCCCTTTCCCTCACCAAATAGAAAACTTAAAAAAATATCTTCATCTTTCTCCGAAGGATGCAAAAGGAGGACTTGCCGAAAGGTTAAATATTTCGCCAAACAGCAGAGGCACAGGCGCCTTTGGACTCCCCGGTGATAGCACCTCTGAATCAAGATTTGTAAGAGCTGTCTTTACAAAGCTTAATGCCCTGACCCCCGACACAGAGCCGGGGTCGGTTAACCAATTCTTCCATATTCTATCTGCTGTTGAGCAGGTCGAGGGCTGCGTAAGAATCGGAGATAAAGCCGTAAGAACTCAGTATTCCTGCTGTATGAATCTTGACACGGGAGTGTACTATTACAAAACCTATTCAAACAGCAAAATATACGCCGTCAGTATGCTCCTTGAGGATGCGGATAAAGGGGAAATAGTCAGTTATCCCCTTTTATGGGAGGAGAAAATTCACGTCGAAAATCAGAAAATACAGCCTTGATTTCTCGCAAAATCAACCCCAATATTAAAAAGTCGCCTCACTTTTACAGGAAGGCGACTTTTTAATAAACGTAGCTTTGTTTTTTGAAATAGAAATAAATCCT
>CAJGCM010000239.1 GCA_904501765.1 uncultured Clostridia bacterium | reverse complement strand
GCGAACATGGGCAAGGCGGACTATCTCAAGTCCAGCATCCCCGACGAAGCGCACCTTGCGTTATACGTTAAGGATGTGCTCGACGACCCCGACGCAGCAGATGGCGTGACGATGCGCAGATGGTACGCTACGATGGTCGCTAAAGGTGTAGGTGTAGATTGGGCGGAGCTGCTATGATACGGGCGAGATTCTACATAGAGCGTTATGACTGGGTGGTGGATGCGTATGTATCCGTCACCCATTACGCTACGGAAGAGATACTGGCGAACCTTCGCCTAATAGGCTGCCGAGGTGTTACTTACGGCAAGGCAAGGCGCAAGCTGATGAGTGGGGAGCTGAACGGTGGACTTACCTACACCAACCACCGAGCAAGGCGCAGCGTGATGGTAACGTCACTTGCCGAAAGCGCAGCGGAGCAATTCAACACAATCACGCACGAGATTGCCCACGTTTGCGCCCATATCGCCAGCAGTGAGAAGATAAACCAAGTGAGCGAGGAGTTCGCCTATTTGGTGGGCGATTTCTCCATGATGCTCTTTCCGAAGGTGAAGAGGTTACTTTGCGAGTGTTGCAGAAAGAGAAATGCGTATTTGTAAAGTAGTAGGCTACAAAATAGCGATAAAACAATAAAAATCACATTTAAATTACAAAATAATGTAGAAAATATTTGCATAATTCTATATTATTTTGTAATTTTGTAATGTAATCAAAAAGAAAGGAGGTGTAAAAATCCAAATGAGCATTGAAAACGAATTGATTGCCGAAATTCTCCGAAAACTTGCAATCCTCGAAAATTCCGACAATCAAAGAACTATCCGAGAGATAGAAAACATTCTTCATCTTCTCAATGATATTTTGAGCGATGAGCAGTATTAACCAAAGCCCCCGTTAATTCGGGGGCAAATTTACAAAAAAAAATAATATGGACTACGGAATATTTAGAGAAGCAAGAAAAAGTAAAGGGTTAACGCTCCAAGCGTTGGCTGAAAAAATAGGGAAACATAACCCATATATTTCCGACATGGAGGCAGGCAAAAGGGATTTAAGAATATCAAGCATTGAGAAAATTTGCGAAGCATTAGATTTAGAAATTATCATAAGAAAAAAGACGATGAAGACACTTGAAACATATAACGACTACGAAGTTAAGGCAGAAATTATCACCGCTGGTTTGATGCACAAAGATTACATCGCACTTAAAGAAAAGAAGGATGCGCTCTATTTGTTTGACTTTGGCGGTTTTTTCGTTGCCTACGATGAAGATGCAAAGGTGGTAGTTGATACGTTCCAAGACCCAATATTAGACAAGGTTAAGGCTGGTTATAGTATGACAATGCTACGCTCATCCATCGCAGGAGGTTTAGCACTCAAGGTTTCTGCTTTGCAAAGGAAAGGTTATGAAGTCATCATTGTACGAAATTAAATAATAGCAAGAGAGGATAGCACCAGCTACCCTCTCTTTTTATTTATACTCGGTTATTTTACCGAGTTGATTTGGCACGACAAAATTACGGATTATTTGTGAGCCGCAAAATTTAGCGAACAAAATCGTCGGCAATGGCTTCGAAGATATTGCTCGGTCGCTTGTTCTCGTAGATGTATTCTTCTACGATTCGAGAAGCTGCGTCGATGTTCGCTTCGTTGACAGAAACGTAGATTCCAGTAGTTTCTGCCCATGTGTGCCCGAGCGCTGCACCTATAACGACACGAGGGATGCCGAGTGATGCCGCCAGCGTTGCCCATGTGTGACGCGCCCAATAAGTCGTCACCGTTGGGAAGTCCTTACCGCAACGCTCGCTGAGTTCTGCGAGTCTGCGATTAGTCCTGATGATGGCTGCTTGCCTTGTCTTGCTGCGCGCTTGTATTAGCCTATCTTTGCCGCCAATGATGGCGAGCACTTCTTTCGCTCGCTTCCCGACATTGACGCTGTAAGCCTTGCCAGTCTTCGCTCTTCGGTACTCTACACGACCCTTAACGGGTGGCTTAGCGTGATACATATCGGTGAAGTTGATACCGAGCAGCAGCAGCGATAGCTCGAAGATGAGCAGCGCTTCTCGCTCCTTGTAATCGCATTCAACATTCAGGAACTTGCGCAGCTGGTCGATGTTCAGCGCTCGACTGCGTGTGCTTTCGCGTTTGAGCTTTAATTTCCTAAATGGGTTGTTATTTGTCAGCTCCTCCTCGATGGCGTAATTGAAGACCGATTTGACCTTCTGAATGTAAATAGCAGCAGAATTAACGCTGACGTTCTTCCGCATGTAATCATATAGTTTGTTTATCATTTTAGCATCTAAATCGTCGTAGGTGAGGTCTGCATATTTTCGCTCGCCTACGAAACGCTTAAGATAGCTCTCAGCAAGTCTATACGACAGCGCTGTTGAATACTTCACGTTAGCACGCTGATGCTCGAATCCGTCACTAATGAGCGATGGTTTTTTCTGGAAGCGCTCAGGCTCGACTTCACGAAGTATAAGCTCTCGAAGTTGCTTGTGCGAAAGCGATGAAAGGCGCTGCGTGCGTTCGATATTAAGCAGAGCATCTTCAATCTCGCCAAGGCGCTTGCGTAAGATTGCGTTGAATTGCTTAGCATTCGGGTCGCCCTCTATTCGTCCATCATTGAAAAAGAACGGCAGCACATCCACGCCAGTGGAGAAGTAGATGTATTGACCACGATGAGCGACCGCCACCTTTACGGGACTTGTTCCGTTGTTTTTGATTGTGCGAGTGTCGCACGTTAGTTTTACGTGTGCCATAATGATGCAAGTAATGCTGCAAGTCTATCTGTTTCGTAATGTTTCAAAAGTTCTCAAAATGTTTCAAAATTGACTTGCATGCGTAAAAAATTAGAAATTTGTTAATTGTGTAAT
>CAJGCM010000238.1 GCA_904501765.1 uncultured Clostridia bacterium | reverse complement strand
CAAGCCGGGCAGAAACTTCGAGATCCAGCACGGAGACATCTCCTACCGCTGCTTCCCGCAAAAGCCCCTCGTCGTTATGAAGTGGGTAAACCTCGTCAAGATCTACTACGAGATCAAGACCGCGGAGAAAGAGGCAGAGTCGAAAGTTAAATAAAAAATTAAGGACAGAGAATGGGTGACGTTCTTAGCGGAGAATTTGAAAAATATCACTAAGTGCGAGCATCGCATTTGACCGGTCAAATGCACTTGGGCTAAGCCCAAACCCTTATACAACAGAAAGAGATAACAAATCGGTTCATAGCCGAAATGTTATCTCTTTTTCTGTTGGTTTTAACCGATAGCCTTCCTCTCGCTAATTAAAACGCCTAAGAAGGTTATCTTCCTTTTTTGAGTATATCTCTTATTTCCTTAAGAAGGTCCTCCGTGGTGGGATTTTCAAGTCTTTCCTGCCTTGCCTTTTCCTCTTCCTCGGCCTTCTTCCTTTCCTCTTCGGCTGCCGCTGCGGCTGCCTTTTCCGCTCTATACTGAGCAAGAACCTCATTGTCCTTGTAGTTAAGGCCGAGAGCCTTCATTTCACGCTTCTCTTCCTTGGTGGGGAAATCGTCAAGGAAATCCTCAACCGCCTTCTTGTGTCCCTCTCTTATGCGGTTAAATATTTTAACTATCGTGAACAAAACGAACGCCACGAGGAAGAAATTGATAATCGCATTTATAAATGCGCCCCAATCTATGTAAATGGACTGCGCAAGGTCGGGAACTATTTGAGTACCTATTACGTTTCCTGCCTCGTCAAGCACATCTGCAGTTGTATCTACACGAATTAAGAACGTATAAATTCCCGACAGAGAATCCTGACCAAACAGAAGAGCCAAAAGAGCGTTGATAAGCGGCTTCAAAATAAAATTACTGAGTCCGTTTACGATAGCTGTAAACGAGCTACCTACGATAACGCCGACAGCCATATCAACAACGTTGCCTCGGGTTATGAAGGTTTTGAATTCTTCAAAAAATTTCTTCATAAAGTCCTCCTTAATGCTTTGTGCTTCCTATTATTTAAACAACCCCGGTGCGGGCTGAGTTCATTATACGACATTTTCAGACCTTTGTCAATGCCTCTTCGGCATCTTCCCATTCGCCTCTATGCCGAGCGCACTTAAAGTCTTGCAACTCCGCTTTTCCTTGCGGCGGCGATTACCGCATCAGCCACAACTCTTGCCACGTTTTTATCAAGAGCCGAGGGAATTATATTATCTGCGGAAAGCTCCTCTGCTTTTACGTAATCCGCAAGGGCAAAGGAAGCCGCAGCCTTCATTTCCTCATTAATATCGCGGGCTCTTACCTCAAGTGCGCCCTTGAAGATGCCGGGGAACGCAAGTACGTTGTTTATCTGATTTTTGAAGTCCGAGCGACCCGTTCCGACAACAGCGGCTCCTGCCTCCTCTGCAAGATTCGGCATAATTTCCGGAGTGGGATTAGCCATAGGGAAAACTATTGCGCCGGGATTCATACTCCTTATCATATCCTGACTGACGACCCCGGGAGCGCTGACTCCAATAAAAACGTCGGCGCCCACCATAGCATCGGCAAGCGTTCCTCGAAGGTGGGATTTATTAGTTATCTCGGCAATTTTTTTGTGAGAGTCATTCAAGGTGTCATCACCCTGGCAAATAATGCCGAACTTATCCACCATTATTACGTTCTTTATTCCGATATTGATTAAATGGCGGCAGATTGCTATTCCTGCAGAGCCTGCGCCGTTTATGGTAACCTTAACCTCTGATATATCCTTGCCGACTACCTTTAAGGCGTTTATAAGAGCGGCGGCAACCACTATTGCCGTTCCGTGCTGGTCGTCGTGAAACACCGGGATATCGCAGCACTCTTTAAGCCTTGCCTCAATCTCAAAGCACCGAGGAGCGCTTATATCCTCAAGGTTTATACCGCCAAATGAGCCTGAAATAAGCGACACGGTCCTCACTATCTCATCGGCACTCTTACTGGCGACACAAATGGGGAATGCGTCAACTCCTGCAAATTCCTTGAAAAGAGCGCACTTGCCCTCCATAACGGGCATTCCCGCAAGGGGGCCTATATCTCCAAGACCTAAAACCGCAGTTCCGTCCGTTATTACAGCCACAAGATTATGCCTTCTCGTAAGAGCGTAAGACTCCTCGGGATTTTCCTTGATTTTTATACACGCCTCCGCTACTCCGGGGGTATAAGCCAAGGAAAGGTCCTCTCTGCTCTCCACCTTACAGCGGGACACCACCTCTATTTTGCCGCCCCACTCATAGTGCTTCATTAAAGATTTTTTTCTTATATCCATATTCGATAACCTACCGTATTGTTGTTCTTATGAAATCTATTATATCATTTTCTCGGGGTGGTACGCCTCGTCAAACTCCCCCTCGGAAAGCAGACCCAAGGAAAGACACGCCTCCTTAAGGGTTATTCCGCTTTCGTGAGCCTTACGTACCGCCAAAGCGGCATTTTCGTAGCCTATTATGGGAGTAAGGGCGGTTGCGGTCATTAATGACCTTCCAAGGTTTTCCTTCATTTTCTCTCTGTTTGCCCTGATGCCCGCCACACATCTTTCCCTAAAGGACCTCATACCGTCGGAAAGAAGTGCTACAGACTGAAGGTAATTATAGGCAAGAAGCGGCATAAACACGTTAAGCTCAAAATTTCCCTGAGACGCCGCCATTGATATTGCCGTATCGTTTGCCATAACCTGAACGGCTATCATAGTGATAGCCTCGCATTGAGTAGGATTCACCTTCCCGGGCATTATAGACGACCCGGGCTCGTTTTCGGGGATAAATATTTCGCCAAGACCGCATCTGGGGCCGCTGGCAAGCCAGCGTATATCGTTGGCTATTTTCATAAGGTCTGCCGCCAGCGCCTTGAGGGCGCCGTGAGCAAAGACAAGCTCGTCCTT
>CAJGCM010000237.1 GCA_904501765.1 uncultured Clostridia bacterium | reverse complement strand
CGCAATACCTCCGTCACGAAGAGTAAGCTCCTTATCGGGTATCAGCTTACGAACGGAAATTCTCTGCATATTGCCTATACCCGCACATTCGGGGCAGGCGCCTATGGGGTTATTGAAGGAGAACATACGGGGCTCAAGCTCAGGGAAGCTGATGCCGTGCTCCTCGCAGGCATACTTTTCCGAAAATTCAAGCTCCTCCCCCTCTCCCTCTCTGGGTACGGTTACTATATTTACAAGTCCATCCGTCACTCTGAGAGCGCTTTCCACAGAGTCGGAAAGCCTTGCCCTTATATCGGGCTTTATCACAAGTCGGTCAAGGACTATATCTATCGTGTGCTTTTTGTTTTTATCAAGGGCTATTTCCTCGGTAAGGTCATACATATTTCCGTCAACCCTTACTCTGGCAAAACCACTTTTCCTTGCGTCCTGAAAAACCTTCTCGTGCATACCCTTTTCTGCTCTCACTATGGGGGCAAGAACCATAATTCGCTCCCCTTCGGGAAGAGTGAGAATTTTATCTACTATCTGGTCCTGAGTCTGCTGCTTGATTTCCTTTCCGCATACGGGGCAGTGAGGCGTTCCAAGACGGGCGTAAAGCAAACGGAGATAATCGTATATTTCCGTCACCGTACCCACCGTGGACCTGGGGTTTTTGGAGGTTGTCTTCTGGTCTATGGAAATAGCGGGTGAGAGCCCCTCTATAAGGTCTACGTCGGGTTTATCCATCTGACCTATGAACATTCTCGCATAGGAAGACAGGCTTTCAACAAAGCGTCTATGACCCTCTGCATACAAGGTGTCAAAGGCGAGGGAGGATTTTCCGCTTCCCGAAAGTCCGGTCAGAACCACGAATTTATCTCTCGGTATCACAAGGTCCACGTTCTTCAGATTGTTTTCCTTGGCGCCTTTAATTACGATATTTCTCGACATTTTCAATCCCTTTTATTTCGTTATTTTCAGCTCTTTTATTCTGTCACGAAGGAATGCCGCCTTTTCAAATTCAAGCATTCTTGAAGCTTCCTTCATTTCCGCAGTGAGCCTTTCTATCATTTTCTGGCGCTCGGAGGGCGTCATTTTCTTGCTTCTATCGCCCTTATCCTTAACCTTCTTGCCTATCTCGATTATGTCGCCAACCTTCTTCTCTACGCTACGGGGCGTTATACCGTGAGCAGCGTTATAAGCAGTCTGAATTTCACGGCGGCGGTTGGTTTCGTCTATTGCGCCCTTCATAGAACGGGTTACGGAATCGGCGTACATAATAACGTGTCCGTTTACGTTTCTCGCCGCACGTCCCACGGTCTGTATAAGCGAGGTTTCGCTGCGGAGGAAGCCCTCCTTGTCCGCATCAAGTATCGCAACCAATGAAACCTCCGGGATATCAAGTCCCTCACGCAAAAGGTTTATTCCCACCAGAACATCAAATTCACCAAGGCGTAAATCCCTTATTATCTGCATACGCTCGATGGTTTCAACCTGGTGGTGTATATATTTTACTTTGATGCTGTGAGTTTGAAGATACTCTGTCAGCACCTCTGCCATTTTAGTCGTCATTGTTGTAACGAGGGTCTTCTCGCCCTTCGCTACGGTTTTCCTTATTTCTCCTATCAAATCGTCAATCTGACCTTCAACAGGGCGCACGTCTATCCTCGGGTCAACAAGCCCTGTTGGGCGGATAAGCTGCTCCACTGTATTTGTGCTTTCGGCTTTTTCGTAGTCCCCCGGGGTTGCGCTGACGAATATAACCTGCCCCACCTTGTCCCAGAATTCGTCAACAAACAGGGGTCTGTTATCGAAGGCGGAGGGCAGACGGAAGCCGTAATCCACAAGATTTTTCTTTCTTGCATAGTCACCACCGCTCATTCCCTTTACCTGCGGTAGGGTTACGTGGGACTCGTCAACGAAGAGTATATAATCCTTCGGAAGATAGTCAAGAAGAGTGTAGGGCGTTGAGCCTGCGGGTCTGCCCGATAGAATTCTCGAATAGTTTTCAACCCCCGAGCAGAAGCCTACCTCTCGGAGCATTTCTATATCGTATTTTGTGCGCTCCTCTATTCTTTGAGCTTCAATCAGCTTGTTTTGAGAGAGGAACCATTCCTTTCTCTCTATCATTTCATTTTCTATTTCCTTCAAAGCGGCTTCCCTCTTATCGTCGGACACCGCATAGTGAGTCGCGGGGAATATAGCCGCATAGGACAGACTTTCGATAACCTCGCCCGTAAGCGTGTTTATTTTTGTAAGCCTGTCTATCTCGTCGCCGAAGAATTCCACACGAATCGCTTTTTCCTTTGCCGAAGCCGGATAAATCTCAACCACGTCACCTCGGACTCGGAATTTATTTCTTATAAAATTGACGTCATTTCTCTCGTAGCTTATAGACACAAGCCTATGCACAAGCTCGTCCCTGGACATCTCCATACCCGGGCGCAGGGAAACGAGAAGGCTCTCGTATTCCAAGGGGTCACCGAGAGAATATATACAGGAAACCGATGCCACGATAATTACGTCCCGCCTCTCAAAAAGCGCAGAGGTTGCGCTATGACGAAGCATATCTATCTCCTCGTTTATCATAGCGTCCTTTTCTATATACATATCCTTTCCCGGCACGTATGCCTCAGGCTGATAATAATCGTAATAGGATACGAAATATTCCACGGCATTTTCCGGGAAGAAGGAGCGGAACTCGGTGCATAGCTGAGCCGCCAAGGTCTTATTGTGGGCAAGAACAAGGGCAGGTCTTCCTGCCTGCGCTATGACGTTCGCCATAGTAAAGGTCTTACCCGAGCCTGTAACGCCCACAAGCGTTTGCGCTCTCTCGCCTGCCTCAATTCCTTTCAGGAGCCCCGCTATGGCTTCAGGCTGGTCGCCGGTTGGCTGATATTCGCTCTTAAGCTTAAAATTCGCTCTTTCAAATTCCATAGCGCACTCCTTTCGTTGTTTTGAAGAT
>CAJGCM010000236.1 GCA_904501765.1 uncultured Clostridia bacterium | reverse complement strand
TCCTTGAATATCAAGGACATCAACGCAAAGCATCAAATCATCATGCGTAGGCGTGTATGGAATCCGCAGCTCATCTGCAGTATGGAATCAACACGAAGCGTTGAATGTAATCAATCCGAATGAGGATACACGCTGACGCGTGATGCCATACGCCTTCGGCGATTACATACTCACCTGCGGTGAGATTACATGCCAATCCTTCGGATTGGATAGAAAAAAGACCGTTCGAAAACGGTCTTTTTCTTGGCTTCCACGGCACGGGCTCGAACCAGCGACATCATGTAACATTGCGTCCATTCGGCGTGTCCGCCCGACGAATAGCAAATTCCAGTCAGTTCTGCGAAGCGGAACAATGACTGTTAAGCTGATGTCGCACACATTTCAGTTTTAACAATAGAAAAAAGCCTCGTCTACAAAGACAAGGCTTTGAGTGCGCTCGTAGGATAAAATTGCAACTTATATTTTTTAGTGAAATATTCGACTCGCGTCGAATGCGAAATAATTTACTCCGTAACTTGTGAAATATTGCTCCGTTGTCGCAATGTGAAATGAAATAAATCCCCCACACGCCCGCAGGCGTATTTCACATGGCGAAGCCATATTTCACGCACGAAGTGCATTTCACAAATCCCGCAAGGGATTTATTTCGTTGAAAAAAGCACTTGCCGAAGCAAGTGCTTTTTTCTGAGTTCCCCCCAACAATTTCAAGCCTTTTAGAACTCATTAAAAATCTTATGATAAAATATTGTAGTAATATATCGGCATAGCGCTCCAACCGTGGCAAAGGCTTCCTGCTTTTTCAAAATCACTTTCGCCCTCATCCGTTTCCCAAACGGTCCCGTTGCCAAGCTCAAGCATAGGTCTGTAATTTTCGTCGATCTCGGAAAGAATATAATCCTTGTATTTCTCCTTGTCAGCAAACAACATCGCATCGTACTTGAAGCAACGCATACTGAGAGAGATATCCGTCACACCTTCCAAATTGAGCATTCTGTTACATACTCTCTTGGGGTCCTCCGCCGCTGTGCAAAGAATAGCCAGAGAGTTGCCGAGAACGCTGTATCTGGCTTTGTCCGGACAGTCCGCAAACATGCCCTTCTCCTCATCCCAAAACTCTTCTCTTATGCGACGGTTGATCTCGGGGATCATATCGCGATATTGGTTCGGCTTACCCAGCATATCTCCGATCTTGCCCATATTTTCAAGAGCAATAGAGATCAGCGCGTTCATTATGATATCGAATTTCGGTAGCTCGTAGCCTATGCTGTGGCCGTCCAGACCGTAGCTCCACTCGTAGAAATTCCAGTACTGTTTGCCTTCAAAAATCGGGACAAGTCCATTTTCGCGTCTTTCAAGGAAGGCGGAAAGAACACTTTCAAGCTTGGGATATATCTCCTCAATAAACTCTTTATCGCCTGAATACTGCAAGTATTCCATGCACTCGGTGATATAGTGAATTGAAAAAGAAGGAATGCAATAATCAAAATTTACGGGATAGCATATGGAAAGAAGCCTATCCTTTCGGTCGTCCTTTGATATAAGCTCAAGGCAGGAGCGCGGAAACTTGTACTCTCCGAAAGCGTAATAACCGCAGAGCATCTGATTTCGGCTATCCATACAGTAGAGCGCCTGCTCCCTCCAGGGGCAGTCCTCGTAATGCTCATGCATACAGAGATGCAGTGTGTTTACGCAGATATCGTATATTTTCGAGCGATATTCGTTAAGCTCAGGCTCAGGTTTAAGAGTTACGGGATACATGGTCGGCGTGATTGCCGCCTCATTTACCGTCACGGGAGATTCAGATTTTATCTCCAAATATCTCGCCCCCAAACGACGAAATGGATTGAGATACTTATTTTTTCCCTTGCGCAAACGCATCTTGAAGCTGAAATCTCTTGGTCCGATGATACGTCTTACGTTTCCGTCCACAATATGCTCACCGTAAGCTACCAAAATATCCTGCTCGGTATCAGAGGTTATATCAATGCTTACAAAGCCGACCTGCTCACTTCCCAGCTCAAAAATAACATCGCTATCGGATATGCGCTTTATTTCTTTTCCCAAAACCTTTTTTTCAAGGACGAGCTTCTCATTCGGACGAATTCGGCAAGATGGATGCTTTGAAACGATAACGCTGTTTGAAAATCCGCAAAGTTCTCCCATCTTCCACTTGTCCTCTTTTGTCATATCGTAGCCAAAGGAAAGCCCCATCTGACCCGTGATGATCTTGCATACATGCTGATCGTAGGTACGGCTAAGGCGTGAAAGAGTCTGCTCGCCGCTGAAGCACAAAACATTTTCTCCCTCTGTTATTTCGAAAATAAGGGAAGCCTCTCCTTTGTAATAGACTGAAGTCGTTGTTATACCAAAATACCAGACTATAACGGCAACGTGATTCTTGCCGTTTTTGCAGAATTTTGTAATATCGACCTCGTCGTATATCTTATCGTAGGGAAAATCGGCGTACTGCCCGAAGACCTCAAATTTGCCGTTGATATAGACCGCGTAGTTACTGTCCGCGGATATTTTCAATTTTACATTTTTCTCTCCGTCATAGTTGAACGAGGAATAGAATTCGCCGTATTCATCTGCCTGCCCTTCGGATTCGCACCATATCCAGTTTGCTTTTTTGAAAATATTTTTAACCATATCTCGGCATTCCTTTCCGTATTTCAAGAATTAATCTTACTCATACATTATATCACAATCATAATAAATGTCAAGAATTTTCTAAAGTCGCAGGTTCAAGTCCAAAAGGTCGGGGAAAAGGTGCAATGGTGAAAAAGGGGTGTTTTTACCCCTAAAACACGAAAAATCCTTGAATATCAAGGACATCAACGCAAAGCATCAAATCATCATGCGTAGGCGTGTATGGAATCCGCAGCTCATCTGCAGTATGGAATCAACACGAAGCGTTGAATGTAATCAATCCGAATGAGGATACACGCTGACGCGT
>CAJGCM010000235.1 GCA_904501765.1 uncultured Clostridia bacterium | reverse complement strand
GCGATGCAAAAGAGGAAAATTTAGAGAAAGCAAAGGAGCTTTGGGGATATGACTTCTAATAATACAAGAATTCTTGATTTTAAGGATTATGAGGATTTCGGCTACTCTGCGAGAGACGCTTACAGGTCAATAGGAAGAAGATACCACTGGGATATGTCTTTGGCTGAAAGCTTTGGCCCACAGAAGCTTCTTTACGCAACCGATGCAACCCTCGAGGGCTTCAGCGTTTGGTTTTTGGCTCATTCCAATTTCAACGAAGAGGATAACGGTATATGGAGAAATAGCTTTGACGGTGATTATATCCGCGAGGAATGGCTCAATCAGAATATACTACATCACAACAAAATGATATTAGACCACACTGTAAGAGTGGTTTTCGCAAAAAAGAAGAGCGGAAAATACTACTTTATGGGCGTTTACGTGCTGGATAACTTTGAAAAAAATGATGATGGCAACCGAGTGAAAATCTATAAAAGAATAAGCACTGTTTACCCTGTCGGTGAAAATGAGGAGCTGGCAAGATACATAAAAGCCTGGGAGGACGAAGAGGAGCTGCCGTAAAAATCGGAAAGGCTGATAGTCACCTGCTAAAAGCGGGTGCGATTAGCAAAAAGCAAAAGGGGGCTGTCGCATTTAGGCATAACCGAATAAAAAACGAGAGGCATTGTGAAAAAACACAACGCCTCTTTTGATTTATGTAGAGGAACCGAAAACACAAGGTTGAAAACCTTTCGGTTTTCCTCTTTTTATTGTTTTTTATTCTATTGCCGTTTCCTTCCTCTCGTCGTACTTTTGTACGCCTTCGGGTCGGAGAACGACAATTTCTGCTCTAAATCCGTTTGCCCCCGGTTCTGTTCTCATTAAGAATTTGCCTACAATAAGTTTAACTGTATTCTCTACGGTTTTGCTTTGATTTTACTAAATTCTTAATGAGACAGCCCGTTTTTTACACTCATGCTTAAAAATATTTTGCGCTAAATTTTGATTATTCAATATCAAACATCATATTTTCTATATACAAATCCGAAAAATAAGAACTCTCGGTAAGGTCTACGTATCTTATATTCTCCGTAAACCAGCTAAGGTCGCCACCCTCGGTAGCATAGCGCACGGCGCCGAGGAGGCTACTGTTGTTAAGAGGCTCTGCACGATTTATAAGCTCTCTCGGAAGAAGCCCTGTCGCGGCAGCGCTTTTCACGTTTATTTTTGAAGAAAATCCACCGGAGATATACATTTTCGATATATCGGAAAATTCTACGCCTGCCTCCTTCATAAGGGAGAGAATAGCGGAATAAACCGCTGACTTTGCAAGCTGATACTGCCTTACGTCACCGCATGACAGATACACGGTATCGGTGATATAGTAATCCTCTTCCATATATCCACCCTCGTCTATAACCTCTGTGCGAATAAGCTCGGAGATTATATCCACAAGCCCTGTACCGCATATTCCGACGGGGACTTTATCAAAAACGGTTTTATAGGTAGGCTTATCCGACTTTATTTCAAAGGAACATATAGCGCCCTCCGATGCGCTCATACCGCAGCTGATATTAGCGCCCTCAAAGCAAGGCCCTGCTGCAGCCGCTGAGCAAACACCGCCTCGGCTTGAATAAAGCACTACCTCGGCATTTGTACCCAAATCTATGAGCAAATTGTATTTTCCCTCGTCAGGCATTCCTATATATCTAAGCCCCGCAACCAAATCCGCTCCGACGAAGGATGCGATAGAAGGCAAAGAGATTACGCTATTCACATCTTCTATACCTATCTCTTTGGCAGGTACTGTTTTCCCCTCGAGAAATGCGGGGGTATATGGAGCGACGCCTATTGAGGAGCAATCAATACCGAAGAGGGTATGAAGCATCGTTACGTTTGCGGCTACATACATTTTATCGGCACTCACTCCTATGCTATTTATCATACGGTTTATCTCAGCTATCAAAAGGGCTTGAAGCCGCTCGACCGTATGCTCTCGACAATAGTCTATTCTGGCAATTATATCAGCTCCGAATACCCTTTGCGGATTGGCAGCGGTAAGCACCTTAACCACATTTCCTTCGTCCAATGAAACCAGAGCTAAAGCAAGAGTTGTTGTACCAATATCAAGTACGTATGCGAGATTTTCCGTCATAGAGCCGCTCTCGGATGCGCCTGTGTCAGAGAAAATTTCACTCACTCCGCCCGTTTCAACGGTGATAGGCTGCGTTACGGTATACCTGCAAGCGAGAGCTGTCTCACCGTCTATTTTAACCTTGCATTTGCCGCAGCTGCCTCTACCGCCGCATGGCTTTTCTATATTTAGGGCATCGGAAAGCTTTGAGCCGTGCTCAACGAGCATCTCCTTACCGTCAACCGTAATTCTTACGTATTTCGTTTTACTTTCCATAAAATTCGTCATATGCCGCAAAGAATGCATCTATATTTGACCAAGGAGTCATAGGAGGTATATCGCACCCGGAGGAAAGAATAAAGTTAGGATACCCGGAACAGCGCTCGAGAAGCGCTAAGGTTTCTTCCCTTACCGTTTCTACACTACCCATGCGGAGAGTACCAGCAGGATCTATATTTCCCATAACCAGGGTGTCAGCGGGGATATGAGGAATTATATCACGGTCAAGCACCATGGCGTTACCGAAATGATATGCTGCGCAGCCTGTGGAAAGAATGGAATCGAGCATAAGATGCGCGTTATCTCCGCAGTTATGATATATAACGGAGAAGCTCTCGTCCTGAAGCGCATCAACGATTTTCTTAACGTATGGAGAGGAAAACTCTTCCTCAAGGTCGGGAGACAAAAGACCGGCTACCGGTTCCGCCATAAGAATACCGTTTGCCCCTGACGCCTTATATGCCTTGGCGTATTCGATAAGAAATTCGGTCACCTTTTCAAGCACGGTATGCACCATCTCAGGCTCGTCATAGCAATCCATCATAATCTCGGATACGTCAAGAAGCCTTGCCGCTAAGGAATAAGGCCCTAT
>CAJGCM010000234.1 GCA_904501765.1 uncultured Clostridia bacterium | reverse complement strand
GCTCTTAAGTGGGCGGAGCCTGGGGCGCCCTTAAAGTAGAGCGCTATTTGCTTTCTCGCCTCGGCTACCGCAACCCGCTCGCCCTTGTCAAGGACTGCCAGCTCAAGCTGCTCCTTTGCCATAAGGAATTTTTCTTCAAAGGTCGGGGGAGTGACTGAAGCTCCTTTAAGTCCCGACAAAATCTCTTCAAAAACGAAGGGATTGCCAACGGCGCCCCTGCCTATCATAATTCCGTCGCAGCCGGTGTAATCAAGCATAGCCCTCGCCGAGGAGTAATCCGTTACGTCGCCGTTTCCGATAAGGGGAATTTTCACCGCCGACTTAACGTCTTTTATAACCTGAAGGCTCGCCTTGCCCGAATACATCTGCCTTCTCGTTCTTCCGTGAACGGTAATTAAAGAGGCTCCGCCCTCCTCGGCTGCCAGAGCACATTCAACCGCATTTATGCTCTCCTCCGTTACTCCGCTGCGTAGCTTTACGGTACATGGAATGCTTATAGCCTCACGAACCGATTTTACTATTCTGTAAATCAGCTCGGGGCTTTTCATTAATGCCGAGCCTTCGTTGTTTCCAAAAATTTTATTTACGGGACAACCCATATTTATGTCTATTCCAACGGGGGCAGCGAAGCCTTCGGCTATCGGCGCTTGTAATTTGTGCGCCGCTTGTGCCATGATTTCAGGCTCGCTTCCGAAAATCTGAAGAATCACAGGTCCCTCGTCGGCTCTTATTTTTGCAATTTCCGCAGTTTTTCTATCACCGAAAACCACTGCCTTTGCGCTGACCATTTCCGTATACGAAAGCTCAGCGCCACACCTACGACAAACCTTGCGCATCGCCCTGTCGGTGTAACCTGCCATAGGAGCTAAAACAACGCCGTATTCAAGTTTTATGCCGTTTATATTAAGGCTCATTTTCGCTCCTTTTGAATTTAATTTATCAAGGGATTATCCCTGCTCTTCTCCTTTTTACTGAGTCTTATGAGAACGCATACAAGCAGCACCATAAGAACTGCTGCCGTCGCCGCCCAGCTTATAGGATATATTATAAACAGACCCCACACCGAATTAAATTCCGGCAACGGGAATATAAAGCTCACCCATACAATTCTTGACAAGCATGCGCCTCCCAAGGATATAAGCATTGGAAATACAGAATAGCCAAGGCCTCTGAGAGTTCCCGAGAACACCTCCATAAAGCCGCACAGAAAATACAGCGGCATTATAATATACATCATATTCACAGCTTCCTTGATAATCACGTCGACCCCCGCCATAGAGGTGTCCACAAACATAGAACATAAGGACTCCGCAAACAACAGCTCAAGCTGCGACACCGCAATTCCAACGACTGCTACCTGTATCAGGCAATAAATCAGCGTTTTCTTGACACGGTCTACCTTGTTTGCCCCATAATTCTGCCCTGTAAAGGTCATTGCCGCATGGAGAAAACAGTTCATTGACGTGTAAGTTATACCGTCTATATTTCCTTCTATAGTTTTGGCTGTAATGGTAGCTGTCGGGAAGGTGTTTACAGCTCCCGTTATAACCACGTTTGACAGACTGAAAAGAGAGCTTTGAATCCCCGTCGGAATTCCAAAGCGCAAAATACGCAGAAGAATCCTACCGTCAATAGATATTTTAGAAAACGAGAAGCCGTAGCACTCACCCCGCCTCTTCGCCAGCGCCGCAACAATCCATACGGCAGACACGTACTGGGATATAACCGTAGCGATAGCAACTCCGTCAACGGTCATATTAAAGGCGATAACGAACAAAAGATTAAGTAAAACATTTACGATACCCGATAAGGAAAGTATGAGAAGAGGGGTTTTTGAATCACCTATCGCGCGGAACACAGACGCTCCAAAGTTATACACGGATAGCGCCGGGAAGCCTATTGCCACTATTTGAAAATACAATACGGCTCTGTCAAGAATATCGGCATTTATACCTATCAAAGCAAGCGCAGGACGAGCTATCAGAATTCCGAAAATACAGACGAATACGCCTCCTATTGCCGAGAAGGTCATAGAGGTATGCACGGCTCTCGACACAGCGCCGTCGTTCTTTGCTCCGTAAAACTGCGCAATAGTTACCGAAGCTCCCGCCGCAATGCCCATAAGAAGGCTGATTATAAGGTTGGTAAAGCTTGCAGTGCTTCCAACCGCCGCCAAAGCCAAGTCGTCACCCGAAAAGTTTCCCACCACAATATGGTCTGCCATATTGTAAAAAATCTGCAGCATTCCCGTAAGCATTATGGGAAGCGCAAACAGGAAAATCCTCCAGAACATAGGTCCCTCGGTGAAATCCACCTTCGGTTTAATTCTATCCATAAAAAACACCTCACTTGCCTTTTTGTGCATACAGTGATGCTCGTTTGCAGGGTGCGTCACAAATAAAAGTGCCAAGTTCATTATAGCTTTCCGCGTCCGTTTTGTCAATAGATACAGCGGTTTTTAAATGTTATTTAAAAGAGAAACAAAAAAGCTTAATGAAATGAGGAAAATCGAGAGGTTTTCAACCATATTGTAAAATGATTTTGATAAAAGTAAAAAAGAGGCACTGTGTTAACAATACCTCTTTGTTTTTATTCGGTTACACCCAAATAGGGAAGCCGCGGCAAACGGATTTTGCGGGGAAATTTTCGTTTGCGCCCCGAAGGCGTACAAAGGTACGGCGAGAGGTGGGCAAACGGGAATAGAATAAAAAACTTTAATTAAAAACGAAGAAAACCGCAGGTTTTCAACCTTAGTGCAAAAATGAATTCGATATAAGCAAAGGAAGAGGCTTAAAATAAAACCTCTTCCCTAAATTGTTTTTTATTCGGTTACACCAAAATACGGAAGCCGCAGATTAGAGGTGGAGAACTCTGTCGTTAATCTCCTGCGTTCTACCCTGGTTCCAATACTGAGTTCCGATATAGCCGCAGGTTCTTCTTGCGACGTTCATTTTAGCCTGGTCACGGTTCTTGCAGTTGGGGCATTCCCAAACAAGCTTTCCGTCCTCGTCCTTCTCAATC
>CAJGCM010000233.1 GCA_904501765.1 uncultured Clostridia bacterium | reverse complement strand
TCCCTGCGCTCTTATAGGCAAGGACAGCTTCCAGGAAATAGATATTACGGGAATTACCCTTCCTATCACGAAGCACAATTATTTCGTAAACAGAATAGAGGACTTGGCTGACTCTATCAGAGAGGCTTTTCAGATAGCGAAATCAGGCAGACCCGGTCCTGTTCTTGTGGACGTTCCGAAGGACGTTCAGATTGCCACCTTCGATTACGAGCCGGAAGCGCCCCGCAAGAAATTTCCTCTTCGCATAGCGAGAGATTCGGAAATTGAAAAGGCGGTTGAAATGGTTAACGAGGCAAAGCGCCCCTACATATATATAGGCGGCGGCGCTGCGGGACTTGGACTCGGCAGGGAAATAGTGGAGTTTGCAAAGAAGATAGACGCCTGTATCGGTTGCACCTTTATGGGGCTTTCCGCCATTCCCACGGATTCCGAAAGATTCCTCGGTATGCAGGGAATGCACGGGCATTACGCCTCCTCTATGGCGCAGAACGAGGCTGACCTCATTATAGGTATCGGCGTCCGTTTCAGCGACAGAGCCACGGGAAACGTAAAAAAGTTTGCGAAGAACAGCCGCATTATCCAGCTTGACCCCGACTTTGCGGAGATAGGCAAAAACGTAAGATGCGAGTGCGGTATCGTAGGCGACGTTGAGTATTCCTTTAGAAAAATCGCAGAGCTTGCAGAGGATAGGAGCAATCCGAAGTGGCAGGAGCGTATCGGGGAGTTTGTGGCAGAGGAAAACAGAATACAGAAGGAATTTGACGCGGCAAGAGGCGACAGCTTTACTCCCAAGGCGCTCTTTGACGTAATAAACGCAAGAAAGCCCGAGGGCACGGTTATCGTAACCGACGTCGGTCAGCATCAGATGTGGTGCGCTCAATACGTTACCTTTGACAGAACGAGGAGATTCGTTTCCAGCGGTGGACTTGGCACTATGGGCTTCGGTCTTGGAGCGGCAATAGGCGCAAGGGTTGCAACGTCGGACCCCACCCTACTTATTACCGGTGACGGCAGCTTCGGTATGAACCTCAACGAGCTTGCTACCGCAGTGTCCCACGGCATTCCCCTCGTTATAGTCGTGATGAATAACGGAGTTCTCGGTATGGTGCGCCAGTGGCAGACCTTGTTCTTCGGAAAGAGATATTCAAACACGGTTCTTTCGGACAGAAAGACCGATTTCGTAAAGGTTGCCGAGGCATTTGGAGCAAGAGGCGAAAGAGTATTCACAAAGGCAGAGTTTGACAAGGTATTCTCGGAGGCGATAAGCTGCGGCGAGGTAGTAGTTATAGATGCAGTTATAGATAAGGACGAGTTCGTTCTTCCTATGCTTCCTCCCGGCGGCTCGGTTGACGAGATTATAACAAGGGTTGAGGAGGAGTCGTGATATGGAAAAGAAATTCGTTATAGCCGTATACGTTGAAAACAAATTCGGCGTTCTTACAAGAGTTACGAGTATGTTTACAAGGCGCGGCTTCAATATCGACGCTCTGACAGTTGGCGAAACCGAATCTGCCGATTATTCGAGAATTACAATTTCCTTAAGCGGTGACGGATATGCAAGAGAGCAGCTTATAAATCAGCTTCGTAAGCTTTATCCCGTCAAAAAGGTTGACGTTCTTGAGGATGACTGTATAAAGCGAGAGCTTATGCTTCTGAAGGTTGGATATAATTCCGACACGAGAGCCGAAATTCTTGCGGCGGCAGACGTTTACCGAGGGAAGGTTATAGACTACACGGTAAATGAGATGTGTATAGAGGTGACCGGCGACCCGTCGAAAATCGACGCCTTTATCAAGATAATGATTCCCTATGGCATCATAGAAATGTGCAGAACGGGTATCGTTGCTCTTGAAAGAGGAAACACAACTCTTTTGGGCAAAGAATAATTCACAACAGCGGATTTTTGAAGAGAAATAATAATTTTACATAACATAAAGGAGAAACACTAAAATGGCAAACAATGCGAAAATTTATTATCAGCAGGACTGCAACCTTGATAAGCTCTCGGGCAAGACGGTTGCTATTATAGGCTACGGTTCTCAGGGACACGCTCATGCCCTTAACCTTAAGGATTCCGGCGTCAAGGTTATCGTAGGTCTTTACGAGGGAAGCAAGAGCTGGGCTAAGGCTGAGGCTGCGGGACTTAAGGTTATGACCGCAAAGGATGCGGCAGCGGCTGCGGATATTATTATGATTCTTATTAACGACGAGAAGCAGGCAAAGCTCTATAAGGAGAGCATCGAGCCTAACCTTACCGAAGGTAAGACACTTGCTTTCGCTCACGGCTTCAACATTCATTTCGGCTGCATCAAGCCTCCCAAGAACGTAAACGTTATTATGATTGCTCCCAAGGGACCCGGTCACACGGTTCGCAGCGAGTATCAGGTTGGTAAGGGCGTTCCTTGCCTTATCGCAATTCACCAGGACGCAACAGGTGATGCGCTTGAAATCGGACTTGCTTACGCTCTCGGTATCGGCGGCGCAAGAGCAGGCGTTCTTGAAACCACCTTCAGAACCGAAACCGAAACCGACCTCTTCGGTGAGCAGGCTGTTCTTTGCGGAGGCGTTTGCGCACTTATGCAGGCAGGATTTGAAACTCTCGTTGAGGCAGGTTATGACCCCAGAAACGCATACTTTGAGTGTATTCACGAAATGAAGCTTATAGTTGACCTTATTTATCAGTCGGGCTTTGAGGGAATGAGATATTCTATTTCCAACACCGCTGAGTACGGTGACTATATCACAGGTCCTAAAATCATAACCGAGGATACGAAGAGAGCAATGAAGAAGATTCTCTCCGACATTCAGGACGGAACCTTCGCAAAGGACTTCCTTCTTGATATGTCCGACGCAGGCGCCCAGGTTCACTTCAACGCAATGAGAAAAATTGCCGCAGAGCATCCTTCCGAGGTTGTAGGTAAGGATATCAGAAAGCTTTACAGCTGGGCTGACGAGGAAAAGTTCATAAACAACTAATTTTTTCTTTGAGAAAGCTGATATAAAACTTTTATACCCTTTGGTTTTTCGCCATTACCCTCGGGGCAGGGTACAC
>CAJGCM010000232.1 GCA_904501765.1 uncultured Clostridia bacterium | reverse complement strand
TGGAACATTCCGTAGCCCGCAAAGCCGTTAGCGCTGTCCGCATCTCTTACCTTGTTTATGTCGTTAAGCTTTACCCAGATGCAGTCGATAAGCTCCTGAGCAGCCTCGGGAGTTATTTTGCCTGCTTCAACGTCCTTTTTGTAATAAGGATACATATACTGGTCAAATCTTCCGGGAGAGATGGAGTGTCCGCTGGACTCAACCTGCAAAAGAAGCTGTATAAACCAGAAGCTCTGACAAGCCTCATAGAAGCTTGTGGCAGGGAATTCGGGAACGGAAAGGCAGTTTCTCGCTATTGTAAGAAGCTCTGCGCGTCTGTCCGCATCCCTTTCCCCCTCGGCAAGAATTTTTGCAAGTCTGGCGTATCTGTGGGCGTACTCTATAACCGCCTCGCAGCTTTCTATAACCGCATCAAGGAAGTTCTTGCGGCTTACGTATTCGGGGTCTGCAACGTCAAGGGCGTCAAGCTTCGCCGTCGCCTCTGCGATAATTCCTCGATATCCTATCCTAAGCACCTTGCCGTAGTCCACGCAAACGTGACCTATTCCGTTATAGAAATAGTTGCCGGGGGTGAATATCGAATGCTTTGTGAACGCCTCGTAAGCCTCGGGCGCCATATTTGCTTTTGCCAAATCGCTGGTGGTTTTACCCTTCCAATAGGGGTATATTCTTCTTAAGGTAGCCTTGCTCTCCTCGCTTATGTAGAAGGGGTCTGCGGCTCTTTTTTCCACCGTGTCAAGCTCTGCCTCAAGCCATTCGTAGGAGTATTCCGGGAATACCTGGCAGCCTCTGGGAGCCTTGGTTGCGCTTCCTACGATAAGCTCGCCATCTCTTATTGTGATGGGAATATTTCTGAGTATATGAGCGAAAGCTGCGCTTCTGCGCTTGATTATGGGAAGGTCCTCGGTCAAAGAGTAGCTTTCCGTGATAAGCACGCCTCTGTCCGTTTCAATCTCGGGCATTCTTTCATAGAGGGCGTCAATAAGCTTTCCTATTCTTTCGCTTTTTTCGATTACGAATTTTATCTGTTCCATAAGCTTATAAAACCTTTCGGATTTGTATTTTTACATCTGGCGCCAAAGCTCTTCGTGAGGAGCTGCTATCACTGAAGTGGAGGAGAGGGTTGCTACAGACTTTGCGTAATCTCCCGCAGCCTCGACTGCCGCGGAAACGTCGCCTATATCGCCTGTTATCATAATAATTCCCTTGCCGCCCATACCGCGTGAAACTCTTAGGTCATATATCGCAACCTTTGCGGTTTTAACAGCAATATCAGCGCATTTTATAGCGCTTGCGGCGGAAAATGTTTCCACAAGTCCCAGAGCGCCGGTTTTGTCCTGCTCGGTCTGTGTTCCGAAAAGAGCGCTGATAACCTGCTCGTCAATGCGCCCCATTATGGAAGAATCAATAACGTACCCCTCAAACCTTGTGTTTACGTGGTTCACCGCAGCGGTTACGTTGGATATGGAGCCTGTGAGTATTATTTCATATTTTCCGGGGCAGGCGGGGTGGGCGGAAACCATATCTATTCCTGCGCTTTTGAGAGCCGCATCGGCAGCCTCCACGCCCTTCGGGATGCTCTTCAGTTCTATTACACCTATTGATCTGTACATTATTCTTCAACCCTATCAATGATTATTTTATCGGAAAGCACGGTTACTCTTCCTGCCATAGGAGCGTGCTGGGGAACCGAAAGTCCCACCGCCGCAGCTGCTATGACGTCACCCTCGCAAACGTAATCACCATCGCTGACAGTGGGCTGTGAGGGCGCTCCTATATGCCTTCCAAGAGGTATGTCGAGCCTCTTAAAATCGGAAATTTCTGTTATAATATCGGGGACCGTGTCGTATTTTGCCACTCCGAGGTCTGATGCCCACTTAACTGAGGGAATCATTCTGTATTCTCTTTCGGGAGCGGGGGACACCGTGTCGGTGGAGGTATATCTCATTTTGTTTTTAGCAAGAATCGCCTTAAAGTTGTTTATAACCGCCTTTGGCGAGATGCCCTGGCTGCAAGCGAGGTTTTCGCATATTCCGCAGCCGCAGCAGAGGGTTGCGCTTGTGATTAGCACAGGCATTACCTCTACGGCTCCCATTGCAGTCCGCACCATTTTGTGAGGCTCAAGAGGGAAGCCTAAAAGATGGCGGGGACACATATCGGTGCATCTTGTACACTGGCAGCAGGCGGTTTCCGCTCTTGCTACAGCCGCTCTTTCGTTTATCCTTTTGGATTCCACAGCGCGGCAGCTGTCGGGAAGCAGAAGAAGCCCCTTGGTGGTTTTGGTTACCGCTGCGGTTTCATATCTTATCAGCTTGCCCATAGAGGGACCGCCGTCGATAACCGAATATCCCTCGGGTACCTTTATTCCGAGCCTGTCAAACAGGTCGCAAACTCTCACGCCTATCGGCACTCTTACAACGTATGTGTGTGGTGTTTCTCCACCGACCGTCAGCCATTTGTGCGTGACGGGCTTACCGAGCCTTAAGGCTATTCCAAGGTTATACATAGTTTCTACGTTGTAAACAATAACGCCTACAGTGGAGGGAAGTGTTCCGGGCTGTATGAGCCTTCCCGTTGCCTGGTAGGTAAGGCTTACCTCGTCGCCTATAGGATAGACGTCGGGCAAAACCTTGATTTTTACTTTGTCGGAGAGAGCCTCTCCTTCTGCCAGAGAAAGCCTTTTTGCGGTGTGCAGCTTTATGCACAAAAGGCATTCGTTTATTCCGCAGGCGTCGGCTACCGCCTCTATGCCTGTCAGAATATAGGTCATTTCGTTTTTGAGAAGTATGTAGTCGGTATAGAGAAGCGGCTCACATTCGGCGCCGTTTATAAGGAGGGTCTTTAACCCTCCGCTGATTTTAGCATAAGAGGGGAACCCTGCGCCACCGGCACCGACCATACCGGCATTTTGCATTAAGTTTTTAAGTTCCATCCTGTCACCTTGGTGTTTTATCTAATTTTACGCTTGCCCTGCGGGCAGTGCGTAATCAGTCTACGATACCTACGATTACGGCATCTGCAGGAGCAGACGTATTGTGTAAAGCAAGTCTTGCGGA
>CAJGCM010000231.1 GCA_904501765.1 uncultured Clostridia bacterium | reverse complement strand
GTACGCCGTTGTAAAATCAGATTTGTTTTTGCTTTTACTCGCCTTTTTCGCAATAGCGCTTACCCCTCTTATCACGTCGGAGCTAATGGGGCTTTTGTTGTTTTCTCTCATTTTTTAACCTCCGTATTTTGGTGTTGGCTTCGCTGTCAAAGAGAAATTTGACTAATGTCCGTACTTTATATTTTCCCGACAGAACACTCTTTTATTCCCCACATATTTTTTAATCTTTGTCTGCTTTGGCAATTCTAACAAAAGCAAAAAACAACTTTTGTATAATATAACAAAGGAAAATGCAAAAAGTCAAAATAATTCAAAAAAAAGGCAAAATAACTATTGAAATTATTGACAGTCCAATATATAATTATGATAGATAATAAGTGCTTAGCGCACGAAAATCAGGAGGATTTTAAAATGGCAAATGTTCTTGACGCTTTCAAGGAAAATCAGCAGACTACAGTTGTTGATGCATCCAAGAAAGTTCGCGTAGGTATTATAGGTACAGGCTGGATAGCAGATGCTCACATTCAGTCTTATCTCAAACAGCCTGACGTTGAAATCGTTGCAGGTGCGGATCTTGTTCCCGGCAAGGCTGCTGCTTTCTTCAAGAAGCACGGCGTTGAGGGCGTAAAGTGCGATTACAAGGACGGCGAGGAAATGGTTAACGATAAGTCCCTCGGACTTGATGCGGTTTCCATTTGTACATACAACCGTCAGCACGCTCCTTGTGCAATCCAGGCACTTAAGGCAGGCGTTCACGTTCTCCTTGAGAAGCCCTTCACTGTAACAACAGAAGAGGCTATCGAGGTTATGAGAGCTGAAAAGGAAAGCGGAAAGGTTCTTTCCATAGGCTTCCAGCCCAGACTTGACGATAATATGATCATGGTTAAAGAGGTAGTTCAGTCCGGCGTTCTCGGTCAGATTTACTACGTTCAGACAGGTGGCGGCCGCCGTCGCGGTATTCCCACTCCCTTCGGTACAACCTTTATTGAGGATGAAACCGCAGGTCTCGGTGCTCTTGGTGACATCGGATGCTACTCTCTCGATATGGTTCTTAACGCTCTCGGTTATCCCAAGCCTCTTACCGTTTCCGGTATCAAGTCCGATTTCTTCGGCAAGGACCCCAACTATATCGGTTATAAGAATTGCGGACATCCCGAATACTACAAGAAGTTCGGTGTTGACGATTTCGCTGCAGCCTTCATTCGTCTTGAGGGCGGCATCATAATCGACTTCCGTATTGCATGGGCTATGAACCTTGATACATCCGGAGATACAATTATTTACGGTACAAAAGGCTCTCTCCGTATCCCTTCTACCGAGTGCTGGAACGGTACAATCGGTGGCGACCTTGTAATTTACCACGAGGTAGCAGGCAAGCAGGTTGAAACAAAGATTCCTCAGATTATACCCAAGCCCGGCGACCCCTCTAACTTCGATAAGAAGATAAGAACCTTCCTTGATGCTTGTAAGAATGGAACCGCAGCTCCCGTACCTTCTTCCGAGATTATCTACAACCAGGCAATTCTTGATCACATCGCCAAGTCCTCTGAGTGTGGTCACGAGGTTGAGGTTGTAATTCCCGAGCTTTAATTTTAAGCACTAAGAAGGCTGGCGCTATCAGCGCCGGCCTTTTTGAAGATTTTTAAATCAATATTCTGCTCTTTATCTATTGAAAGGAAAAACAAAATGAAAAAGTTTAACGTTGGTATTCAGCTTTTCGGTGTTCGTAACGCTATGGCTGAGGATTTCGAGGGAACACTTGCTGCAATTCGTGATATGGGATATGAATACGTTGAGTTCGCAGGCTATTACGGTAAGACCTCAGAGGAGATTAAAGCTATTCTTGATAAGCTCGGACTTAAGTGCATATCCGTTCACCAAAGGCTTGATTTCTTTAACGAGGATCCCCAGGGCGCAGTTGATTATCTCAAGGGCTTCGGTGTTAAGTACGTAGTTGTTCCTTGGCATGAGGTTGATATGCTCGCAGGTAATCCCGGCTGGACTGAGACCGTTCGTGATTTCAATGAGAAGGCTGAGCTTCTTGCTAAGAACGGAATGGTTCTTGCTTATCATAACCACGATTTCGAGTTTGAGAAGTTCGATGGAAGATATCTCCACGACTACGTTATGGAATGCGTTCCCGACGGAAAGATTATCCCTGAGCTTGACACCTGCTGGGTTCACTATGCAGGCATCAATCCCTCGGAAAAAATCAGAGAGTTTGCAGGTAAGGTTCCCGTTGTTCACCTTAAGGACTTCGTTTGTAAGAACCTCGGCAGCGGTCCCGTATACGACCTTATAGGTACAAGCGGTGACACAGCAATAAAGGCATCAAAGGAGGATAACGGCTTTGAATTCCGTCCTCTCGGCATGGGAAGACAGAACTTTGCTGAAATTCTTGCAGCCTGTGAGGAGTGTGGCACGGAAACCGTTATCGTTGAGCAGGATAAGACCTACGACGGTATGAGTGAGCTTGAGGCTGCTAAAATAGCAAGAGATTACCTTAAGGACACCTTTGGTATCTGATAATGAGCGAGTTTGATACACTTAATTTTGCAGATTATGCCTGGAACAGGAAGAGCGAGGGTAAGGTTTTTTTCGCTAAGGCTCTTATGATTGCAGGCTATGCGCTGTTCGTAATAGCCTACTTTCTCGTTTGCTATGTGTCCAGAGTCATTCCTCTCTTTGCTATATGCCCTATATTCACTTGGATTTTAGTATTCTTCACCTGGCGTTACGTCAGCTATGATATTTATTTCGAATTCAAGTCGGGAACCTTGGAGATAGGAACCTCAAGTGGCAGTACAAAGGGTAAGAAAAAGACCTTGAAGCACAGAATACATATAAAGGAAGCTCTCGTAATAATCCGTTACAGCGGCAATCCCGAGGAGCTTGGACGTGTGGATGAATTGTTTGATTATTCCCAGTCTAAATTATCGGAGAACCGCCTTGGTATAGTTTACGAAAAAGCGGGTAAGAGGTATGGAGTAATCATTGAGTGCACCACCAAGTGCGTGAGCCTTATCGCGGCGTATAATCCCTTGGCAAAGCCTCTTAAGGGAGAGAAATT
>CAJGCM010000230.1 GCA_904501765.1 uncultured Clostridia bacterium | reverse complement strand
GAGTGCGTTAAGAAGCTTCTCGGCTAATTATTATAAACTTTATGAAAACGCCGTGATTTCGGCAACGGGGCAGCTTGTACATATGAAGTACAGGCGCCCCGATTATATGCTCTAAAAGGAAACCGTTATGCAAATTACCGATTTGATATTTAATGTAGCTTCTCTGTTTCTTATGATGATTCCCGGAATTATCCTTGTAAAAAGCGGCCTTTCCGCAAATGGATTGGGTAAGGGAATATCAAACCTCGTTCTGTATATAGCGCAGCCCGTGCTTGTATTTATGGCGTATCTTAAGGAATTTGATATGAGCGTTCTTATAAATTCCTTATGGGTGCTTCTGTTTTCCGTTGTGGCTCACACCATTTTTTCCGTTGTGGCTATGAATTTGTTCAGGAAAGCTGAGGACGAGGCTCGGAGAATGCTTCGCTTCGCCACGATATTTTCCAACGCAGCCTTTATGGGAATACCGCTGATTGACGCAATTCTCGGAGGGGAAGCAACAATATACGCATCAATATACAACATAGTCTTTAACCTCTTCTTATGGTCCCTCGGTGTAAGAATATGCACGGACGGCAGAGATATCGACGGAGATGGCGAGTGTGACGGTGAGGAAATCCGAAAAAAGAGCGGCGCATCAATAGTCAAAGCCTTGATACACCCCGTAACGATAGCTGCGGTTCTCGGTCTTATCTTCTTCGTAACTCCCTTAAGCTCCTTCATTACAGACGGCAGCAATCCTGTTGCCGATTTGCTTATGGACGGGCTTACGATGCTTAAAAACCTTGTAGCGCCTTTGTCTATGATAGTAATAGGAATGCGATTAGCTTCGATAAATTTCAAGGGCTTTTTCAGCAATATTTATCTTTACGTATTCCTGATTCTCAGGCATATAGCCCTGCCTCTTGTGATGGTTCTTATAATCAGGCTTATATCCCTCACCGGGCTTACACTTTCTGCGGAGGTAACGGCGACGGTGGTAATACTCGCATCAGCTCCTGCGGCAAGCTCCGCTACTATGTTTGCGGAAATGTATGATTGCGATGCTGAATATACGAGTAAGCTTGTAGCTACCTCAACCATAATATCAATAGTAACAATGCCCTTGGTTTACTTTATCTCGGTGCTTTGATTTTTTGACGTTTATAAAGAACCCTTGATTTTAATATAAAAACTGCGTCGGCGAAGCCTTATAAGCTCCATCGGCGCAGTTTTTTCATTGTTTTTTTAATAATGCTTTGTATTCTCAGGTAAAAGCAAATTTTTTAATTTTAATATCCAAGCTCGGAATTACGCTCTTGATTTTGAGCAGGTGAAATAAATTATCTGCCTTGTGCGTGAAAGCTCCTTCAGCACACCGAGCGCCTTTTTCGTATGCGGGTCGTCGAAGTATGCGAAGGGGTCGTCCATAATTAAGGGCGGCAGCTCTCCGTCGTAAAGTGAGTCGGTCAGCGCCAGTCTTACCGCCAGCGAATAAAGCAGGCGAGAGCCCTTGCTGTAAGCATCGGTGGAGCGACTTGCGCCCATGTCGTTTTTCATAACGGAGAAGGAGGTGTCAATAGAAAATCCTCCATCATACGCCCCGTGTATCAGTGAGATGTATTTATCAAAGCCACGCTTCGTGCTATCGAGGTACTTCGCCGTCATATTGCTCTTTGCCTTTTCAAGAAGCTCCTCGGTCTTCGTTATCACCTCAAAGTTAAGCCTTGCTTCTTTTATTTTTTCTCTTATTTCCTGAAGCTTCGCTTCGTATTCGGCGGCTCTGTCTACCTCAGCTGCGGCTGATGCGCATCTGCTTTCAAGAAGAGCCTTATCTCGGCAGAGGTCAAGGAACTGTGAATCCACCTCGGCAATTTTTGCTTCAAGCTCGTACACATCGGGTAGCTCTCCATGAGTTTCCTCGCTGATTTTGTGCGATGCGGCAAACTCTTCAAGCTCCCTCCGTCTTACCTTCAGCTCTTTACCTACGAATTCGTATTCGGCAAGCATTTTTCTTACCGTATCAATAGGGTCGTTATCAGTCCGAGGAAACAGAGAGGTAAATTCTTCAACCCACACTTCAAGCTCTTCGCATTTTTTTATCATTTCCGATGTCTGCTTTGAGAATGCGGCTTTTACCGCTTCAGCCCCCTTGAGTCGCTCGCGGTATTCGGAGTAAAGCCTTTTGATTTCTTTTATAGCCTCGTCAGCTCCACCGTCTGTATAAACGCCAAGGGTTTTTCTTGTGAATTCAAGTCTTTCCTCTTCAAATTTATCAAACGCCAGTTTTTTCTTGCTATGAGAAATTTTAAAGGATACGCCCACAGCAATCAATGCAGCGCCGATTAAAGAAAGCAGTAAAAGAAAAGGATTTACGGTGAAACCGAGAACTGCGCCGACTGCTGCCGTCAGAACGCCAAAGACAAGGGCGGTGACAGCTCCCGAGGCGGAATTGATTTTATAGGGATTTTCCGAATACCTGTCTATGTCGGCAGCCTCCGGCAATCTTGCAAAGGGCGATGATATTTCCTCGGTGATGGCGCCGTCTGTCCGAAGCTGCTCTCTTAAGCGCCTTGCCTCGGCTCTCGCTTCGGCGATTTTTTCTATTTCCGAATAGTCGGGAAGCTTCTTTTCAAAGAAGGCAATCAGCGCATCCTCGCGCCGCTCAAGCTCTGATGCGGCAGCCTTCATTTTTGCGAACTGTATTCTGTTAGCATAGGAGCTCTTTTCCTCCATAGTCTTTTTCTTAAGGTCGAGAAGGGAATTTTTCTTTTCCGTTACGGACTTAATCTTTTCTTCGAGCGCGGCAAGATAGCTCTTAGCCTCCACACTCTCTCGCCTTCTTGCCTCAATCAGCTTCAGCCTGTCGCATATTTCGCTCTCTTCAACCTCAAGGTCCTTTATCTGACCTCTCCCGCCTTTGAGCCTGTAAAATTTTCTACGCTTCTCAAGAAGCTCAATAGCCGAATCGAAGCCGCCTATATCGCCCTCAACCCCAACTAGGTCGGACAGCTTTGCTGATATCGTCTGGTTTTCGTTTTTGCCGTCAAGATTTTTCTCCGATAGGAAAACAGTCCTTTCAAATCCGTCGGAGTCTATTCCGAATATTT
>CAJGCM010000229.1 GCA_904501765.1 uncultured Clostridia bacterium | reverse complement strand
GATGACTACAACCCAAGAGTTTACGACGATATGCTAAGAGCAGGTAAGCGCATCTTTTGCTCTGCCGCCGACGATAACCACAATCATAAGCCAAAGGATTCTCCGGAATACGATTCCTTCGGCGGCTTCAATATGATAAAATCAGAAAAGCTTGATTACGATAGCATCGGAGATGCTCTCGTGAAGGGAGATTTCTACGCCTCCGAGGGTCCTGAAATATACGAGCTGTATGCAGAGTGCTCCGAGCTTGACGAGCATAGCTTCAAGATTTATATCAGCTGCTCCGATGCGTCGAAAATAACCCTAAGCACCGAGCGCCGCCCTGCGTGGGTAGCTTTCCCTCAGGCGGGCGAACCCCTTAAGGAAGCAACCTTCACCGTCGGCGACAAGTATAAATACTTCCGCCTGACCGTTACCGACAAGGCAGGGAAGCACGCTTGTACGAGAGCGTATTTTCTTGACGAATTAGCGAAATAACAAGCAAAAAGCATACACGCCCCCGATTTAATTCAAAAAACGCAAGACTTGCTCCCGCTCGTTTTCAGATAGGGATTTTGTCTTGCGTTCTGTTTTTTCGAGGATATTATTTCTTCTGATTCTTAAAAAACTGGTAAAGATAGCAGGGGAGCATTCCGTTATAGAGCTTTCTTACCTTGTCCGCGCGTCTGCCGTAGAGGGCTTCAAAGCCTTTGTGAGAGGTGATAATATAGGACTGCCAGGGCTCAAGACTCCTGAAATGCCTGCCCATTTTTTTATAAAGCTCCTCTACCTCTCTGATTTCGCCAAGCCGCTCGCCGTAAGGGGGATTAGTCACTATGGTGGCTCTGGTGCCGGGGGCTGAAATATCAAGAGCGTTTTTGCGGAACGAGGTTATAATATCCGACACGCCTGCCAGGGTAGCGTTATGACGAGTCAGCTCCACGCAGGCGGGGTCTATATCCGATGCGTTAACACGGAAATCGGTTTTTATAACTCCCTCCCTTGCCTCTTCTCTTGCATCTTTGAAAACGCTCTTCGGTATAAAGGGGAATTTCTCCGCCGCAAAGCTGCGGGTAGCTCCCGGAGCTATGTTTTTCATAAGCATTGCCGCCTCTATGGCGATAGTACCGCTGCCGCACATAGGGTCCCAGAGAAGCACGTCCTCTCTCGGCCTTGAAATTTTAGCTATTGCCGCCGCAAGAGTTTCTCTTATTGGGGCGGCGTTTGACTCCCTTCTGTACCCTCTCTTATGAAGAGGTGTCCCAGAGGTGTCTATCATAAGGGTGGCTTCATTATTCAGAATGAAAAATTCCACCTGGAATTTAACACCCTCCTCGGGAAAAATGGAAATTCCGTATTTATCCGAGAGCTTTTTAACAATAGCCTTTTTAGTGATAGCCTGACAGTCGGGAATGGAGAAGAGAGCTGATTTTATGGAATGTCCCTTTACGGGAAAGGCGTCAAGCTTGCCGATAAAGTCACCCCAGGGAAGCGAATAAACACCGTCAAAAAGCTCGGTAAAGGTTTCCGCTCTGAAGGAGCCGAGCTTTATAAACACTCTCTCCGCATAGCGAAGAAATACGTTAGACAGCGCCACGGCTTCCTCGTCACCTATAAAGGTTACTCTTCCGTCAATAGTATTCACCCTCTCGTATCCGAGAGCGTCTATTTCCTCTCCGAGCAGATGCTCAAGACCGAAAAGGCAGGTTGCTACAAGTTGAAATTTCATACTGTTATCTTCAATCTTTTATTATATTTGAGTTTATTTTGGGAAAGGGGGCAAAGCCCACCGTTGCGGCTTCGCCCCGTTTTTCTGCCGTTTATTTAAAAATCTCACCTTTTTACGCTCTTCGGTATATAATTCTCGAAAATTACCGAGTCGAAACCGTCAGCATAAGCCTGCTCCTCCTCTTCCTCGGAGCGTATAGTCCAAGCGAAGAAGGCGGGCTTTGAGAGCTTTCTTATCAGAGGAATCGGGAACATACGACCCTCGTCCTTCGAGGATGCGATAAAGGCAGGTCTTGCGATAAAATTCAGCAGGTGTCTTTGAATAAGCCTGTATTTTATGGAACGGGTTTCGGGGTTCTTCGTCAGCCTGTCGCAAAGGAAGCCTCGGGGAACCTTCGGCATCAGCTTTTTAACCTCGCCGAGGGACAGAGGGTTGAAGGACTCTATTATAAAGTCGCCCGTGTAGCCTTCGAGAAGCTTAACGGTTTCTTTGACTACGCTATGATCAAATCCCTCCTCCTTTATCTCAACAAGGAGAGGAACTCTGCCGCCCACGGCATCAAGCACCTCACGGAAAGTGGGAACACCCTCCTCCGTTTTGACAAGGGACATCTCCGATAGCTCCTTTGCGGTGTAATCTATAACCTTGCCCGTCTTGTTCGTAACACGGTCCAGGGTATTATCGTGAAAAACTACTACCTCGCCGTCCTTCGAGAGCCTGACGTCAAGCTCAATTCCGAAGCCAAGCTCCGCCGCCTTTTTAAAGGCTGAAAGAGAATTTTCCGCAGAGAAGCTGCCAAGGAAATCTCCGTGAAGCCCTCTGTGAGCAAATTTCACTCCGACATACCTGTCAATTTCTTGATTCCTTTTTGCGGCTATGAGGAAGAGCCACAGGAAAAATACCAATGCCAAAAAGCAAAGGACTCCTAACGCAATATAAAGACCAAGCATAACACTCTCTCCTTAATCGTCCTCAGCGCCACCGAGGCTTTCAAGAGCGCCCTGGCTCTCGGGTCTTGAATCTCCGTGCTTAACGAAGAACATAGTTATGAAGGAAAGAGCTACGAACAGAGTTCCGAAGGCGAAGAACATTATTCTCATAGAGAACAGGTCGTAAAGAGCGCCCGAAAGTATGGGAGCTACTATCTGCGCAGCCATTGAAGCCGTGTAATAATAGCCTGTGTATTTTCCGACCTCGCCGCCCTTGGCAAGCTCAACCACCATCGGGAAGGAGTTTACGTTTATAGTCGCCCAGCCTATTCCCGCAAGCACGAATATAGGATACATTATAAATTCGGGAGAGTCCGACGTTATAAAGTTACCAACGAAGAATGCGGTTGCGAGCATTACGATTCCTGCGAGAATAGTCTTTCTTCTTCCTAT
>CAJGCM010000228.1 GCA_904501765.1 uncultured Clostridia bacterium | reverse complement strand
ATGGCAAAGGGGCTTCGTCACCTTGAGGTCGGAGCGCCTGAAAATTTCTACGAGGCGTGTCTTACAGCCTATCTTTACTTTATGATAAGCGAGCACGTAGACGGGCTTCAGGCAAGGTCGCTTTCCAACTTTGACAGAGTTTATTATCCCTTCTGGCAGCGTGACCTGGAGAGAGGCGTCAACGAAGATGAGCTCAAGCGCCAGCTTGCTTATTACCTGATGCAGTTCCAGTCGATAAATAACTATTGGGGTCAGCCGGTATATTTAGGAGGCACCAAGGCGGATGGTACAACCGAGATAAATCCCCTTTCTTATATTTTCCTTGAGCTTTATGACTCTATGAATCTTTATAATCCTAAAATTCAGCTTAAGGTTTCCTCGAAAAGCACCCCCGAGCCGTTTCTCCGTCGGGCTCTTGATATGATAAGGCGAGGAAATAATTCCATTGTTTTTGTTTCCGAGGATATGATGGTCAAGACTCTGCTTAATCAGGGCGAGCCTTATGAGGTTGCCCGATGTGCTCAGCTACACGGCTGCTATGAGTTTTCTCCTATCGGCTCCTTCGGCTGCGGTATGAATTACGTCAACCTGCTCAAGCCCCTTGAGTACCTTTTAAATGAGGGCAGAGATGGTGTTACAGGACGAGAAGCCGGGCTTAAATGCCCGCCCGTGTCGGAATATAAGAGCTTTGATGCAGTAATTTCCGAATACAAGAGGCAGCTTAAATACATCATTGATGGAGTTATTGAGGTAGTTAACGGCTTTGAAGACTATCTTTACGTTATAGACCCTGTTTCTCTGTTAAACGGAACATTCCCCACCTGCCTTGAAAAGAAGCGCGATGCTATCGGTGGTGGAGCTTATCGGAACGATGACACTATAATGTTTGGATTCCTTGCGGATATGGCAGATAGCCTTGCTATGATAAAAAAATACGTATTCGATAAGAAGGAATTGTCCTTTGAGGAATTGAGGGCGGCCCTTAAGGCGGACTTTGTGGGCTATGAGAAGCTTCGTATGAAGCTCCTTTGCGACCCTGAGAAATACGGAAACAACAGAGAACTACCGGATTCAATAGCCGTCGAGATAAGCGACTATGCCAGGGATATGACAAACGGCAGAGACGGCTGCGCTGTAAGAGGCGGCAAATGGGGCTGCGGCTTCCACGTTGCAAGGCAGTCCTATACCCAGGCCTCCCTGACAGCAACCTCGCCAAACGGAAGGCTGATCGGTGAGGAACTTTCCAAAAACTGTTCCGCATCTATGGGGCAGAACAGAGAGGGCGCAACTGCTGCAATTCTTTCTGTTACAAAGCTGAAGACACACACCTTCGGCTGCGACGTGGCACTTGATTTAGGACTATTGCCTTCTGCGGTGCAGGGGGAGGATGGTTTGCAAGCGATGATGGGGCTTCTTAAAACCTTTATTTTGAGAGGCGGCCATGCGATGCATATTAACGTGTTTAGCGCAGAGCAGCTGAGAGCGGCTCAGCGTGAGCCGGAGAAATACCGTGATTTGCAGATAAGAGTATGCGGCTGGAACGTGCTTTTTAATACCATCGTTAAGCGTGAGCAGGATATGTTTATTCGCCAGGCTGAGAGCCTGGTTTGATAGACTCCATATAGCACCCTTTTGTTGAGGAAACTCCATGGCGAAGCGTGAAAAATGCGTAAAGCTCAGTGCTTTTGAGAAAATATAGCGATGAGAGATTTCAATTCTTGCGAAAGTAATCCCGAGCCACAGATATTGGCTCGGGAAAATTTTTGCAAATTTTACCAACCCTATTGCTCAAAGGGCGGAGATGCTGTATAATAGTAAAAAAAGCGTGAGGTTGGCTTTATGAAATTGATAACCAGATTTATGAGATTTCCCGGTGGGCTTGGAAAGGCGGCGACCCTCAGCTACGATGACGGATGCGCTGCGGACGTGCGCTTTTCGGACGTTATAACTTCCCACGGTATTAAGTGCACCTTTAATTTCAACAGTGACAAGCTACGTGAGGAAGAGGCGCTTCCTGAGTCGGTTGTGCGTGAGAAAATTCTTGACAGAGGTCACGAGATTGCGGTTCACGGCGAGTTTCACCGTGCCTCAGGTCTGGTGCGCCCTATCGAGTGTATAAAAGAGGTGCTTAACTGCCGCTTAGAGCTGGAGCAGAGATACGGCATAATTATCCGCGGTATGGCCTATCCCGATTCGGGTATTACCCACATCACCTACCCCAACACCTATGAGGGAATAAGAAAAAATCTGCAGGATTTGGATATAGCCTATGCCCGAACCCTCGCCGGTGATAACGATAAATTCAGGCTCCCAGAGGACTTTTATGCCTGGATGCCCAACGTTCACCACACCAATCCCGAGGCCCTCGAATACATAGATAAGTTCAATGCGATAGATCCCTTCGCCCCCGGCTGGTATCCGAGGAATTTCTCCCGTCTGTTCTATATGTGGGGACATTCTTACGAGTTTGACCGTGATAATAACTGGGCATACCTTGAGGAAATCTGCCGTCGCCTTGGTGGTAAGAGCGACGTTTGGTACGCCACCAATATGGAGATATGTGAATACGTAAAGGCGTATAATTCTCTCGTATATAGCGCCGACGAACGCATAATTTACAATCCAACCGTGACCCGTGTATGGTTTGAGATAGACAGGGTAGGGTACAGCATCGGCCCCGGTGAAACGCTGAGAATAGATTAAAAGGTAACCTTCCGGTCTTGAGGCGGCTTGCAGCGCTGCTATCCTAAGAAAGAGATTTGTCCAAAGCAAGAAATATTAAGGTCGGTAAAAATTCCGACCTTAATATTTTTCGCTCCCTTATTGACAATTCACCGAAAATGTGTTACAATAAGCAACGGCTACAAAAGCTAAGCCTCGCGGCTCACTAAAAGTCGCAGGTCTAACGCAATATCTAACAATTAAATAACTGGTAAGATGATTTACTACATCGCAGGATTATCTCGAATGAGGATACCCACACTTGCTGCTTACAAGCGAGCTTGACGCATCTTCGTGGGGTATGCGAAGCGGATTCGTGAAACGAGTTTCACGAGCCACTTCGAAATCGGACTGCGTATATATGGTGTAGTAAACCACACCATATATACGCAGGCTTATCGAAGT
>CAJGCM010000227.1 GCA_904501765.1 uncultured Clostridia bacterium | reverse complement strand
TCACACCCTTAACCTCGAGGTACGCCTTCTTGTCACCCGATTCAACATAAAAATCGAACCTTGAATTTCCAAAGGTGACCTCCCGCCTTACCCGAGCGCCGCTTGGGAAGAGCCCTCCGTGGAGCCATTCCTCGGCGGCTTTATTGGGAGCCGACGAATCTATGTTGAAAAGTATTTCTCTACCATCGCATTTTTTAAGGACGGCTACCAGGTCGTAAAGTGTTTTGCGCTTTTCCCCGACGGTATGCTCAAGGTACACAACGCACCCCGGCAAAAGCAGCTCTTTGCACCTGCCGGTGTTTTTTACGTGTACCGTTACTATCTCTCCCGAGGGAAGCTCCGCCTCTGCGACAAACCTGTTTTTTCTGACGATAAATTTCGCTTCGCAAACGTCACGGTATTTCATTACAAAGGACCTCTTGCCGCTTAATCAAGCACCTTATAGCCACAATCCTCTACCGCGCTACGGATAAGCGAGGCGTCTGCGTTTTCCGACACGGTTATTATAGCATCTCCTCTTTCGTGACTTACGTCTGCCGAAATTACGAAATCAAGAGCCTCAATAGCTCCCTTTACTCTGCCGGAGCAATGGGGGCACATCATTCCTTCAATTTTTAAAGTTACGGTATTTTTCATTTCTTCAAACTCCTTTGTATTATTTATGTCGTCTTTAATTTCAGTTATTGTCGGTTTAAACAGGAACAGAGATAATGCATTGGTTACTACGAGAAAACTTGACACGCTCATTGCAGCAGCCCCGAACATAGGATTCATAGACCAGCCGAGGACCGAAATAAATGCTCCCGCCGCAAGGGGTATGCCTATGATATTGTAGCAGAACGAAAAGAACAGATTAAAATAGATGTTGCGTAAGGTTTTGCGACCGAGCCTCACGGCATCGCATACCGCCGCCAAATCATCTCTCATGAGGACTACGTTTGCCGAATCAATAGCCACGTCAACCCCTCGTCCTATTGCCATACCTACGTCAGCAGAGGTAAGAGCGGGGGAATCGTTTATGCCGTCACCCACCATGCAGACTCTGCCTTTTTTCGCCAAAATTCTGACACGCTCCGCCTTCTCTTCCGGGAAAACACCTGCAATATAGCTTTTAATTCCGACCGTCTTTGCAACGTAAGCTGCGCATCTTTCACTATCTCCTGTCAGCATAACCGTTTCTATTCCCATACGGTTAAGCCCACCTACAACATCCCTTGCATCGGGCTTTATTCTGTCGGCTACCGCTATAATTCCAAGCAGCGCTCCTTCAGAGGCGAAGAACAGAAGCGTCTTTCCCTCGGCGGAAAGCCTATCCGCCACGGAAATTACCGAGTCTTCGATATCGATGTCAAGCTTCTTTTTTATATATTCGGCATTTCCGCCAAACACGTCAGCGCCTTTGATTTTTGCATACACGCCCCCGTATTCAGCAGAAAAATTCTCGCTTTGGTATAGGTCAATGCCGTCTAAAGCCTTGCGGTATTCGTCCATTATTGCGAGCGATAGAGGATGCTCGCTTTTTCCTTCAAGTGATGCCGCTAACAGAAGAAGCTGTCGGCTGTCAACACCGATAGGTATTATATCCGTTACGTGAGGGTGCCCCTCGGTAAGAGTACCCGTTTTATCGAATATAACGGTTTTTATTCTTCCCGCAAGCTCAAGCGCCTCCGCATTTTTAAAGAGAACGCCGCACCTTGCGCCAACACCGCTTCCCACCATCACGGAAACCGGAGTCGCAAGTCCCAGGGCGCAGGGGCAGCTGATTACCAGCACCGACACGCCTCTTGCTACCGATACGCCTACATCACCAGATACAAAGAACCATACAAGCGCAGTTATTGCAGCTACAACTATTACGCACGGAACAAAAACTCCCGCAACCTTGTCTGCAACCTTGGCAACGGGGGCCTTACTTCCCGCCGCCTCCTTTACGGTATTGATTATTTTGGCTATTGCGGTTTCCTCACCGACCTTTACGGCTCTTACCTTTATATATCCCGAGAGGAGAATTGTTCCGCCAAAGACCTCGGAATTTTCCCTTTTATCCTGCGGTATGCTCTCCCCCGTCAGCATTGCCTCGTTGGCAGAGCCTTCCCCCTCGATTACCACCCCGTCAGTAGGAATGCTCTGACCTCTTTTTACAACGAATACGTCCCCGACGTCAAGCTCTGCCGCCGCTATCTCTAAAAGCTCGCCGTTACGGTATACGTAAGCGACCTCAGGTGTAAGCCTCATAAGAGCTTCAATGGAGGCTGTGGTTTTTCCCTTTGCTTTCCCCTCAAGGAATTTACCCACGGAAATAAGAGCAAGTATCATTGCCGCCGACTCAAAATACAGATTATGAAGCACACCATGCGCTGATGCTATATCTCCTGACAGAAGATAGCCGCTCATAACGTAAAGCTCAGCCAAGCTGAATATAAATGACGCTCCCGAGCCGAGAGCCACCAGCGTATCCATATTCGGCGCTCCTTTTACTGCGCCCTTGAAGCCGTTCACAAAAAACGCCTTGTTCACTATCATAACGAGAGCCGACAGAAGCATTTGTGTAATGCCTATCGCCATAGGATTAATCGCAAGGGCGTCAGGCAGCCACCAGCCCCACATTCCATGCCCCATTGACAAATACATCAAGGGTATCAGAATAACGAAGGACAGAACGAGCCTTAAAAGAAGCCCCCCGCCCTCGCTATGCGGCTTCCGCTCTTTGCCCTTGGAAGAAGATGCCTCTTCAGCTTCGGCGCCGTAGCCGGCTGCTTCCACTGCCGAAATCACCGCCGCATCGGTCGCCACACCCTCCACTCTCAATTCGGAAAGCAAAAGATTTACGTAGCAGGAGTCTACACCCTCGACCTTTTTCACAGCTCCTTCTACTCGAGCGCTGCAAGCGGCGCAGCTCATACCCGTTACCTTGAATTTCTTCACTCTTTTATTCATACCGTCACCTTAAGAGCTTTTCTATTAGCGCTGCCAGCTCCTCTGCTGCGCCTTCCTTATTTTCGGAAATATCCCTCTTAACGCAGGTGTTTATATGGCTTGTGAGAAGCTGCCTCGAAAAGGCGGATAGCGCCGAGCTTGCCGCTGACACCTGCACGAGAATATCGGGGCAATAGGCATTTCCTTCAACCATTGCCGTAAT
>CAJGCM010000226.1 GCA_904501765.1 uncultured Clostridia bacterium | reverse complement strand
CCCGAATGCCTTGTAAGAGCCGCATTCGGGCAGGGCGGAGCAAAGACTGCTGAGCGAAAAAAGCCTTCAGCGAAACCGCGCTCGGGAAGAGGTACAGACTCCGTAAGAGGCGCCCAAACTCGACGCACAGGTAAGAAATCACCTCTTGAAAAGAGCTTCGGCGGCGATTCGGTAAGGATTATGCGAGAGGCTGACGCAATGCAGAGAAGGGGTAAAAAATCGGGCAGAAATCAGTCCTCCCCCGCATCGCGCCAAAAAACGCCAAGGGTCGCACCAAGGGGCAAAAAATACCAATAAATGAGTCTGTGTTCGGATTTATTACGAATATAAAACTTGAAAAATGTCAGCAGAAAGAAAAAAGTCGTAAAGAGTCGAAAAAATCGCTTGGTGACATAAAATTTTGCAAAAAGTGCGGAAAAAGAATATTTTTCAAGAAAAACCTTTTTCCACAGGCTTTGGTGGATAATCGGTGGAAAAGTGGGGGCTTTTTTAGTCGTAAACCGAAAAAGTCTTGAAAAATCGTGGTTTATTTTTCGAACTTTTCCACTTTTTCCACAGTTTTTTGTGTGGAAAAGTATGATTTTAAATGACAGAAAAATATATCAAATAATGAAAAATGCAACTTTGAAACAGCTAAGAGAAACAACTCTCAACTAAAAAAAATACAAGCTTTTTTGTCAGAAATTGCAAGGAGCATTTCGTATTTTTTTCGAATATGTGAAAATTGGTCAAAATATAAGAAGGTACGGTCAAAATATGGATAATATAAAGCAAGAATATACAAAAGCAAAAAGAGCGCTTTTTGATAAGGTTTACGGGCAACGGCTTAATCCCGAGCAGTGCCGCGCGGTTTTCACAGTTAAGGGCCCTCTTCTCGTTCTGGCAGGAGCTGGCAGCGGAAAAACCACAGTCCTTGTAAACAGGATTGCCTACCTTATCAGATACGGCAACGCATATTATTCCGATTATATGCCCGAGGGCGTGACGGAGGAAACGGTAGCGGCGCTACGGGAGGCTGTTAAATATCCAACAGAGCAGATAAAGGAGATACTTCCCGAATTCATAACCGAGCCCTGCTCACCCTGGTCGGTATTGGCTATAACCTTTACCAACAAGGCGGCAAAGGAAATCAAGGAAAGGCTTGATAGAACCTTTGCGGATTCCGACGTTACAAATTCCATATGGGCGGGAACCTTCCATTCAGTATGCGTGAGGATTTTGCGCAAATACGGTGAGCGGCTCGGTTACGGAAGCGGATTTTCAATATACGATACCGACGATAAAAAGCGGCTGCTTACAGCTTGTATGAAGGAGCTTCGTATAGACGACAAAAGGCTGTCCTTAAAAACAGTGGCAAACGAGATAAGCCGAGCAAAGGATTCCCTTATCTTCCATGAGGACTTTGAAATAACTCACGACCCGAGAAGCTCTGATATAAAGCGCATATACGAGCTTTATCAGAAAAGACTTATGGAATACAATGCCCTTGACTTTGATGATATAATAATGAAAACCGTTGAGCTTCTTCTTGAGGACGAGGAGGTCAGAGGCTATTATCAAAGAAAATTCCGCTATATTCTCGTAGACGAGTATCAGGATACGAACCACGCCCAGTTCAGGCTTACCGAGATTCTTGCGGGGGGCTCAAGAAATATTATGGTTGTTGGCGACGACGACCAGAGTATTTACAGGTTTAGAGGAGCGACGGTTGAAAATATTCTCAATTTTGACAAGACCTATCCCGAAGCAACGGTTGTTAAGCTTGAGCAGAATTATCGCTCAACCGAGAATATTCTGAATGCAGCCAACGCAGTTATCAGTCATAACGACAAGCGTCACTCCAAAAGTCTTTGGTGCGACAAGGGCGAGGGAGAAAAAATAACTGTAAGAGAAACTGCTGACGGAATCGAAGAGGGAAGATACATCATAAATAAAATACACACCGCAGTGCGTGAGGGTAGAAGGAAGTATTCGGATTTTGCAATACTTTACCGAGTAAACGAGCTTGCGCGTTCCCTTGAAACCTCGTTTGTAAAGAGCGGTGTACCGTATAAAATTCTCGGCGGTATGCGCTTCTATGAGCGCAAGGAAATAAAGGATATGATAGCGTATCTTTCCGTATGCTCCTCTGAGAGTGATAATTTAAGACTCAAAAGAATAATAAACGAGCCAAAAAGGAAAATAGGCGCCGCAACGGTTGAGGCAGTGGAGGAGATTGCAAACACCGAGGGCGTGTCAATGTTTGACGTTATGCGGAGGGCGAAGGAATATACGGCTCTCGGCAAGAGCGCAGATAAGCTTTTTGCCTTTTGCCAAATGATAAACGAGTGCCGGGAGAGGTCGCATCTTCCCTCTGAGCTTATAGTCACCCTGTTTGATAAGAGCGGATACAGGAATATGCTCGTCGAGGAGGGCTTTGAAGGGGAAGGCAAGATTGACAACGTGAACGAGCTTGTGGCGGGAGCAATAGAGTATGAAAAGCGCTGTGGCGAAAACGGTGACGAGCCGACTCTTCACGGATTTCTTGAAGAAATCAGCCTTGTCAGCGATATTGATAAATATGACGAAAGCTCCGATTCGGTGGTGCTTATGACCATACATTCCGCAAAAGGTCTTGAATTTCCCGTGGTGTTCCTCGCAGGTATGGAGGATGGAATTTTTCCCTCGGAGCAGAACAGAATTAGCGAGGAGGAAATGAGCGAGGAGAGAAGGCTTGCCTACGTTGCCATAACCAGAGCTAAAGAAAAGCTCTTCGTAACTTACGCTAAGAGCCGCACGATGTACGGTAAAACAGCATTCGGCACGCTGTCTTCATTTATAAGAGTCGAGGTTCCCGCATCTCTTCGCGAGATGGAAACCCTTCGTCGTGAGCCGCCAAGGAGCAATGGCTTCGGTGATAGGTACAAAGAAGAAAGACGGGAAAACAGAGAGCTTAACAGAACCCCAGATATGTTCGGCGGATTTAAGATGCAGAACACGCGCGGCGCTGCGAAATTCGGAGTAAGGAGATTTGCTCCGGGTACAAGAGTCAGCCATATGATTTTTGGCGCAGGCACTATAATAGGCGCAAAGGATATGGGCGGCGACGTTCTTTATGAGGTAAAATTTGACACGGTAGGCACCAAAAAGCTTATGGCTACCTT
>CAJGCM010000225.1 GCA_904501765.1 uncultured Clostridia bacterium | reverse complement strand
CCTAGTACCCCAACGCAAAGCGAATGGGCGAAGTGGTGCAGTGAGGTAGACTTATGGCGGTAGACAGAAACTAGTCTTGTGCGTGAACGGTGAGGGGAATAAGAAAAAAGTCCGGAATTTTTTTGAAAACCTCTTGACAAACCCAAATCAATGTGATATAATAAGCATGTAATTAAGGGTCGCAACCTAATAGCGAGATTGGAGAATGATACTATGGCTACTATCCAGAAGATGACCAAGGCTCAGAAGTTCGCAATGCTCAAGGCTATCCCCGAAGTTGCTGGGAATCCCCTGCTGATGGAGTTCATCGACCACGAACTGGAACTCCTGTCCAAGAAGAACTCCGCTGACAAGAAGCCCACCGCTCAGCAGGTGGAGAATCAGGGTATTGCTGAGGCTATCCTGGCTCACCTGACCGCTCAGCCTACTCGCCTGTTCACCGTCACCGAGTTGATGAAGGAGGTTCCTGCCTGTGCAGGTCTGACTAATCAGCGTGTGTCCGCTATCGTGCGTGGCATGATCGGCACTAAGGTCGAGCGTGTCGAGGACAAGCGGAAGGCTTTCTTTCGGAAGCTTCCCTAATTAAGGCTCTTGAGGGGTCGAGCCTAAATCGACCCCATCCCATGGGCAGTTTTTCGCCACTGTCCGGAGAGAAACCACCGAGAGGAAGGCGCCCTATCTTGGGGCTGGTCTCACAAAAGGCGAGCGGTAAAAAGGCAGAGGGGACGCCCTCTGCCTTTCGTTATTTTGCACAAATTTTTCGGCCGGCCCTTTACGCTCGCGCTGGCCGGTTTTTCGACGCAATAACCAATTTCGACAATTTTTAGAGCAAAACTTTTGTGTAAAATCACTATTGACTTTTCCCATAATTTAATGTATAATACAAATACAATCCAAGAGAAAAGAGGGTTCAATAATGTTAGACAAACTGCACAGACTGATGGGCAAATTTGAAAATGACCGCTGGGGGTATCACTCTTACCTCCCCATACAGAAAGTCGATGAAGATACCGGTGAAGCCTATGAAGACCGAGGTCCGGATGCTTCCGAGGTAATTACCGACCTGTTCCACGCCAACGGCTTTACCAGCGAGAATTTCAGCGTTGAGCAGAGCACCTGGTCGACTTCTCCTGCCACCGATGAAGGCTATGTGTCTATTGCATGGTGCGAGAATGGCAAACTCTATCACGAGGTTTACACGCTGTACAATTAAAAAAAAATGGATTTCCCCTTGACAAAAGGGGAAATCCATGATACAATGGAAGCAAGTTAAGAACGAGGTGTGAAGTATGAAAATGTTTTTGGTTACTGGCTGTGTCAAGTGCGGTCATAAAATTTTTAATCTGAAAAAGCGTATTGTTGCTGATACTGCGGAGGGTGCAATCAAGATTTTCAAGGCAGACTTTCCCCACGCAAAAATGATTCGTTCCAAGGTTTTGTAAAAAAAACTCTTGACAAAATAAAGTATCTATGTTATAATACAAGTACAAAAAAGATTGGAGTTGATGACTTATGCTTGAATCTAAGCCCGTAGTAGAAATGCAACGCACTCTCGTTGAAACCAATGTGATTTGCGAGTTTGATGGTCGCAGACACCTTGAGCACTACTGGAACAGTCATGGCAAGCTCGTTCCTTTTGACACTCACAAGAACTGCTACAAGAATGGACACTTCGAAGTGATTGAGGTTGTCGAGGATGTCTCTTACTTCGGCGGTGAGCCTGTCCGCTTTGCTCGTTGGGATTTGCACTTCAATGGGGAGAAGATTGCCACTGATGTGTACGAGGTGCTGAAGTCCAAGATTAAGATTATTGTCGGCTGGGGCTAATAGAGGTAGGGGACAACTGTCCCCGCCTTTTATTTTGCTCCGAGCGTCTGCGATCGAGACGCTCGGAGTTCGTTAAAATAACCAATCCACGCAAATTTCAAACCGAATTTTTTGTGCAATTTGCCATCTTGATTTTTCCCATAAATGTGGTATAATACTACTGTCCGATGGGGATGGGCTGGCTAGGAAAGTCAGGGGATGCGTTGGTTTAAGCCTTCATCCTGCCGAGGGTGTGCAAAGGGGTTCAATTCCCCTCATCTCCACCAAAAAAAAATAAAAAAAAAGTCTTGACAAATTCACAGAGCTGTGATATAATAAGTATGTAATCAAGGGGGCAAGTGCTCCAAAAGGAAAGGATAATTTACTATGAGAGATGTAAGACTGTTTGAGCGTGAAATCAATCTGATTGTGGACGAGGAACTGCGGATGGCGGTCAAGTCCTACATGGAAGAAGCCACTCCCGACTACTTCTGGACTGATGGTGCTTCTTCTTCTGGCAAGTATCATCCCCAGTTCGCACAGGGCATCGGCGGTCTGGTTCGCCACACCAAGGCAGTCGTGATGTTCGCCGAGGAACTGCTCCGCATGAGTTCCTACGCCTACATGAGGGACGAGTACAAGGACTATGTGATTGCGGCTTGCATTATCCACGATTCCGCCAAGTACGGCGTGGAAGGCTTTGACAAGGCAGAATACAAGAACCATGCAAGAAATGCCAGCAAGGCTTTCTTTGACTACTGTACGCAGGTCATGGATTATCTGCCCCACTATCTTCTGCTGAACGCAGTGGAGAGTCACATGGGTCAGTGGTCTACCGACCGAGAGGACAGACCCTTCACCAGTGTGGACAGATGTGTTCACATGGCGGACTACATGGCAAGCCGTTCCTTCATCGACATTCCCAGCATTTCCGAGGAATGGAGCGAAATCGCTTGCCAGTGGGCGGTAGAAAACCATGAACTTCCCTTCTAAAAAAATCAAAAAGGGGGTTGACAAACTCAGCCCCCTGTGCTATAATAAAGAAAAACGAAAGGCGGATACGAAAATGAGTGAGTGCGAACGCAGTAACTGCGGATACTACTGGCAGGACGAAGATGATGACTACCCTCGCTGTCATTTTGATGGCTTTGGAAATGCACCCTGTGAGGAGGATGATTGGGATGAAGATTAAAAAGTGTTGCGAGAACTGCTCCCATGTGGGAGCAGAAACCACTTTTGATGTGGCTTGCTGTAACTGCTGTGAGGACATGGAGTTCTATGACGAACTGCCCGAAGACCTGTGCATTGAATTCGAGGATTGAAAAATCCTCGAATTTTTGTTTATTTTGCCTATTGACAAATGCGGTCTGAT
>CAJGCM010000224.1 GCA_904501765.1 uncultured Clostridia bacterium | reverse complement strand
GGGCTTGTCGGCTTACGTAACCATACTCCCTCGCCCGATAACAGTCACTTGGGGAGCCTTGGATTTCGTTTATGACGGAGCCGAGCATAAGCCCTGCGCGGCAGCCCCCGAATGTGAAATTTCGGTTTTGGGACAAGAGGTAAACGCAGGGGAATACGAGGCAACTGCGGTGCCTCTTGATAACAACTATATAATAGAAAACGACAAGGCACAATACAGAATAGAAAAGTGCGAAAATCTTTGGATTTCCACCCCCATCGTAAAGGACTATTATCTTGGAGATGGGGTATACCCCGAAGCCGTGTCAAAATACGGAAGCCCCTATTTCAGATACTTCACCGATGCATCACTTCAGTATGAAATAAAAAGGCCCACCGAGGCGGGGGATTATTTCGTAATATGCGCAGTCAAAGAGGGGGATAACTATTTTGCTCTCATCTCTGACCCCCTCGCCTTTAGGGTAATACCCGTACTGCCCGAGCGCCTGTGCGTCGAGGTCGTCGCAGATAAAGTAACCGCATACGAAAGACTTTGGGGCGGCGCCCTGAAGGCATATGTCGTCAATAATAACGGAAGCACAGCTCCTGTTGATTTTTCCGCCCTGGAAATCCTTTATGAAAACGGTGAGCATCCACTGGTAAAAGATAGCTCTTTCACCGTGAGGTACGGCGGTTTTGTTGTAAATGTGCCATACAGAGTAAGTCCTGCGGAGTACGATATGTCCGCAGTAGTATGGAAAAACAATTTCCACACCTATGACGGCAGTGTGAAATGTGCGTATCTTGACGGTCTGCCAGATGGGGTGCGGGTTGCAAGATATGACCTTGACCGAGCCACCCTTGCAGGAAGCTATAAGCTTTCGGCAATCCTCGCATACGACAAGGAAAACTATAAGGAGCCGCCCATACCCGACGGTTGGCTTATTATAGAAAAATGTCCGATTGCGCTGCCGAAAATAGAAAGCTTTATATACGACGGTAAAAAACACGCCCCAAATATAAAGGGCAACGACCTTTTCAGCGTTAAAATAACCGTAGGCTCCTCCGTAGGCTCATATAAAATAACCTTTTCTCTTTACGATAAGGATAATTACCTTCTTCCCGAGGGGAGTGAGGAGATTTACTTTAAAATTTTGCCAAGGGAATTAAAGGTTAAAATCTTATCGAAGGATAGCTTTGAGATAACTGAAGGGAGCATTGTTTCGGGTGACAGTGTAAATATCACCCTCTACGAGGAGAACGGCTACGTTTATGCAAAGTGCGATAACCTGAACTATGAAATAAAGGCGGAGCCTCTTGGGGTAAACGATTTTACCTGGGTCTGGATATTGCTGATAAGCCTTCTTTTGTTGCTTTTGATTCTTTCCGTGTGCCTTATGGAAAGGCAAAATAAGCTCTCAGCCCTTCTTCTCAGCGCAGATAGCAAGGAAGCGTATAAAAATGAGTGCGAAGGTAGCTTGGCAAGATTAGAGCGAACGATTATGGCGGTAGATGAGGCTGGAGCCAACGAAATGATAAGCGATTCAATAGCTAAGTCCCTCACCACTAAATCAAACGAGAAAATTGAAACCTCGGGAAGAGGAAGCTGCTACGTCAGCGTCGGAGAACTTAGCCTCGCATTCAGCGTCGGAGATACAGTCGATATAAATTCAATGAAGGCGAAGGGGATTATTCCAAAGGGAGCGCTTCGTGTCAAGGTTCTTGGGGGCGGAGTTATAGATAAGCCGCTCAAAATCAAGGCAAACGGCTTCTCAAAATCAGCGGTGAAAATGATTGCCATCACGGCAGGCGAGGCAATTATATGCAAAACAAAGCATAGACAAAAATAACCATGGCGAAGGTGAGGTGAAGCTGGGCGTCAAATTTACAACTTGATAAAATATGGGAGTATCGTATTTCGCCTCACTTTCTCAAAAAATCTTACAACTTATTGAAAAATAAATATTTCTGTGCTAAAATAAAAGAAGGCGGGGTCCTGTTAAAATATAAATAGGACTCCGCCTTTGTAAAGAAAGGAGCGCGGACTGTGCGTATTGTGTATAAAAACCGTCATGTAGTGATAATAGATAAGCCTGCGGGTATGCCTGCCCAAAGCGACCCTACGGGGGATTCGGACGCTATGACGGAAACCGAAAGGGCGCTCCGTGAAGCAAAGGAGCCGGCCTCGCTTTGGCTCGTTCACAGGCTTGACAGACCCGTCAGAGGTCTTATGGTCTTTGCCAGAAGCAAATCCGCAGCAGCTGAAATCAGCAGAATAATCACCGAAGGCGGCTTTGATAAAAGATATCTTGCAGTTTGCCGAGGTTGTGCCGATGGCGGACTTTACCGTGATTTCCTCTATAAAGACGCCAAGCAAAATAAGGCTTTTGTGGTAGATAGAAAGAGAGCGGGAGTCAAGGAAGCCGAGCTTTACGCATTTCCCGTGTCCTATACGGAAAAGGCGGGGAAAGGTATGACCCTTCTTTCGGTAAAGCTGATAACGGGTAGGTTTCACCAGATAAGAGTCCAGCTTGCATCAAGAAAAACTCCTCTTATCGGTGATAAAAAATACGGTGATACGGATAAAGATTCAAGATTCCCGGCTCTTATTTCCGCAAGAATATCCTTTACGCTCTTTGGCTCGGATATATCCGTATCTCTTCCGATGCCGAAGGACGAATACCCCTGGGGATTTTTTGAGGTGAATGAAAATGAACTCTTTGAATAACTTACGTAAAACGGAGAAGCTTTATTATACCGATGCCTATTTGTCAAGCTTTTCCGCTTCGGTTTTGTCCAGCACCCCCATACAGGCGGGGGAGTATGATACAGTGCTCGATAAAACTGCGTTTTTCCCTGAGGCAGGAGGGCAAAGCTCTGATACAGGGCGCATAAACGGCGCCCGTGTTACGCACGTCTATGAAAAGGCGGGGGTTATACACCACCTGACAGAGGAGCCTATTGCCGAAGGCGAGGTCGTCTTGTGCGAAGTGGATTTCGACCTTCGCTTTGAAAAAATGCAAATACATACCGCCGAGCATATAATCTCAGGCTTCCTTAATGAAAAATGGGGGATAGAAAACGTAGGCTTCCACCTCGGTAAGGAGGAAATCACCCTTGATACGGATAAGCCCCTTACTGACGAGGAGCTGGCTGAAGCCGAGGCAGCAGCAAATCTTGCGGTATATAAAAACGTGCCCGTAACCTGCTTCTTC
>CAJGCM010000223.1 GCA_904501765.1 uncultured Clostridia bacterium | reverse complement strand
GGAGAGGGAAATCGAATCCCTCTATCCTCGCGTGACGCAATTCATCTTCCGCAGAAATAGCAAGTGCGCAAATTGCCACCGCGACGCCTGCATCGAAATGATTTACTTCCTGCGCAAAAACAACAAGTTCCGCGACAAGCTCCACTATGTGTTGCGCAACGGCGTAGTCATTCAGCTCGGCTTCGGCAGCTCTGAGTTCTACACCAACGCAAACATTGACGATGCTGTCGCTATCGCTTATCTCCGCGAGCATCCCGAGAACATCAGCTACTTTCAGCGCTACCCCGAGAACTGGCGCGAGCAGATAGCGGAGGAAAAAAAAGAAGTGACAAATGAAAGTTCAACAGCTGAAGAAGAAAGCGAAGAGAAGGCTTGAAACGTCGTATTCGCCAACGCTTGGCATTCAGAGCTACGGCGAGGACAACCTATATCCGCAGAACTTGCGCAACATCGTAGCAGCTTCGTCCATTGGTAGCGAATGCGTTGATAGATACGCCGACTTCATCGAAGGCAACGGCTTCGTGTCGTTAGATTTCGCTGAAATGGTCGTCAACAGATACGGTGACACGGCTGATTCGCTGCATGCGGATGTGTGTCGTGATTATGCCTTGTTTGGCGGCTTCGCTCTTCACGTATCGTACAACGTCTTCGGCAAGGTGGCAGGAGTGGCGCATATTCCATTCGAGAATGTACGTCTTTGCGAGCCTAACGAATCAGGTGTTATCCGCCAAGTGGCGGTGCATCCCGACTGGAGCGGAGAAGCGACACGAGCAGGGCGAAAGATATTCGTGAACAAAGAGAACACGGAATACTTCAGTCTCTTCGACCCTCGCGAATCCGTTGTTAAGCACGAGATAGAAGCAGCAGGCGGTTTGCGTGCGTATGGCGGTCAAGTGCTCTACTACTCTAATCGTGGGAAGCGCTATCCAATAGGCAAAGCGGACCGAGTGGTGACCGAAATGTCAACGGACGAAGGCTTGTCGAACGTCCGCTACCGCAATGCACGCTGCAACTTCATGCCATCCGCACTCGTTGTGCTGAAGAAAGGCAGCTCGCAGAGCGACGATGACGGTACAGAGTTCACGCAGCAGCTCAGCACGCTCCAGGGCGATGAGCAAACGGGAAAACTGCTCGTTGTCGAAGTGAGCGATGCAGAAGAAGAACCCGTTGTGAAGCCACTCAGCTCGCAGAATTATGACAAAGAGTTCAGCGTTACCGACAACGCAACGTGTGAGCGCATTTACGCTGCATTCTCGCAAGAGGTGTGGAACAGCATCCGCATCGGAAAGGTCGGCTTCGGCGGAGAAATCATCAAGGACGCCTTCGACTACTACAACACGCTCGTTGAGCGTGACCGCCGAGTTATCGAGCGAGAGTTTGCAAAGGTCTTCAATCACTGGTGGACGGGCGAGCAATTCACTTTCGATGTTGCACCAATACTTTACAAGCAATGGACGTGATTATTACACCCGAGGAAGTAGGAGCGCTGAGCCGCCCGATTTCTCAGCACGTGGACCACAGTTTGCTGCAAGCGTACATCGACGAGGTGGTGCAGCTCAACATTCGTCCGACGATGGGCGCGTTGTTCGCTCGTCTGCGTGATTACCCGACGATGCTTGTTGGCGGTGTTGACAAGGACGGTTGCGAAGTCGCTGGCGGAGTGAAAAAAGCCGCCGCTTATTTCGTTTACGCGAAGGTCATCAAGCAAGGAGCCACCATTGCCACACGCTTCGGAGCGGTCGAAAAGACGGACGAGTACAGCGTGCGTATAGAGCAGGAACGCAAGGACGCTATCGCTCGTGAATGCACGGCAACGGCTGACGCATACATGCAGGAAGTGCTAACGTATGCAAAGGCGAAAGGCTTGATAGGCTGCTGCGGTGGCGTAGAAGTCCCTCAGCGTAGGCGAACGACTTACGTTGTGGGAGAATGACAACAACACAGATAATACAGAGAAATAAATGAAAGCGTGCGATTATCTAAGCAAAGACATCATGGTGGAATGCAACCGCCCCGATGTCGGTTTGCAGAAGATGGGCTACATCTTCAACAAAGAGGATGTTCAGGACATCTTGACACTTACGGAAGGAGCGCGAGGTTACAAGTTCATGCAGGACGGCAAGCAGCCGTTTAATGGCACGAATAGCAGCCTTGTCGTGGGCAAATGGCGCAGCTACTACACACATCAAGTCAAGGCGGTAGTCTTCGACAAGGAAGTGGTGGAAATGCTGCGTGGCGGAAAGTTCGTCGTCGTCGTTGACAGAGGAAAGACGGGTGATGCGCAGAGCAATACATCGTTCGAGTGCTTTGGTCTTCGTGGCGGCATGACGTTGGAGGAAGCGACACAAGACTATTACAGCGAAGATACAGATGCAGGCTGGTCCATCTTGCTTGCTGAGAGTAACGGAGTGATGGCAGCCAATGTGTTTGCTGATATGAGCTACCAAGATGCAAAGGAAGCGCTCGATGCTATGTGCAAGGAGGCAGCTTCTGCAAGCGTTGAGGGTGAAGTTTTAATCGTTGACGGTGTTGTAGAGGACGAAGTCCTCGTCTTGGAAGCAAGCGTCGATGGTGAAGTGTTGAATCTTTAAAACAACAAAAAAAATATGGCAGTTATAAAATTTGTAAAAATAGGTTCGAAAACCTACGAAATATCTGTTCCAGCTAATTTATTTGGGTCAGGTTTTTCTTTTGATACGGGTAATAATCGAATTTCTTTGAACATCAGCGAAAAAGGACCTTTTAAATTAGGGAGTGACGGAGTGTTAAATTTACTTCATGTGCTCAGTAGTGGCTTTGATTCTTCGGGGTCCCCCGTGCAGATTCAAAGGACGGCGCCTCTGTGGTTTCATTCAGAGCTTCCGCCTGAACAAAATGTAACGTTCCCAAAAATGTTCAGTTCAGGTTTATCTCTTCCGTTCAACATGTTTAGCGGCTTGGACGTCAATGAACAAGGGCTGGCGGTTAAAGCTTCAATGCCTCTCTCGTTCGGAAGTGTTGATGGTGGTCTTGAACTCAAGTTCAATAGTCAAGACTTCCGCATAAACGAATCTGGAGAGCTTGAACTTGTAAAGTAAACAAATGAAAGTAAGCATTATCATCACAGCCTACAATGTTGAGGAGTTCATCGCCCGTGCAGTTGACAGCGCACTGGCGCAGGACTACCCCAACATTGAGGTAGTCGTCGTTGACGATTGCGC
>CAJGCM010000222.1 GCA_904501765.1 uncultured Clostridia bacterium | reverse complement strand
GGAAACCTGACAAACCTCGATATAACCAAAAAGAAATTCGAGCAGTTCTGCGATATGTACAAGTCGGATGGAATTAAATTCAGAATTCCCGAGCTCTCCCCCTTCGCCACTGTCATAGGAACTGCGCTTTGCAAATAAAAATAGGCAAGAGGAAAAGATATGGGCGTTAACATATTGCGATTCGTTATCCCCAAGAGTCTTGTGGAATACGTAACCGACGACAGCTCGGTGAGGCAGGCTCTTGAAAAAATGCTTTATCACAGATATTCAGCTATGCCCGTAATAGATTCCGGCGGCAAATTCATTGGCACTCTGCGCAGCGACGATATTTTCAAGCACTTTATGAAAAGCGGTCGCTTCGATAAGCTTGCGGCGGAAAATATGCCGGTTACGGAAATAATGGAAAGAGGCTCCTCAAGACCCCTTTATCACAACGCAACCGTATCAGACCTTATAGAAGAGGTGAAAGAGCATAACTTTGTGCCCGTGGTTGACGACAGAGGCTGCTTTATCGGTCTTATCCTCAGGCGCGACGTGTTGAATTTTTTACTTAAATATTTTGAAGAGAACAAGGACGAGAGTTGATAAAAATGAGAGAAGAGCAGAACACATCATCAAATGTGAGCTTCAATCGCTATCACACTCGCAGTTATATAAATGACGACAGCTATTACGGAAACACAGGGGAAAATAACGCCCCCTATGACACCGAATATCAGTCGGATACTCTACCTACAAGCTTTATCACATCCAAGCGGATTTATAAGCCGCAAAGAGAAACAAGCGGGTCTAAAAACACCGAGGAGTCTCCGGGCTTCTTTGAAGAATTTTTCAAAAAGCACGATGAGCAGCCCACGGTTAGCTATACCGAAATCCCTCTTACGAAAAGAAAGAAGGATTTAGGCGAAGAGTACGCAAGTATTTACAGCACCTCGGAATACATAGACCAGCCACCCGAAGAGCCGGCTCCCGAAGCTAACGTAAAGGCGACGGATTATGGCGCAGAGCATTTCGGAGAGGAGGATGCGGATAGCTTCTTTGCAAACAACCGGATAAGCGTGGAAAGTCGCGCAGAGTCATACGACTCCTGGACACCGCAAAGAAGAGATAGAGTTTCCCGCCGAGAGGTCGTGGAAGATATGACTGCCTTTGCGGAAGCTTACGGCACCGACGATTCGGAAGAAAAAATCACAAGAAGCTACGACGAATTTATAAGACGGAAAAACAAGGGTAGCGGAGAAGAAAAAAGCGGCTCCGAAAGAATCTTTTCCTATTCGGAAAAAGACCTTGAAATTTACGAAAAATACCTTCGCAGCGGTGAAATTGAGCGTGACGGCTTGAATAGTGAGGACGACGACAGAGAGGCTGCCGCCGTATACGACAGCTTTATCAGACGAAAAGAAACCGTTGAGGAAATGAATGCCCTCATTAAAGCGGAGGAAGAAAAGCGCATCGTCGCCGAATACGAAAGAATGCGTGCAAGAGAAGCGGGCATTGCAGACTCCTTGGCAACCGGAGAAGCAAACAGCGAGGAGGAAGAGCTCAGGCGACTTGCGACAGAGGAGGAAAGGCGAAGCATTTTCGAAAAAATGACCAAAAGGGACCTTGACGTATTCCTAAAGCGTAATTCGAAAAGAGAAAATTCCCTTCTCCGCAAGGCTTCATCTCTTCGTAAGAAAATTAACCGAAGCGACGAATTTGAGAGAATAAATTTATCCGCAGAATTTCTTAACGTAACGAGAGAGCTTATACTCATTTACATAACCAACCTGAGAGCCTGTGTATCGGCGGGCAGTTTCTTCAGAAGGAAGAAATACTCGTCACGCCTTACCTCTTTTGTCGACGAATACAACAGATACCTCAGCCTTTGGTGCTCCCTTACCGCATCCTCGGTACCCCCCCTGCCCCAAGGTATTGCAAAGGACATAGAGGGCGGCGGAAAGGCACCCGTTATTATGACCTTCTCTGTAAGAAATCAAACGAGGAAAAAGCTTTCCTCGGAAGAAAAGAAGGAAAGATACGAGGAGGCTCTCAGGCTCCTTAAAGAGGAAGAGGAACGAGCGAAGCGAAGCTCCAAGAACGTACGTGTTCACGGCGAACGAGATGGGGATCTTTATACCAAAAAGGGCATAAATTCCTACTTCAAGCTTGACACGGATACCGTTAAGGCGCGAATTGATTACCGCATAGAAAAGCTCAACCAGGTAATCCTTCTTGAAAATTACAGATACGGTCAGCTTTCAGAGGACGAAAAGAAGGAAAAACGAAGAGTTACAACCTATCTTGAAATCCTCAAAAGAGGAAGACACAAAATAATAAGCGAAGAGAAGCGGGACAACAAGAGATATGCGAAGGTTCTCACGGAAATTCCAGAGCTTGCAAAGCTTAAGCCGGGAGCTGACAGAGAACGTATGTCGGAGCTTGCCGAGCGCATAAAGAGGCTCTTGCTTGAGCGAGATGAGGTAAACCAACAGCTGCTTACCCTATACACGGGTACCGACGTAACCGGCAAACAGACGGTTTACTCACAGAAGAAGATAAGGAAGGTAAGAAAGCGGGGCGCATCGAAGAGCTACCGCGGTCAAAAGCGGATATACGACGAGGTAAGAAAGTTCAGAGTACCCTTAAAACAGAAGCAGCAGATATACGAGCTTATAAACAAAAAGACTGAGCTTTCGGCTTATATTTCCGAGTGTACCTACCGTATGAAATTGCTGCCTAAAAATTCTCCGGAGCGACGAGAGTACGCTGCCGAGATAAAGAGGGCTAAAAAGAAGATAAAGTACGCAACGAGAGATATAAAAGCTCTTGCCAAAAAGAACGCAAAGCGGTCTAAGAAGGAGCCGAATCCTAAAATACAGATTCTGTGGCTTATTCTTCTCTTGCTTATAGTTGGTGCCGCCTTTGCGGTTTACTATTTCTTCGGCGAGGCTATAATGAACGCACTCACCTCCTCCTTCAACAACCATTTCGGATAGAAATCGACCCCTTCGGGCGTAGCTCGCAGGAGCTTTTTACCCAACAGAAAGGACCTCGTTTATGAGTAACGAAGAAACGATTTATAAAATTCAAAAAACCGCAGTTGACGAAAAAATCCACGACCTTGAGCTTATCAGGCAAAGGATTACCGAGGATTTGGAGGACGCTATGCGTGAATATGCCAAGGCGTCAAAAAGAGGCTCTTTTAAGAAAAAGAATTCGTGGCGAAAAACCGACCCGATTCTTAAAGACGGCGC
>CAJGCM010000221.1 GCA_904501765.1 uncultured Clostridia bacterium | reverse complement strand
TACAGACAAGGAAGAATCTCTTCGCTCACTTGGAAGATTCCTTCGGGAATTTGAAAACATTGAAAAGGTAGAGCTTCTCCCCTACCATAATATGGGCAAGGTAAAATACGAGGCTTTAGGTCTTAACTACCCCCTAAATGATACACGTGTGGCAGACGCCAAAGATATAGAGCGTGCGTACGCCATACTGAACGAGGCTATGGGTAAGAACGCCTAAGACTACTTCTAAAGTCCTATCTGTGATTTATCGAAGAAACTCTCAATTTCAACGATATTCAATTTAAATTTTAAAAAACGAAGGCAGCGGTACCAGAATTTTGATACCGCTGCCTATTTTCTGTTTTTTGATACCGCTGTTCTATTTTTTATTTCGAAATAAGGTCAAGGTCGAAGAGCTCCACATCGCCGTTTTTATAAGTAACCTTAACAGCTCTTCCGCAAAGCTTCGCTTCTTTTATTTCAATGCTCTCCTCGTCACCGATGGCAATAAGAGTCATAAAGCTTACGTCCTTTCCACACTTTTCTGCAATCAGAGTAGGCGCGGCGTAATACTTCCCTTGAGCGGCAGCGGTGCAGAGCCAGCCCTGATGTGGGTCCTCGGAGCCCTTATATATTTTGAGCTCGTCAAATCCGTCGGTAAACAGGACGACTTCCTTTGCCGTCACTCTACTGCCCGAAATCACAGCCTCCTCCTGGTTGATATGCCAAAGAGCCTCGTAGGTATGCTCAGCTCCTATTCCGTCGGTCATAGTATCTACTGCGAAAATATAAGGCTTGCCGCACCGAGGCGCCTTAACGAGGACTACCTCTCTTACGTGCTTCGCCAGCTTTCTGCCCTTAACCTCCGGGCGCTTATATTTCGAATAATCGTAAACGCCGTAAATTTCATCATAATAACCTCTGGCGTAATCGAGATTTTCCTTTTCGAGGAGGACCACGTCTTCTTTAACGTGAGCCCAGTTTTCAGGATTATTCCAGTGTCCTTCAAATCTGCACTGACCTAATCCGTCAACCATAACCGTGTTGTGTCCTTCGGTGTTGACTGCGTAATTACGCATCATCGACGCATCGTACGCATACGTACCCGCCTCGGAAATCAGGCATTTCTCCGAGGTATAAACCAAAAGGTTAAGCTTATCGTCATGGAAATGATCTCTTCCGTATTTACCAGCATCAAAGAATGCGGAAATATCATCACGCTCCCAGCCTGTACGTAAAGCCACAAAGCCTGCGTAGGGCATAAGAATGCTGTTAAAGTCAGGCTTCTTTCCCTCTGCTCCGTCGGTGGCAATCCAGCGTGCAGCATCGCTTCCACCGTAAAGCTTTACAGGCAACGACAAATAGCTTTTAGCGGGATTCGCAGGGCTATCGTTGATGGAAGGAACCCTTCCGTCGGCCATACAGGACTTCACAAAGCAATCGAGCATTCTATCTATTACCTTGTAGAATTCACCGGGTAATTTATAGCCGTAGGTCTTGAACACCTGCTCTATACCCCTGGAATCGCAAAGGCATCCGTTCATATATCCGGGCGCCAGCTCGTACTGCCAGCCGTCGGGATAAACCATCGTTTCAAGAGCGTCGAGAAGTCTTACTTCCACGTCTGTGCGCCATCCCTTGGATTTTTTGAAAACAGGTGTTACGGCAGTGGCGGTTGCCATACCGTTAAGCTCAATAAACAGCCAGTTTCCGTGAGTGTAGCCCACCGCAAGTCGCATCTGATGCTCGTACAAGGACTTATATACCGTCACTAAAACCTCGTCTGTAAGGTAGGGCGAGGGAAGAAGAGAGTGTATCATTTCAGTCCAGCTTACGCATCTTCCTCCGCATTCGAGGGTACGCCAGGTCTGAGTAGGTCCGTAGGAGCCCGAGGTATAATCGCATCTTGGAACGTTTTTTATCCAGTGCGTAAGAAGCTTCACAAGCTCCTTTGCGTAATCTTCATTTCCCGTCGCTCTGTAAGCTCTTGCGAGAATGATAAGCTCCGCGTGGCGGTTAAGCTGAATTCGCCACTCTGAATAATTATTGGGAGTGGGGTTTGCTAACCAATCTATTTCCTCTCCGAATTGCATAGGGATTCCGCAGCTGAAGAAATAATGCTTCATAGCCATCTCGGCTTTATTCTTCAAGGTATCGTCAAATTCGGGCTTCAGCCCTCCCCTGACACCGAATGAGAAAAACTTCTCCGGGTCAAGTATGCTACGCATATAATTGGCGAATCTTTTATAAGCATCCGTTACGTTGCCCTTCACAAAAGCATCTCTTGCAGCAAGAAGCTCGGGGATTTCAAAATCCAGCTCCTCAAAAAATTCAGCATCCGTTAACACGGGTCCCTCGTCAGCTATTTGATTGGACACGTAAGGCTTTTCAATCATTTCTGCCATTTTCTTGTAGCTCCTTTTCGTTTTTTATAAATAATTCTTTGCCTTTTCAAAGCAATCGTCAAGTCTTATCAGGTCAGTCGAGCCATCGATATAATCAATGCGCAGGACGCAGTCCTCAATGCTAAATCCCGCAACTGCGCACTCCTCGGGGGAACCGAGAGAGAAGAGGGTTGCAAAGCTTACATTACCTCCTCGGCGCTCCAAAACCAGCTCCGGAGCCTCGTAATAATTGCCAAGGTCGGTACCCGTGCATAGATATCCCCGTATAAAAGGCTCCGTCTGCCCCTTATAGCAGCTGATTTTTTCAAATCCTGATGTGAATATCGTAACGTCACTTGAGATAGCCCTGTCACCTTCAACCCTTACGCTATCGCAATTTACGTGCCAAAGAGCCTCGTAGGTATGCTCCGCCGAGCTTTCCATAACGTCTGCGGCTATGTAAATAGGCGCACCGAGCTTCGGCTTTTTGAGGAGAAGCACGTGCCTCTTATGCACGGCAAGCCTTGCAGGGGCTTCTGCGCCGTATTCCATATCGTAAGTGCCGAAGGCATAATCAAGCCTGTCGCTCTCAAGAAATCTTATATCCTCTCTGGTATGCTCCGTGGGGTCTGCCCATATATGTCGCACTCTTCTGTTCTGCCCAAGACCGTCAACCTTAACGGTGTTATGCCCTTCAGTCGAAACCGCATATTTTCTCATATCAGAGGAATCGTAGGCGTAGGTTCCCGCCTCGTAAATTACAGGTCTGTCACTGTTAAAGACAAGAAAATTAAGCTTATCCTCGTGATGGTGGTCACGTCCGAATTTACCTGCGTCAAAGAACGCTGAGGAGTTTCCCTTCCCCCACCCCGTGCGAAATACTGCGAAGCCTGC
>CAJGCM010000220.1 GCA_904501765.1 uncultured Clostridia bacterium | reverse complement strand
TCGCTGTATGCATCCGTGCCTTCAAGTACGTGGGTGATTTCGTGACCGACAACGGACTCCCAAGCCTTTGCAGACTGCACGTTGAGAGTGACAGCACCCTTGCTTTTGTTTGCAAAGCCGTTGACCGTCTTGCCTTCAACAGCGAAGCCAGACTCTTTCAGTTTTGCGTTGTTCGTGTAGTCAAAGGAAATGCCCTTGGTTGCCTCAATCTCGGAGAGAACATCCACAAGCTCGTGGGAGCGGTAGGTGTTATTCAGCACACCGCTCTTGACAGCTCGCTCGACAGCCTCTCGCTTCTTGCCCGTGTACTTGGACAAATCGGCTTCAAACGCCTGCCCTCTGCGCTCACGCTCTCTGTAGCTTTCGGACAGTTTGCTGACCTTGAGCATAGGAGAAAGCATATCGTCAAGATTCTTCCGCAGTCCGTCACGCTTGGTGGTGTCATCGAGATTCATTCCCTTCAACTCGTTCATTCGCTCGGTCTGAAGGTCATTCATATCACCTGACTTCATTTTCCGAAGCTCGGCAAGCTCATTTTTCAATGCATCCTCAGAGTCAACGGTTTCCTTGTACGCTTTGTAGGTGTCACCGCCAAGCACACTCTCGATGGTGTCGATGTCAATCTGTCCCTTCTCCATCAGATCAACAACAGAATCATAGATTTTGTTCTTGTCCTTGGTGGTCAGTTTTTCTCCTGCGGCTTCCCGTTTGGCAACCTCTTCCTCGACAACCTTGTTTATTACCTTCTCATCGGCTGCCGTGTGTCCTGTCACAAAGTCAGTTCCGCTCTTCGTTGCCTTGACGAAATCTCCGCCCTGTACAATGCTCGATGTAATTGTACCAACCACAAACTGCTCAAGAAGATTTTCATCCTTGACGAGTTTGCTCAGCTCCTCATCTTCCATATATGTGAGCTTTTTCATAACGGCAGAGCCAAAGCCAGACAGCACTTCTTCCAAGCCCTCGCCTGCTGATTTGACACCAAATTCAATCGTGTTGCCAAGAAGTTTCTGAACGCTCTCATTTGCAATCGATCCTGCAATTTTGCTTGACAGTTTCTTTGCAAAGATTTCATCAAGTCCACCGATACCACGGCTGATACCAAGTGCCTGTACGCTCTTGCCGAGACCACCAAACAGCAACTCAGTTCCTGCCTCGATTGCACCAGAGCCGAGACCATACCAAAACGCCTCTTCATCCGTTGCACCGCTATTGTACGCCTCGCCCATTCCTGTACCCATAGACGAGAGTCCCGTTGCGCCAGTTGTGACCGCAGCCACACCTCCTGCGCCAAGTCCTGCGGATGCGGCTACACCGCCAGTGAGAATGATTGTGCCGACCTGTCCCAAGCCCTCGCCAATCATATCCGCCTTATTTCCCAATACGGAATATCGGTCTACAAAGTCGGTGATATCCTTTGTCCATTCGTCTGTTGCGCTGTATTTCGCCACATCCCTTGCCTTTTCGGCAAATTCATCTGCTCCAAGTTTATCAGCCACACTTGCAACGCCATATGTGCCTAAGTCAACAAGTCCCTCTACCATTCGACCTGCGCCTTTTGCCACATCCCAAGCCAAGTCACCTGCTGTGCCAAGCACAGTCTGTCCCAAGTCTCCGAAAAAATCTCCTACGCTGTCAACGCCGTCAGAGAATCCACCCGACTTAAACCACGAATCTTTATCGCCGCCTTTAACAGGCGCAATATCGTCTTCGCCATATTTATGAATCGAAGCCATTGTCGGAGAAGGCATCGGGCTTATGTCATCACCCAAGGCATCCATAAACTTTTCTGAATAAGATTTTCCACCAGTAGCGGAAGTGCCACTGGTGGAGGAAGAGTTTTTCTTTTTCTTTTTCTTTTTCTTATCCAGTTCAGACATAAAATCGTCAGTAAAACTCATAGCATCACCTTATTTCCCTAAATTAAGCGTTTTGGTCTGATAATACCGAGGATTTTTCTGGTAATATATCTGTCCGTTCTTTGTGTACATCGTTACCTGACCAGAAGACACAAGCGAAGCGAGCTTGCTTGCACTAATCGCTCCGTAACCGAGATTCATTACGCTCTGCATATTTACTGTCGGGCTTGAGCTTTTGGTGTTAGTGAAAGCACCCTTCACTCCGCCGGATGCTACAGTCCCTGATTTTTTGACTGAGCCACTTGATTTGCTCGAGCCGTTTGATTTGCTCGAGCCACTGCTTTTACTTCCGCTGCTCACGCTACCATAAGAGGATGTGAGACTCTTTTGATAGCTAAGCAATGCCTTTTCGTTGGCAAGCTGTTTATCAAGCTGTGCCATTTTGTATTCCTGCTCTTTCGCAAGCTGTTCCATTTCCAGTTTATGCTGTTTATCGAGCTTTTCCTTTGCCGCCTGTGTTTCAGCCGCAAGCATTTCCTTATCGTGTTTGCGCTCAAGCTCTGCCTGCTGTGTCTTGTACTGACGGTCAAGCTCTGCCTGCTGTGCATCGTACTGTCTGTCAAGTTCCTTCTGCTCGGTCTGCCACTTCTGAGTCTCGTTATACTGGCGAATGTCTTCCTTGATAGCGTTCTCGGTGTTGATCTGCTGAAGAACATCCTGATAACGGTTGTAGTACATATTGTCAAGCTCGGTCTTCTTGTTCACGTGTTCAAGGATGAGCTGATTCTTGTACTGGAATCCTGCGAGAGACAACTCAAGCTGCTGTTGCAGAGACTGATACGCAATCTCCGCCAGTGCCGCATTGTTCTGAAGCTGTGCATCCTTGATGGCGTTGTTGTAGTTCAGCACCGCCTGATTATAGGACTCTCTTGCCGTAGCCACTCGATTCTGGTATGTGTTGTACATACCGACCTGAGAGCTTTCGGAAAAGCCTGTATTCGTAAGACCGGAAGATGCCATCTGCTCGGCATTTACGCCGTACTGATTGCTCTGCTTCTGCCAGTCCACATAAGATGCAGACTGCTCTTTCAGGTAGTCCTTGTGCGCCTGATCCTTCTGCTGATTGATTTGCTCAATCGTGAAGTCCGTCTGCCCCTGCTGAATCTGTGACTGTTTGTCCGCCCAATCCTTGGATGCCTGAATCTGTGCATTGTAATACTGATCCGTGTTGCCAATCATTCCGGCATAGGTCTGCTCAAGCTGAGTCAGTGCCTGAGTCTTGTCCGACTCAACCTTGCCGAAGCGCGGATCACTGTAGTTGATGTCATAGTTCGGCGTTGCGCTGTACGCCTCTTCTAACATTTTTTCTTGAATGTTCTGTGATACTGCCATTTACTCTCCCCTCTCAGCGTTTTATGTATCCGCCGATGAAAACTTCAAGTGTTACTGTTTC
>CAJGCM010000219.1 GCA_904501765.1 uncultured Clostridia bacterium | reverse complement strand
TGTGCTATACTGTAAGTACAGAAAGGAAGTGAACCCCGATGGAAGAGAAAATCCAAAAGCTGATGAAGTCGCTGAACATCAGCCGAGAAGAGGCAATCGACCTCATCGAAGAAGACAAGCGGATCGACAGGGGTGAAAAGTTGTACGAACTTGACCCCGAATTGAAAAAGGGGGCGAAAAAGGCAAGACAAGCCGACCGCAAGAAGTCCGACACCCCTACCAAGAGAGAGCGGAAGCCGAAACCCGAAAAGGCTGAAATCTGCTCTGCGATGATGGATGGTCTGCGTGAGTTGGGTGTGGCTGATTTCAACATCACCAACCCCGAACGAGAGTTTCTGTTTACGCACAACGGTACGAAGTACAAGGTCACCCTTGCGTGTCCTCGCTCCTAAGGGTTTTTGAGTGGGGTTGTCCCTAACAACCCCCATCCCATGGGGGAGTACCGCAATCTTCCCGGAGAAACACCATCGACCGTAAGGCGCCAAGGTTTAGGCTGGTTTCACAAAGGCGGAGTGATAAAAAAGCGAGGGGACGCCCTCGCTTTTCACTTTTGTGCATTTTGCCTATTGGCAAATCCAAAAGAATGTGCTATAATTGACCGGTCGCCCACACATGTGAGCGACCGAAATTTGCATAATTATCCACACTTCACGAATTTTTATTCAGAAAAAAAGTTTTTGTAAACCCCTTGACAAATCCCGAAAGGCGTGCTATAATTAAGGTACAAATCAAGGAGGTGAGCAACAATGTTAGAACAAGAATACTACAGATGGCAGAAAGCTGTTGAAGATGCTCAAAAAGCTTATGAAGCCAATCCCTCTGTGGAAACAGATGATCAACTCTCACACGCACTGTTCTGGTATCATGATACTTGTACCAAAATCCTGGAGCAGTTAATGGTAGACAATACCGACATTTTGAAAAGACTAAAGGAGTGTTAACAATGGCTATGAACTTTCACGAGCTGGAAGAAGCTCTGTACCACATCCGTGTAAACCACCTCGGCAACTGTGATTCCACCAAGTGGCGTATTCAATTTTCCTTCCGTGGTGATGGCGAAACCATCATCGATGTGTGGGATGAAAATGACAAGTGGATTGGTAACTTCCACTTGTCCGACCTGACCGAAGAGCTGGCACTGCTCCGTGCGGACAAGTTGGACTTCTGCGACCTCTACGCAAATAATGCAGAGGACGACGAAGAATGGTAAAATTGGGGGTTGACAAACCCCCAAGAATGTGCTATAATTAAGGTACAAAAGAGGAAAGGAATTGATAAACATGACGAATATTTTCATTGGTGCAATTGGTATGTGGTTCATTCTGGGTGCGTTGTTTACTTGGTACGAGGGTGCTCACAACCGCACTCTGTACAAAACCCTTGAGGGTGTAATCGCTCTGCCGTGGATTCTGTTGGCGGTTACCAGTGTCATCGTGTGTTACCCCTTTGTGTGCCTGTGGAAGTTCTTCCGCAATGCAATCAAGGGTGTCTCGGTTGACTGCTGGAAGCGAGCCAAGATTAAGCGGTGCTTGAAGCTGGGCAATTTTCGACTGTGTTACGATGCAGATGCAAAAGCCCTCTGCAACAAGTTGTTTATGGTTCGTATCGTAAAGCCTGCGGAGCGAATCAATCACAACCCGATTTTGAAGTCTACTGGCAAAAAGGGGGGTTGACAAAACCCCCAAAGTATGCTATAATAAGATCGTAAAAAGAAACCTATTGAAAGGAAATGATAACTATGAATGATAAGACTACTTCTGGAAACGCTTTATTCGCAAGTCTGATCGAAATCTTCTTGATCCCTGCCTTTTTTCTGTGGACGATGCCCGGTCTGGCATCTGCGTTCCCGGCTCTCTCTCCTCTGTGTACCTTCGGGTATTGGCAGTGGGTCGGTACTCTGATCGTTGTCCGCAAGACCACTCACATTCTTGGGAACATCTTCCACAAGTGACCTGTTTCCTGCCCCAACTTCTTGACTCAAAGAGGTTGGGGTCATTTGTCGGCCCGTGGGCGTACGACCTGGGCCGAATTTCCATTATACCATAGCCCCAGTAAAAAGTCAATAGGCAAAATAGACAAAATGATCAGTGTAAAAAATCCCGTATTTGTGCAATTTACCATGTTGACTTCCAGCTTGGACTGTGTTATAATACAGATACAAACAAGGGCGAGCAGGTTAGAGTAGCCGGAAACCCAGCGAAGTTAAATGGGGGGTTCGAATCCCCCCACGCCCCCAAAAAAAAATAAAAAAAGCACTTGACAAATCGCTAAAGATGTGATACAATAAGTAAGCAATGAGGGTGTAACTCAGATGGCAGAGTGGCTGACTCTTAATCAGCAAGTCGGGGGTTCAAGTCCCCCCACCCCCACCAAAAAAAAAATAAAAAAAAGTGCTTGACAAATCACTTAACCTATGTTATAATAAGTAAGCAATGAGGGAAACCCCTCTGCTAATAAAAAATTGGGTTGTGACCTACCACAAGATTGGAGAATGATACTATGGCAAATACTCAGAAGATGACCAAGGCTCAGAAGTTCGCAATGCTCAAGGCTATCCCTGCGGTCGCAGAGAACGCAGTTCTGGTGGAGTTCATCGACCACGAACTGGAACTCCTGTCCAAGAAGAACTCCGCTGACAAGAAGCCCACTGCCCAGCAGGTGGAGAACGCAGGTATCGCCCAGGCTATCGTGGCTACCCTGCAGGCTGACCCCAACCGTCTGTTCACCATCACCGAACTCATCAAGTCCGTTCCTGCTTGTGCAGGTCTGACTAACCAGCGTGTGTCCGCTATCGTGCGTGGCATGATTGGTGTGTCCGTGGAGCGTGTGGAGGACAAGCGGAAGGCTTTCTTCCGCTTCCTCGCTGACTGACGGCAATCCCTGGGGGGGGCAATCGCTCCCCCAAAAGTGGGAAAATAATGCTTGACAAGTCGCCCTACATCTGCTATAATAACTCATGGAAGGGGACAGTAAAATGGCACAAACGCAAATCGAACGCATTATGCAGAATCTGAAATGCTCCAAAGAAGAGGCTGAACAGATTCTTGCCGACGACAAGGCAATCGATCAGGGTCAACGAATGTATTTCGATCTCGATCCGCAGGCTGAAAAAGCCGCCAAAAAGTACGCAAATACTGGCACTCGCACCACCTCTAAGGGAAAAACCGAACGGAAACGCAAGGAAAACCCCACTAAAGCTGGTGTAATTGCGGAAATTGCGAAGTTTTTGAGTGAAAATGGGTACGAAATGGTCGAAATCACCAACAAAGAACGGCAGATTGCCTTCAAAATTGGTGAAAATGCCTACGAACTCACCCTTGTGCAGAAACGGAAG
>CAJGCM010000218.1 GCA_904501765.1 uncultured Clostridia bacterium | reverse complement strand
CCTGAATACCGAAGCCCGCTACTCTACCCTGCCTATTTTTATTACCACAGCAGTCATATCGTCGCCCCCTTCGCTCATTAAAGCCGCCTCCTTAAGGATTTTCTCCGAAAGCCCCCTGGGATCCTCTCCGTTCTCTCTGTTAAGAAGCTCCACAAGCCAAGGGCAATCCTCCGCTCCGTCCAAAACTCCGTCGGAGAGCATTATAACAGTATCTCCCACCTCAATTTTTGAGGCTATTCTCTCTGCATCTACCCCTTTAAGCACACCGAGAGGCATCGTTGCCGATTTTATTCTGAAAAGGGATTTTCCCCTTTTTATATAAGAGGGAGCGGCTCCGCTTTTTATAAAGACTCCCTCACCCGTAATCCTGTCAAAGGCAAAAATATCAAGAGCCACAGAGCATTCCTCCTCTCCACAGCGCAGAATACTGTTAAGAGCATGAAAGGCGGTATCCATATCCGCTCCTGCGCCAAGAATCGCCCGAAGCACCTCGGCGGTTAGCGCAGCATTTTTTCCTGCGGTGCCACCGCTGCCCATTCCGTCTGCCAGAAGAGCGTAGGAATAAAGGTCCCGTGTATTGATTATAGAGGCTCTGTCACCGTTTTCTTCACCGCTTTGCCCGGGAGAGGTGGAATACGCCCCGCTCATTCTGTAGGACGCCTTCGCCTCGGTCACAAGAGCCGCCATACTTTCTCTTCTGTAAAATTCAGGAGCGGTAAGTGTAAGCCCGACGGCGGCGCTTACCGCCGATAGAAATTCGGGAGAGGATAAAGTATCCCCCGCCGCATCACGCGCCGCGCATATTATATGCTTCCGCCTTCCCCCAAGCGCTTTTGCCGCAGGATAGTCAAGTCCCGACTCTCGCATTATATCCTCAAGCTTTAAGCTTAGCTCCTCGTCGTATAGACTGCGCTCCTCCTCCCGCCTTACGGTGGCGGCTAAAATTCTGGAAAATATTTCATATCCCTCGGCGCTGATATCCCCCTCGCCCCTTGCCCTTTGCAAAATTTCGCACAAAGCAGACATAGAATCACGGAGCGCCGCCGCAGCGCCCGAACCTTCATTCTGATAGGTAATAGCCATAGTTCCTACCATATCCGATGCTATCCGTGTCAGGTTTTCGCCTTCATTCGGTGCCGTTTCCCTGTCTATATGCTTGAAGAAGGGAAGCATAAAAGCTGCGCCTATCATATATTCGGGGAGATAGGACAGCACCCCAACAAGCCCTGAGGCGTAAGCCCCGAAGGCTGAGAGAAGCATACCTGCCCCTATTACGGCATACCAGCCGCCGAATATAAACAAAGCTCCTGCAGCGGCGCCGGCAAGACCGAAGGCGGCAGCCCCCAGCGCCGAGGTGGCAACGGTGCTTATGAATCCCGTAACCCCTCCCCACACGGCGCCAAGCCTTTTTGCGGCAAAAAGAGTCACCGCCGCAGAGAATACATACGCAGGGTCAACTCCGAAGAATGAATACTTTTTTAGGGCGAAAGATATAAGGAGCAAATAGGAGGCGACAGATATTTTGAAAAATATACTGTCAAAAAACCGTTTCCCCGAGGCTCCTCGGGAAGAAATGCCCGTACTCTTTCCAGAAATCAGCGTCCCCACCGTCAGCTCCGAGGAAAACGCCCCCGAAAAGAGAAATGTCAGGACAGGCGGCAAAATTATCATAACCAGCCCGAAGGCTATAACCGTAAGCCCAAGTCCTTGAAGGATGGCCTCGTAAAGGGCGGCGACAAAGCCTCCTATGATTGCCGCAGACATACGGAGCAAAAGCTTTTCGGAAAACACCGAATCCTCCCCCTCGGCGCCGCCTCTCCTGTCCCCTCCCGATATTATGATACGTATCATGACCACGAGAAGGGCTATCATAGCATACACGACCCCTCCCCTTCCAAGAGTAAGAGACCCCAGCGCCACCCCGATAAAGGCTAACCATACCCCTCGTTGAAGAGCGGCAATAAACCCAATGCCCAAGGGATATGCGCCGAAAAGAACATGGCACCCCCCGAATAGAAACCCTATGAATATCACCGCCAAATCACGGAGGGCAAAACCTGCGCCCCGTTTTTTCTCAACCGACTTTTTTATGTTTTCAATAACCGAAAGAAAGCCGCCCTTGCTTTTCGGATTACCCTTTTCCATAATACACCTCCGAAAAAAGAAATATTTATTCAAGCTTTATTATAGCGGTAATATTACGATTTTTTTGTCATATAATATACACGCCATTACTCACACCGAGGCAAAAGCAAAAAAACAAGAGCGACGAAAAGCCTTTTTCGTCGCTCTTTGTAAAAAAGAGAAATTTCGTGCGATATTTAATTTTTCCCGCCCCGTCAGTTCTTCAAGGAATGTATGGGCGCAGGTATTCTGCCGCCTCTTTGAACAAATAGCTCGCAGGACTCCTTGTGAGTGGGCATAATGGGGGCGTGACCGAGAAGTCCACCGAATTCCGCAGAATCTCCAACTCCCTTTCCGTATACTGGTATAACTCTTACCGCCGTAGTTTTGTTGTTTACAACGCCTATGGAAATTTCGTCCGCTATAATGCCCGATATGGTTGCGGCAGAGGTATCCCCCGGAACTGCGAACATATCAAGCCCGACAGAGCAGACAGCAGTCATAGCTTCAAGCTTCTCAAGAGTCAGAACTCCAAGCTCCGCCGACTCTATCATTCCCTTATCCTCGGAAACGGGGATAAATGCGCCCGACAGACCGCCAACGTGGTTTGACGCCATAACGCCGCCCTTCTTGACAGCATCGTTAAGAAGCGCCAAGGCAGCGGTTGTGCCGTGAGTACCGCAGCGCTCAAGGCCCATATTTTCGAGAATTTCCGCAACGGAATCTCCCGCGGCGGGAGTGGGAGCTAAGGAAAGGTCCACTATTCCGCAGGGTACGCCAAGACGGCGAGCCGCCTCGGAGGCTATAAGCTGACCTACTCTCGTTATCTTAAAGGCTATCTTTTTAACCGTTTCGGCAAGAAGCGAGAAGTCGCACTGACCGACCTCTTTTATAGCAGTCGCCACAACGCCGGGACCGCTTACGCCAACGTTTATAACCGTGTCAGGCTCTCCGATGCCGTGAACCGCTCCCGCCATAAAGGGGTTATCCTCGGGGATATTGGCAAATACCACCAGCTTTGCGCAGCCTATGGAATCGCTGTCCCTTGTAATATATGCGGTTTCCTTAATAATTTCGCCCATGCGGCGCACAGCGTCCATATTGATTCCCGCCTTGGTGGTAGCTACGTTAACCGAAGAGCATACCCTCGTGGTTTCCGAAAGAGCCTCGGGAATTGACTCAATAAGGTTGTGAGCTCCTAAAATTTCACCCTT
>CAJGCM010000217.1 GCA_904501765.1 uncultured Clostridia bacterium | reverse complement strand
GTTAAGATTCACGCACATGATGAGAACAATACTTGCGGCATCGGCGATAAGGTAGCTGTAATGGAAACAAGGCCCCTCTCCAAAACAAAGAGATGGAGACTTGTAGAGATAGTAGAAAAGGCAAAATAATTTGAACATCACTAAACCAGTAGGTAGGTTAAAGGCTTACCGAAAAAGGAGGAAAAAACAGTGATTCAGCAGCAATCGTTAATGAAGGTTGCCGACAACACAGGCGCTAAAGAACTTATGTGCATTCGTGTTCTCGGTGGCTCTGGACGTCGCTATGCCAGCGTCGGTGACATCGTAGTATGCGCCGTTAAAAAGGCTGCTCCCGGCGGCGTTGTAAAGAAGGGCGAGGTTGTTAAGGCAGTTGTAGTTAGAACTGTTAAAGAAATCCGCCGTGCTGACGGTTCTTACATCAAATTCGATGAGAACGCAGCAGTTATAATAAAGGAAGATAAAACACCTAAGGGTACTCGTATCTTTGGCCCCGTTGCCAGAGAGCTTCGTGAGCATGAGTTTACAAAAATCATGTCTCTCGCCCCTGAAGTGCTTTAATGCAGGAGGTATAAGAAATGAATAAGCTTCACGTAAGAAAAGACGACGAAGTCGTTGTTATCTCCGGCGATTCCAAGGGAACTCGCGGCAAGGTTATTGCAGCATCTCCCGAAGAGGGCAAGGTTATCGTTGCAGGCGCAAACATTGTGTCCAAGCACACAAAGGCCCGCCGTCAGGGTGAAAATTCCCAGATAGTTAAGACCGAAGGCGCAATTTATGCCGATAAGGTTCAGCTTGTTTGCCCCAAGTGCAATAAGGGTGTTCGTACAAAGGTTGGTTATAAGACCGTTGGCGACAAGAAGGTAAAAGTTCGTCTTTGCTGCAAATGCGGCGCAGAGATTTAATGAGGAGGAAGCAAAATGTCAAGATTTTCTGAAAAGTATAAGAATGAAGTTGCTCCCGCACTCATGAGCAAGTTCGGCTACTCTTCTGTAATGCAGATACCCAAGTTCAACAAAATCGTTATCAACGTAGGTTGTGGCGATGCGAAGGAGAACTCCAAGGTTATCGACAACGTAATCGAAGAGATTACCCTGATTTCAGGACAGAGAGCAGTTCCCACATACGCACACAAATCCATAGCTAACTTCAAGCTCAGAGAGGGCATGAAGATTGGTGTTAAGGTTACACTCCGCGGCGAGAAGATGTATGAGTTTATGGATAAGCTCTTCAGCTTCGCTCTCCCCAGAGTTCGTGACTTCAAGGGTATCAATCCCAACGGCTTCGACGGCAGAGGAAACTATGCTCTCGGTCTTAAGGAGCAGCTTATCTTCCCTGAAATCGAGTACGATAAGGTAGATAAGATTCGCGGTATGGACATTGTTTTCGTAACAACTGCTAATACCGACGAGGAAGCAAAGGAAATGCTCACACTTATGGGCGCTCCTTTCGCTCAGAATAACTAAGGAGGAATGAAAAATGGCAAAGAAGTCAATGGTTCTCAAGCAGCAGAAGGAACCCAAGTTTTCCACTCGTGCTTATAACAGATGCAAAATCTGCGGTAGACCTCACGCCTACCTCCGTAAGTATGGTATATGCCGTATTTGCTTCCGCGAGCTCGCATATAAGGGTGAGATTCCGGGCGTAAGAAAGGCATCCTGGTAATAATTTCTCTTTAACTATCGGAAGGAAAACTCATAGGGGCGCTGTCCCCCTGAGTTTTAACCGCCGAAGAGGCACCGCTAAAAACAAAACAAGCGGTAGCAAGAATTTTGAACTTGCATATAGGAGGATAAAAAAATGCAAATTTCAGATGTAATCGCAGATATGCTCACAAGAATAAGAAACGCAAACGATGCGAAGCATGAAACAGTTGACGTTCCCGCTTCCAATCTTAAGAAATCTATAGCTCAGATTCTTCTTGATGAAGGTTATATCAGAAGCTATCAGATAGTAGAAGACGGTAAGCAGGGCATCATCAGAATAACCCTTAAGTACGTTCAGGGTAAGCAGAAGGTTATTCACGGCTTGAGAAGAGTTTCCAAGCCTGGTCTTCGTATCTATTCCAACTGTGAGGATATGCCTAAGGTAATGAACGGACTCGGTATCGCTATCGTTTCCACATCCAAGGGCGTTATGACAGATAAGAAAGCAAGACAGGCCAATGTCGGTGGCGAAATACTCGCCTTCGTATGGTAATAGGGAGGTAAGTAACAATGTCAAGAATTGGTAGAGAACCTATTACAGTTCCCGCAGGCGTTACAGTAACTGTAGCAGCAGGAAACGAAGTAACAGTTAAAGGACCTCTCGGCGAGCTCAAGCAGACATTCAATGCTGCTATCGAAATCAAGCAGGATGGAAACGTTATCAACGTATGCCGTCCCAACGATCAGAAAGAGATGAGAGCTCTTCACGGTCTTACAAGAACACTCCTCAACAATATGGTAGAGGGTGTAACAAAGGGCTTCGCAAAGAAGCTTGAAATCGTCGGCGTAGGTTACAGAGCAGAGAAGCAGGGCAAGAAGCTTAATCTTGGTCTTGGTTATTCTCACCCCGTTGTTTTCGAAGAAGAGAACGGCATTACCTTCGAAGTACCCGACAACACAACGATCATCGTAAAGGGTATTGATAAGCAGGCAGTTGGCCAGGTGGCAGCCGTTATCAGATCCAAGAGACCTCCCGAGCCCTACCTTGGTAAGGGTATTAAGTACTCCGGTGAGAAGATTCGCCGTAAGGCCGGAAAAACCGGTAAGTAATGAAAGGAGAGCATTAAGATGGTTAAAAGAACAGATAGTAACGCTCAGCGTCTTAAGAGACACAGCAGAGTTCGCGGAAAGATCTCCGGTACTCCCGAAAGACCTCGTCTTGCTGTATATCGTTCCAATGCTCACATTTCCGCACAGATTATCGATGATGTGAACGGCGTAACACTCGTTAGCGCAAGCACTTATGAAAAAGACTTCGAAGGCGTTGGCTCCAACAAGGAAGCTGCCAGAAAAGTTGGTAACACTCTCGCACAGAGAGCGCTTGAAAAAGGCATTTCCGCAGTAGTATTTGACCGCGGTGGCTACATTTATCACGGACGTGTATCAGAGTTGGCAGAGGGAGCTCGCGAGGGCGGCCTTAAGTTCTAATCTCTGGTTTGTACACTGTTTCCCAAAAGAAACATTCTATAAGGAGAATAAACATGGCAAATCGTATCAATGCAGCTGAGCTTGACCTTCAGGAGCAGCTTGTAGTATTAAACCGTGTTTCCAAGACCGTAAAGGGCGGTAGAATCGCTCGTTTTGCAGCTATCATGGTAGTAGGCGACGGAAATGGACATGTAGGCTTCGGCCTTGG
>CAJGCM010000216.1 GCA_904501765.1 uncultured Clostridia bacterium | reverse complement strand
GAAGAGCTTTCCTTCATTTTCAAGGTCACGAAGCACCAGAGGGTCAGCCTGCTTTACGAATACTCCCGCATAAGGAGTTTCCTTCGTCATCTCACCCTTGCCGTCTACAAACTGAACGAAGGGAAGGTCATATCTCTTTCCTACCTTGCTGTCGTCCTCACCAAAGGCGGGAGCTATGTGAACGATACCCGTACCGTCTGACATAGTTACGTAATCGTCCATCGTTACGTAATGAGCCTTGCCGCCAACACGCCGAACGTACTCGCCTGTACATTCGAACAAAGGCTCGTAAGCCTTTCTCTCAAGAGCTGCACCGGTCATTTCCTCAAGGATTTCGTAAGCCGAGGCGCCCTCCTCTTTGTTTCCAAGGGAGCCGAGCACCTTATCGAGAAGAGCCTTAGCCATATAGTAAGTATAACCGTCTGCCGCCTTTACCTTGCAATAGGTGTCTTTGGGGTTTACGCAAAGAGCCACGTTTGAAGGAAGGGTCCAGGGGGTAGTTGTCCAGGCAAGGAAATAAGCGTCCTCGCCTACGCACTTGAATCGGGCGATAGCCGACCTTTCCTTAACGGTCTTATAGCCCTGGGCAACCTCGTGAGAAGAAAGAGGAGTGCCGCATCTTGGGCAGTAAGGAACTATTTTAAATCCACGGTAAAGAAGACCCTTATCAAAAATCTTTTTAAGCGCCCACCACTCGGACTCAATAAAGTCGTTGGTATAGGTTACGTATGGATTGTCGTTGTCAACCCAGTATCCTACTGAGCCGGAGAAATCCTCCCACATCTTCTTGTAGTTCCAAACCGACTCCTTGCAGTGAGCGATAAAGGGAGCAAGTCCGTAGCTCTCAATCTGGTCCTTTCCGTCAATTCCGAGCTTCTTCTCTACCTCAAGCTCAACGGGAAGACCGTGAGTATCCCAGCCTGCTTTACGGAGAACTCTCTGCCCCTTCATAGTGCGGTATCTGGGAATTGCGTCTTTTATAACACGGGTAAGAACGTGTCCTATATGAGGCTTACCGTTTGCCGTGGGTGGGCCCTCGTAGAATGTGAAATCAGCGCAACCCTCTCTTATGTCAACGCTTTTTTCAAACACCTTGTTTTCTTCCCAGAATCGGCGGGTAGCCTTTTCTCTGTCCACAAAATTAAGTCCTGTGGACACCTTTTCGTAAATCTCACTCATAATATATCCTTTCTGCGAAAAAATCCGCATACAAAATTAACCCTACGATGCGGTGTAAATTATTCGACAACCGCCAAAAAACAAAAATACCCGTTTCGGAGAGAAACGGGAATATACCATCCTGAACATATCCATCAATATGCGCTCCCTTTACGCAGGAGCCATCGGCAAACATTACTTCGATGTACGCCACATTCGTCAAAGCCTCTGCTATGCGACACGTACAACCATTTTACGTCTGCGGCTCGAAAGTGATCTTCGGCATAGCTAATAGGTATCGGGCTCTCACCTACCCCCGACTCTCTGGGACTGTTCCCTATGCTTACTCTCTTCGTCTTCGCCTTTGTGAATTTATTATAACTAAATATTTTAAAAATGTCAATAGCTTTTTCAAAAAACCGCCACCCGAGCCGCCATCACACCGTGGATTTTAAAAAAAGGTAAAATATACGTTATTGACAGGCGGTAAGTTTTGTGTTATCATACTTTCCGTAGGAAATTGATTTTCAGTTAGTTAAAAAATTCTTTTACGGAGTGAACTTTATTTTGGCAGCGCTTGAAACAAAAGAAAAAATTGAGAAAAAGCTCCCCGAGGGTCTTACCTCCGAGGAAGCGGCAAGACTTGCGAATGAGGGCTTTGCAAACGTTTCCGATACGAAATCGGGTAAGAGCTATCTCAAAATTATAACCGATAACCTCTTCACCTTCTTCAATATGGTATGGGCTATCGTTGCCGTGGTGCTCGTGTGCTTCGGCAGCTTTAAAAACCTGACATTTCTTGCGGTGGTTATTCCCAACACGCTTATAGCGATTATACAGGAAATCAGGGCGAAAATAACCGTTGAGAAGCTTTCTGTCGCAACCGACCCGAAGGCGTTTGCGATAAGAGACGGCGTCCTTACTGAGATAGATTCTAAGGATATAGTCCTCGGGGACGTTATATACGTTGAGTCCGGAAGGCAGATTTTAGCCGACGGAACAGTTATATCGGGTATTGCCGAGGCTAACGAAAGTATGCTGACGGGCGAATCGCTCCCCATCAAGAAAACAGAGGGCGACAGAGTCCTTGCAGGAAGCTATCTTGTCAGCGGCGGCGTTTACGTAAAGGTTACAGAGGTCGGCAAGGACACCTACCTTCACTCGATAGAAAAGGCGGCGAAGAATTTCAAAGCCCCCTCCTCAAATCTCTTCCGCGACCTTAACAAGCTTATAAAATACATAGGAATACTTATGATACCTATGACCGCTCTCGTTTTTCTGAACAACTGGTTCTCTCCCGAGCTTGGCGGGGACATAGTCAAGGTAGTTGAGAAAACCTCGGGAGCAATTATCGGTATGATACCCGCAGGCGTGTATCTGCTTATCACCCTGACTCTGACCCTCGGGGTAATAACTCTCGCTAAGAAGGACACCCTCGTTCAGGATATGTACAGCATTGAGATGCTGGCGGCGGCAGATGTGGTTTGCCTTGATAAAACGGGCACCATAACCGACGGCACTATGACGGTCAGCTCCTTTATGCCTTTGTCAGACGTGCCCGAGGAGCAGATATGCCGCATAATGGCAATAATCGAAGGCGGCGAGCCGAGCATAAATAACACCTCGGCAGCTCTTATAGAAAAATTCGGCAAGGACGAAAGCGCTGAAATCATTGACAAAATTCCCTTCTCCTCTTCAAGAAAATATTCTTCTGTCCTTATTGAGGGCGAGGGCGCTTACTCAATAGGCGCTCCGGGATTTGTAAAATGCCCGGTGTCAGAGGAATTGAAAAACACCGTTGAGCTTCATGCGCAAAACGGCGAGAGAGTGTTACTTTTAGTCAAGCAGCCCGCCCTTGAAGAGGTTGGCGAGGCTATCGCTCTTATTGCGATAACCGACAGAATAAGAAACAACGCAAAGGAAACCATAGCTAAATTCCAGGAGCAGGGCGTTACCGTTAAGGTAATCTCCGGTGACCATGCGGCAACCGTTTCCAACATTGCTAAAAGAGTTGGAATCACAAATGCCGAATGCTATATTTCCTGTGACGGTCTGTCAGACGAGGAGCTTATCGACGCAGCCGACAAATACGCAGTATTTGGCAGGGTTACCCCCGAACAAAAGGTGCTTCTCGTCAAGACCTTACGGGCGGCGGGACACACAGTTGCTATGACGGGTGACGGTGTTAACGACACCCTGGCTCTTAAGGAAAGCGACTGCTCGAT
>CAJGCM010000215.1 GCA_904501765.1 uncultured Clostridia bacterium | reverse complement strand
TAACTCCACAATTTATGACAGATATCTGTCTATAATTTCAAAATCCAAGCAGATAAATTCCAAGGAAATGAAGTCGCTGCCCCTGCCCCCACGAAATCTTATCGAAAATATCGGAGCTCGTCTCATGGCTTCAAAGCAGTACACGGTCACCGCTTGCGACGCAATAGTTAATCCCACGTTAAGAATAGTGGAAAAACGCTGATATTATATTTGTTATGACAAAAGGGCGAAATAAAAAGTAATATTTAAATAAAGAAAAGGCATTGTGAAGCGTAGCAACACAGTGCCTTTGATAAATTAAGGAAAAGAACGAAAATTCAAAAAATCAGGAAAGGAGAGCTTACGGTGAAAAATTTAGTTATAGGAATTCTTGCCCACGTTGATGCGGGAAAAACCACACTCTCTGAGGCGCTCCTTTACCATTCGGGAGCGTTAAGCTCTCAGGGAAGAGTTGACAAGGGTAGCACATTTCTTGACACGGATACCGAGGAGAGGCGTCGGGGTATAACGATTTTTTCAAAGCAAGCCATAATCACCACAGAAAGCTCCGCCATTACTCTGATTGACACTCCCGGGCATATAGATTTCTCCTGCGAAGCGCAAAGAGCTCTTTCCATACAGGATTACGCAATTCTCGTAATCAGCGCAGACGAGGGTGTTACTCCTTACACGAAAACCCTTTGGAATCTTCTTTCAAGCAGAAAAATCCCTACCTTTATATTCGTAAACAAAACAGATATTTCCAACAGACGAAGGGTGGATATTCTTGAAGAGCTTAAGGCTACCCTTAACCGAGGCGTCTGCTCCTTCTCCACAAGGAAGAGCGAGGCGGATAAATTCTTTGAGGACTGCGCATCCCAAGACGAATCACTCATGAAAAGCTATTTTGAGAAAGGGAACCTTTCTGAGGAAGAAATCGCAATATCTGTCAGGGCGTGTAAAATATTTCCCTGTTATTTAGGCTCGGCGCTTAGGCTTACCGGAACGAAGGAGCTGCTCTCCGATATTGACACCTTTACCGTTGCTAAAAATTACAGCAAGAATCTCTTTGGAGCGAAGGTATATAAAATTGCCCGTGACCCTGCGGGAGTAAGACTCACTTATATGAAGATAACAGGCGGCAGATTAAATCTCAAGGATTCGCTTACGGTAAGAGGCAAGGGTGGCGTATCCGTATCCGAGAAGGTTGATTCCATAAGGCTTTATTCAGGTGAAAAATTCAAAAGCCTGAAAGTTGCCGAGGCAGGTATGGTATGCGCAATTCCCGGTCTTACGCATACGTGGGCAGGGCTGGGAATCGGAACGGAGGGTAACGACGATATTACGACAGAGCCTGCTCTCGAATATAAAATTAATCTCCCCGAGGGAACAGATGCCTACGAGGCGTATCTTAAAATATCCACCCTCACCGAAGAGGACCCGACTCTCGCTATAAGATTTGACACGCCCCTCAGGGAAATCCGCATAAAGCTTATGGGAGATATCCAAACCGAGGTGCTTACGGAAATTATAAAGAGTCGGTTCGGTATTTCCGTGACGTTCTCGGAAGGAAATATTCTTTACAAGGAAACCATATCCGATACAACCTACGGTAACGGTCACTTTGAGCCTCTTATGCACTATGCTGAGGTAAGGCTCAGAATGGAGCCTCTACCCCGTGGCTCGGGACTTGTATTTACAAGCGAATGTCCCACGGACACTCTGAAATCCAACTGGCAGAGGCTGATTCTCTCCGCTCTTGAAGGGCATAACCACAGAGGCGTTTTGACAGGCTCTCCTATTACGGATATGAAAATAGTGCTGATTGGCGGTAGGGCGCACCCTAAGCATACCGACGGCGGAGATTTCCGAGAGGCGGCAATAAGAGCCGTAAGGCAGGGACTTATGAAGGCAGAAAGCCTTTTGCTGGAGCCATCATTCGACTTTGAAATCAAGCTGCCGCAGGAGCTTGTAGGCAAAGTTATGACTGATATAGATAATATGTCAGGTACTTGCGACTCTCCTGAATATCTTACACGTGATGGGGGTAACGGTGCCGACGTTGCCATATTAAGAGGTAATGCGCCCGTGGCGGCAGTACGCTCATACCCCATAAAGCTTCGTGCCTTCAGCAGAGGTGAAGGCTCGATTATGCTTATTCCTGCCGATTATGTCCCCTGCGTGAATGAAGAAGAGATTATAGAAAAGAAAAATTACGACCCGGAGCTTGACTCCGACGTGGCAGGCTCTGTATTTTGTAAGGGCGGCGCAGGATACGCAGTTCCCTGGTACGAAGTTGACGAAAAGATGCACACAGAAGACCCGAGCCGAGAAACTGGCGAGTCCTCGGATAGAAAAGCCACAGGCGGCGGGTATTCAAAAAGCTACCGAGGCACTGTGGAGGAGGACCGAGAACTGCTCAAGATTTTCGAGGCAACCTACGGAAAAATCAAACCGAGAACGGTTTCTGAAAGGGTGGAAAATTCTGCCGATACTCCACGAGAAAATAAAAGAAAAAAGCCACCTTTGAAAAAAGAAGAATACACCATAATCGACGGCTACAATCTCATTTTCTCAAGCGAACCTCTGAAGAAGTTGGCAAAGGCAGAGCTATCCCACGCAAGAGATACTCTTATCAGAATGCTATCAAATTACGGAGCTACGAGGAGAGGAAAAATTCTCGTCGTCTTTGACGCATATAAACAGAAGGGCTGTGAGAGCTACGAGGAAGAGGTTGGAAGCCTTACTGTAATTTACACCAAAGAAGCGGAAACCGCTGACGCCTATATAGAAAAAGCCACCTACGGCATGGCAAAGGATTACACGGTACGGGTAGTAACCTCAGATTACACCGAGCAGCTTGTGATTTTAGGCTTCGGCGGCATAAGAATTACGGCGAAGGAATTTTTGGCGGAGCTTGAAAGAAGCTCGGCAGAGCTATCGGAGCTGCTTGGAGAGAGCTTTTCTCAAAAATAGCACCCGCGGGCTTCGGTTAAAAGTAGCCCTTAACGGGGTCACATCAGGATTTTTCGTACAATAATAAAGCAAATAAAAACAAAAAAGCGTGAGCTTCTTAAAAAGGCGGCTCACGCTTTTAATTTACTTTTTTCTGAAGAATTATGCGCCCTATGAAGGCTTATATACTCTGAAAAACAAGCTTGATTACAGAATAATATATTGGAAAACAGGCTTAATTTATAGGCTTTATATATCGCAAGTATAGGTTATAATGCCGTCCTTTCGGCTCTCTTCCGTCATAAACTTTCTGGCAGCTCCCACCGCAGGGATATTTTTCTCCATTATTCTGGCAACGACCCGTCTGATTCCTATATTACCGGCTATTTCTATAAGAGCGGAAATAATTTTTTTGGAAAATCCTTTTCCGCAATACTCAGGCAAAATACGGAACGATATTTCACACTCGCCTCT
>CAJGCM010000214.1 GCA_904501765.1 uncultured Clostridia bacterium | reverse complement strand
GGTGCGCCATAGCTTTCTCCTTTCCTAAAATCAAAGTGTAATGAGCCGCTCAAATGAAAAAGACCACCGTGAGCGAGAAATTTCATATAAATTATATAACAAAGCGATTATTTTGTCAATACTGTAAAAAACCTTTGCAAAGCCATTTCCTATCGTCAGACCTATGCATATAATGGTTATAGCATACTTTAATTGTGTGCGTTACGAGAAAAACAAATAAAAAACATAAAAAATGATTTTTTTGCAAAAAAGACTTGCAAAAACATTCAAAATATGTTACAATGAACGAGTATTTTACTAAAAAATGAATTTTTGACTGTTCAAACATTCAAAAACAGCATAAACGACAGTCGAAACGAAGGATGATGAAATGACTAATTACAGAAATTTGCCAAAAGCGGAGGCGGAGAGCTTATATTCATCGCTTATGACAAAATATCAGGAATATTTAAGCAAAGAGCTCTCGCTTGACCTATCCCGAGGTAAGCCTAATGCAGATCAGCTTGATGCTTCGGCAGAGATGCTTACCATGCCATTGAGTCGAGATATGTGCATAGTTAACGGTAACGATTATCGCAACTACGGCATTCTTGACGGTATAAAGGAAGCTAAACAGCTTTTCTCTGATTTGCTTGGACTTAAGGCAGAAAATATAGTTGTATGCGGTAACTCTTCCTTGCAGCTGATGTATGACAGTATAGCAAGAGCTATGATATTTGGAAATTGCGATTCACCGCGCCCATGGTGTTTTGAAGAGGGGCGTAAATGGATTTGCGTAGTTCCGGGATATGACAGACACTTTAAAATCACCGAGGAAATGGGGTTTGAGCTTGTTTCGGTTAAAATGACCCCTGCCGGACCCGATATGGACGAGGTGGAGAGGCTTGTTAAGGACCCGAAGGTTAAAGGTATATGGTGTGTTCCCAAATATTCGAATCCTACGGGAAATACTTATTCCGAAGAGGTGGTAAGGCGTCTTGCTTCAATGGAGTGCGCAGCCCCCGATTTCAGAATTATGTGGGACAATGCTTATGCTATACACGATTTTGGACGTGAGGGTGACGAGCTTGTCGATATTTTTGCCGAGGCTGAAAAGTACGGTAATCAGGATAGAGTTCTTTATTTCTCTTCTACCTCAAAGGTAACCTTCCCCGGTGGAGGTGTTGCAATAGTTGCGGCAAGTCCGAGAAACGTCGCCGATATAAAGCGCAGAATGGGGACGCAGACTATTGGTTACGACAAAATCAATCAGCTCCGCCACGTTCTTTACTTTAAGAACAGCGAAAGGGTAAAGGAGCATATGCAGGTGATGGGCGCTAAAATCAAAGGGAAATTTGAAATTGCCCTTAAAGCTTTATCGGAGCTTAATGGTCTTGAAATTGCAGAGTGGACCGAGCCGAGGGGTGGATATTTCATTTCTCTTGATATGCTTGTGGGTAAGGCTACGAGAGTTTTCGAGCTTATGAAGCGCGCGGGAGTGGCGTTAACTCAGGTTGGCGCAACCTTCCCCTACGGCAAGGACCCTGATGATAAAAATTTGCGTTTAGCTCCAACTTATCCTACGGATAAGGACCTGGCTTTAGCCTGTGAGATATTGGTTCTTTCGGTTAAACTTGCGGCGCTTGAGGCTATAATTGCACAGTAAAACTTAAAAATACAGACGGCTTTTTCTCAAAATGAAGAAAAAGCCGTTTTTTATATGAATAAGCTCGTTGACATTTGGTAAAAAAAATGGTAAAATAATTCAGTAAATACAAAAACAGAGGTGTTCGTATGGAATTTGAAGCCGCAAAGCAAAGGGTTGTCAAATTAAGGGAAATACTCGAATATAATTCTAAGCTGTATTATGAAAAGGATGCTCCCGAAATATCTGATTATGAGTATGACGCTCTTTTCAGGGAGCTTCAGAATCTTGAAGAAGCCTATCCCTCGCTGGCTTCTGATACGTCGATAACAAAAAGGGTCGGCGGCAGAGCGCTGGATAAATTTGAAAAGCATACCCACAGTGTTAAAATGGGAAGCTTAACCGACGTGTTCTCCGAGGAGGAGCTACTTGACTTTCTTTCTAAAATAAAGGGGCTTGCCGGAAGTGATGTTGAGTATTCCGTGGAGCCTAAAATCGACGGTCTTTCGGTTTCTTTGATATATGAAAACGGTGTTTTCGTTAAAGGAGCAACGAGAGGCGATGGAATAGTAGGCGAGGACGTTACGGAAAATTTGCGTACAGTCCGCTCTATTCCTTTGAAGCTTAAGGAAAATCTGCCGTACCTTAACGTCAGAGGCGAGGTATATATGCCGAGGCGCGTCTTTGAGGAGTTGAACGCTGCAAGGGAGGCAGATGGGCTTTCGCTATTTGCAAACCCGAGAAATGCTGCCGCAGGCTCTCTGCGTCAGTTAGACCCTAAGGTTGCTGCCTCACGCAGACTTGAAATCTTCGTTTTTAATTTGCAGGACGGCTCCCTCTATTCAGATGGCAGAGAGTGCCTCACGCATTCTGAATCCTTGGATAGGCTTACCGAGCTTGGGTTTGTGACTCTTCCCCTTAGAGAAACCCTCGTCGGTGACGAGGCGGTTGTGGAGCACGTCAGACGTCTTGGCAATGCAAGAGAAGAATTAGAATTTGATATGGACGGCGCCGTTGTAAAAGTCAACGACCTTAACCTTCGCACTGAAATAGGCGAAGGCACAGCCACGCCTAAATGGGCGGTCGCCTATAAATATCCCCCTGAGGAGAAGAAAACCAAGCTTTTATCCATTGATATCCAGGTTGGAAGAACCGGTGTTCTTACTCCTATCGCCAATCTTGAGCCGGTAAGGCTTGCAGGAAGCACGGTGTCCAGAGCAACTCTTCATAATGGCAATTATATCAAAGAGAAGGATATAAGAGTAGGCGACTGTGTGATTATCAGAAAAGCGGGCGAGATAATCCCCGAAATCGTGGAAAGCGTGAAGAGCGAAAGAGAGGGAATTTTACCTGAATTTGAAATGCCGACTGTTTGTCCATCTTGCGGAAGAGAGGTAATAAAAGATACCGCCGGTGATGGAATTGCAGTTCGGTGCGTTTATCCCGCTTGTCCCGCTCAAAGGTCAAGAGGAATAGTTCATTTCGCTTCTAAAGGCGCTATGAACATAGAAGGCCTTGGACCGCAGGTTGTGGAGCTGCTTCTTTCAAATGGAAAAATCAGCGGTATTGCCGATTTGTACGACCTTAAAGCGGAGGATATAGAAGGCCTTGACAGAATGGGTAAAAAGAGCGCGGAAAATCTCGTATCCGCTATCGAAGACTCTAAATCCCGTGGACTTGAAAGACTCCTGTTTGCTCTTGGAATAAGACAGGTAGGAGAGGTTGCTGCGGAAGAAATAGCAGCAAAAATGAGAACACTTGATGCTGTTATGGCAGCAAACTATGAGG
>CAJGCM010000213.1 GCA_904501765.1 uncultured Clostridia bacterium | reverse complement strand
CCCGAGGAGGCTATTCTGCAAATGAACCTCATAGGGCATAGCTTCTTTGCTTTTACCGATGCCGTAACTCTTAACGTGTGCGTCGTTTACAAGAGAAAAGAAGGGGACTACGGACTTATCATACCCGAAGGGTAAAGTGAAAAATTATGTAAATCGGCGCTTTGGGGAAAAGAATTTATGAATCCCGCAGGGCGCCAATGGGGATTTTAACCTTTTAGAAAATACAAAAAGCACCGAGGACTTCCATTTAACAGTCTTCGGTGCTTTTCATTGGGCTATGCCGTGTACCGAAGCCTCGGAGAAGGGAACGTAAGCTTAAAACCTTCGTATGCCACGGTGGCTCGGTGACAGATTAAAACTCAGGCCCCTGAAGCTTAAAGATAGGGGAGAAGGTCGTTCGCCATCTTCTGTTCGGTTCTTATCAGCTCGTCGGCAAGGGCGAGGGATTCGGAATCTGCCGCCCATAACTTGTTTTTATTCTTGGAAACGGTTTTTATTCCCATATTGCAGCCGTTTATCATAAGCTCGGCAATTTTTGCTTCCTCGGGGTTAATGGTGAGGCTGACGTTGGTGTGAAGCTTGGTCATAACAGAGGCGACGGTGGGGTTTTTATATTCCTCCTCGCCGATTTTGTGTATTTTTTCCGAAAGCTTTCTTTTAAGGCTTTCGTGCTCTTTGTCGTAATAATCCAAAACCCGACCGATTTCCTTATCCTTCGCATATCCGCGGGCAATCTTAATGCTTTCCGTGGCGAATTTACAGCCGCGGCATAGCTCCTTCATAAGCTTTCCTGATTCATTCATGCTTTTTCCCTCTTTGTTTTGAGATTTTAAGTAAGAGCAGTTAACAGAAGTGTAACTACATTGTATTGGCAATAGGTGAGCTGCCGTCTTCAGTAGTTTGCCGAGAAGTACAAAAAATATACACGGTGTAGGGCGTGTACGGTTTTTGCGGGGATATTTTTGAGAAAACGGCGGCTGGTGCCTAACCGAAAAGGCTGCCTCACAGCGCTTTACGGTCGGTCGTTTGTCAGCTTTACCCCTTAATTTAAGGCTGTAAATTATGGCTGAAGTGGCAGGTTTCCTAAAATTCATATTTTTGTAACATATAATAATTTTCTTCAAATATTTTGTTGCAGTTTGCACAAAAGCGCACCCCGGTGATTGTTAAAACCGTAGAACTTGATTTTTATTCTCAAAAAACACCTTGAATTTACTAAATCTTTATGATATTATATTGACGGTAAAGTGGAGTGAAAAACGGTTGCTTCGAGTATCGACGCTTATCGTTTGTCTGTGCTTTTGACGGGAAGAGCGCCGACTGCCACGAAGCTACCTCCGGTTCCGGGTATAGCCGACCCCGGAGCTGTACAAATATATTCGGCAATTTACAAGGAGAAAAAAATGAAAAAAAGAATTCTTTGCTTTCTTCTCATGCTTGTAATGGTTCTTTCCTGCCTCACCTGCCTTGTTGCGTGCGGTGATCCCGAGAATCCCGACGGACCCGGTGGCGGCGGCGGTGGTGACGATGAAGATATCGCCTGGTGGAAGGACATTACATATGAGAACACAACACTTCTTTTCCAGATGTCAAACTGTTCTAACAACGAGCAGCTTTCTTCCGGATGTGAAAGACTTCTTTCCGGTAAAAGCTCTGAGGGTAAGGACCTTGACGACAAGATAAGAAGACGTAATGAGGATGCTGTTCTTTATACCAACGTAACCATTCAGTATGAATATTGGCCTGACCAGGCTGACCAGTACGGTTGGACAGAGACTATCGACGTTATTAACAAGAAGGTTTCATCCGGTGACTCCGATACTCCCGATATGTACTGTAACTTCATGTCCGATATGCTTACAACCTCTCTTCTCGGTTCCTTTGCGAACCTCTATTCGAGAATCCGCGGAGAGGGTGACCAGAAGGGTGTTAACTTCATTCTTCCCAACAAAGAAAACGGTAACAAGGGTTATGCTCACTCGGGATACATGTCCGACCTTATGTCCTCTCTTACTCTTTCCCAGAGCAAGATTTACTGCATAGCGTCTGACTACTTTATTGACCTTATCCGCGCATTCTTCGTTATTCCCGTTAACCGCGCGATATACAATGAGAAGGCTCCTTCGCTTATCGACGACCTTAACAATGACGGCGTTAAGGATATGAACGACTTCTTTGTAGAGGTTGAGAACGGTGACTGGACCTACGACAGAATGATGACCTACTGCCAGGCAGCGTACAGACCTGATTCCGGCGACCCTGTTTCCAACATTGAGGACAGACTTGGCTTCGCTCTTTCCAAGAGCGACGGTCTTCCCGCTTCCGGTCTTCTTTACACCACCTCTCTTGAGATAATCAAGAAGGTTTGGTCCAACGAGAAGGATGACTGGGTTTACTATTATCCGGGCGGAGACTTTGAAGAGGCTACTCCCGAGAACGGACTTAACCCCACGATTTACAAGAAGTACTCCGACGTTGTGTACGAGGACGTTAACCCTGAGCTCTTCAACTACTGCGACAAGCTTAAGGAGCTCTTCCAGACTCCCGGCGTTGCAATCGCTGAGATGCCCGAGGTTCGTGACAGCTTTACCAACGATATGATGCTCTTCGGTGGCGTTGTTCTCGTAGGTTCTCTTGAGTACGATTACTATCAGAATATGGAAAACGGCTTCGGCGTTGTACCGCTTCCCGTTTACAGAGAAGGTGACAAGTACCAGACCCAGATCCACACAATCGGACGTTGCGGTGGTATTTCTCACCGTACAACAAAGTTCGCTCAGTGCACAGCATTCGTTCAGTATCAGTCCACTCACTCCGCTGAAATTCGTGACGAATACTATCAGGAAACTCTCGTTGAGAAGGTTTCCGGCGGTATCACCGGAAACAAGAAGATGCTTACATACATTCGTGCAAACGTTCGTACAGCATTCGATAAGCTCTTCGAGGACGCTAACGGCTTGTTCTACAAGAACATAGATGGCGACTCTCAGAGAAACAGATGGCATCAGCGTATAATGGAAGCTGAGTACCAGTTGGATATGAGAGGACCTTACAGCGAGCTTGTAAACTCCAAGCAGTCGAGATTGCTCGGTCTTGAAAACGAGTATAATAATCTTCCCGACTAATTTCCCATCTAAATAAAAAACAGAGGTGTTGCAAAGAAATGCAGCGCCTCTGTTTTGTTTATGACCAAAAACACAGCGCCTCTGTTTTATTTGTGAGCAATTTATAATGATTATAGAAGAAAATCAGATGCCGCCAAAGAGAAAACCGACTTGACAAGGTCCCCAAAATACATTATACTTGTAACCGTAAGAGGAGTCTTTTGCAGTCCGCTCTGCGGCTGAAACGCTTCAGTAGATTGACGAAAATTAAGCTTTAAATCTTTATACTAAACTATTATAATGTTCAAGT
>CAJGCM010000212.1 GCA_904501765.1 uncultured Clostridia bacterium | reverse complement strand
TACAAGAGCAAAATGGGCTGGGCTTGGGACTGGCATATAGAGCCGGGACTGCCTATGTCCTACACTCTCTGTGACAGAGAAAAGCTCGCAAAGGTAACGATGGAAAAGTTTAAGGAGGTTTTCGGCAGATATCCGAGGACCGTCGGAGGTTGGCTTATTGACACTCATACGGTTAATTATCTTAGCGATAATTTTGAGCTCGACGCTATATGCATATGCCGCGACCAGGTAAATACGGACGCATACACTCTCGTGGGCGGATACTTTAACCAGGGTTATTTCCCCAGCCGTGAAAATATGTTCACTCCTGCGAAGAGTGAAGATTTGAGAATAAAAACTCCGATTTTAAGGCTCTTAGGTCCCGACCCTATACATAATTACGACAGCAGAAAGTACGTAAGTGAAAATTATACACACCCTTCCTCAGTATTTACTATGGAATGCGCATCTGTTCTTGAGCCCCGTGTAAAGTTTGTGGAGTGGTATGCAAAAAATACCTTTGCGACCGAGGATATGGGCTTCTCTTATACTCACATCGGTCAGGAAAACAGCTTTGGTATGTTTGACCTTATATCTCCTACCGAAATGAGAATAGAAAAAATCGGAAAGCACCCGGGCGTGGAATTCCTTACTATGGGAGATACCGGTCGGGCTATGGTAGAGAAATACGGCTATAAAACTCCGGTAAGCGCTAACGTGGCGTTGGATAACTGGGATGATATGGATATTCAGACAGCATATTATAATTGCCAAAACTACGTGCTTAACCTTATGCGTTATGAAAACAAAGCCTTTATCAGAGCCCTTTACCTCTTTGACGACAAATGCCCCGATTATTATACCGCAAAGCGATGCGATACCTTTGATGCTGTATACGAAAACCAGCCCGTAGTTGAAACTATAAGGTGGGATGACGATTTTGATGCAGCCTGGTATTTTGATTGCGAGGTGGAAAATATAACTGCGGAGAAGCTCTCCGAAACAGCCCTTAAGGTGAGTCTTGGTAATGCGTACATCGTTATGGACGAGGACGGTATGGAGATTTGCGGTACGTCCATAAGCTTTAACGGCAGCCGTCACAGAGCCAAAATGAGTGTCGCAGAGAATGAGATTTTATTTGAATACAGAAACAGACCCTACCGTGTGCAGGTTCTGGACGGAAAAACCGAAAGCTGCGGTGATACTGTAAAAATCTGCGCAAATGATGGAAGGCTTAAGCTTGTATTCAAAACCGAAAAATAAAGTATAATATAACCAAAGCAGAATAACAAAGTACAGTATAATAAACGGCGATGTACCAACAAAAAATCCCTTGCCCCGGCGTTAAGTCCGAGGTAAGGGATTTTTGCTTACGGCCGCTCTGCGGTGTCGGTGTCAGCCGTGTCGCTTTGTTTTTTCTTCTCGCTCTTTATCGTGAAAATCACCAGAAGAATTTCAACTATTCCGGTTAAAATCCAGCTTATAGGGTAGGAAATAAAGATAGATTCAAGATTGAGGAAGGCACGGAATACGGTGAGAATCCATATTATTCTGAAAATGCAGGTTCCCACAAGGGTGATAGCCGTAGAGGTTATAGCCTTCTTCATAGCCTTCGCAATATTAGACGCCATATCCATAATGCCGAAAAAGATAAAAGGCGCAAGGTGGAAAACAAAGCGTTTTGTAGCCGTTGAGAATGCCAACTGCCCCAATAGGTCGGGGGTGTCCGTAACTCCGTAGAGGTACAGTAAAGGGTTTTTGAGCAGAAATACGGTTATCGAAAAAATGGCGCTGGTTAAAGCTGATATAATAAAACCGTAAATTGTAATTTTAGTAACTCTTTCGTATTTTTTTGCTCCGAGATTCTGACCGACAAAGCTGACAATAGCCTGCGGAATTGAATTTGCCGCAGCGAATACGAGGTTTTCTATATTAGAGGCAGCGGCATTTCCCTGTATCACCGCCTGATAGCTGCTTCCCTCAGGGCACATTAAGTTGTTAACCTCAAGGATTGAGGACTGAATTATGGTGTTGGATATAGAGAAAAGCGTTGACTGTATTCCTACCGGCACTCCTATGTAAAGTATATCGAAGAATTCACGCTTGTCAAGGCGAAGCTTTTTAATGCTGAAATGGCAAAAGCCTTTATCCTTCATCAATATGATAATCAATACTGCCGCAGACGCCACGTTTGACAGCACCGTTGCGATTGCTACGCCCTCGACAGACAATCCCACTGCCAAAACGAAGAAAAGATTGAGCAAAACGTTGAACAAGCCTGACAAGGAAAGCACGATAAGGGGAGTTTTCGTATCCCCCTTTGCTCTGTAAACAGAGGACAGATAATTGGTGAGCGCTAAAAACGGAGCGCCTATGAAATATATTTGAGAATAGATGTTTGCAAGCTCAAGCAGCTCGCCCTCTGCTCCCATAAAGATTAGCATCGGCTTTGAGATAAAAAAGCCGAGTATTCCGAAAGCACCGCCGAAGATAAAGCTCATTACGACCGAGGTGTGAATAGCAGCTGATACCTTATTCTCGTCGCCTTCACCTATGTGTCTTGCGACAACCACGTTAGTTCCTACGGAAAGACCTATGAATAGATTTACCAAAAGGTGCAAAAGGGAGGTGGAAACGCCTATTGCGCCCACCGCGTCCTTAACGGGGGACAGCCCAACGATAATCATATCGGCGGAATTGTACAGAGCCTGAAGAAGGTTTGACGCCATAAGCGGCGGAGCGACTAAAATAATTCTTGAAAAAATCGGACCCTCGGTAAGGTTCGGCTTTTTCAGCATTGCTGAAGACATTTTGAACTAAGCTCCTTTCGGGAAGCAAAAAAGTTTTATATTTCTATTTTAAACCTAAAGCGAAAATAAGTCAATGAAAAAACGCACTTTTCCCTTTGTTCTTTCTAATATGTCCAAAATGCGGAAAATACAGAGAAATGGTCTTTTGCGCGGTTTATTTTTCAGCCTGTTTTTTGCTTTTTTTAAGCTTCTTTTTTGTTTTTTTACTTTTTTTATAATTTACTTGAAAAGCGCACGGGTGTGTGCTATCATTATGACAGATTGAATATTTACTTTAAGAAACGGGAGATTTATATGAAAGTTATAAACCTGCTTAATTTTGTCCGTGCCTGCGAGCCGCGCGATTATCAGACCAACCTTATAATAGAATTTAATAAGAGCTGCGGAATGTATCAGAGCGAAGAAGAAAAAGCTCAGCTTAATGATAGACAGTGGCGTTATGACAGAGTTTGTGAAACTCTTTATTCTGTAACGAGAAGACAGTACGAGTTGGCGAAAAGCGAGGACGTGCCGGCAACCTTTTTGCTTCAGTACGATGCGCTCTGTGACGAAAGATACTATGAGCTTTTCAGTAATGCAGACGAAAAATGCGAGATCGGTATTTGGTATGAAATAGTAAAGCCCCTG
>CAJGCM010000211.1 GCA_904501765.1 uncultured Clostridia bacterium | reverse complement strand
GAGAGTATAGTTATCAGCTATCTTAAAGCTGATTTGACCGTGAAAGTCGTTGGCATGTAATATCGTTAATTTTTTAGTTCTACCCATAGTGTTTCCTATTCGTAAATTGATTCATTTTCGGTGACCGGTCTGTTATGATTGTAATCATAACAGTTATTGTACTGTCCTAGGCGTTACAAAGGTGTTACAAAAATCGGGGCTGCCGCATTTAGGCATAACCGAATAAAAAACAAAAGTGTTGTGTAAACGGTGCATCGCCTCTGTTTTGCTTTTGTTATCCATAAGAAATTAAGGTTGAAAACCTGTGGTTTTCCTCGTTCTTGTTAAAGTTTTTTATTCTACCGCCGTTTCCTTGCTCAGCGTACCCTTGTACGCTTCTCGCTCGTCAACCGACGCTTTTCGCACTAAATCCCTTTGCCCCGAGGGGCTGCGGCATTCAGGCGTAACCTAATAAAAAACAGAGGTGTTGTATGAAAAGTACGGCGCCTCTGTTTTGCTTTTGCAACCATTAAGAAATTAAGGGTGAAAACCTGCAGTTTTCTATATTTTATTGCCAATTTGCAACCACTGATTGACAAATATAAAAAAGTATGGTAAACTTAATACACGATTAAATATATAATAGATTATCTAAACATGCGCAATATCTTTTACCCCCTTAACCATTCAATTCGTTAGGAGAGAAAAAATGAAAAAAATCACGTGCATTTTGATAGCGCTCGTGCTTGCCATGGGCGTAGCATTCGCCCTCTGCTCTTGCGGAGGCGAAAGTATTACTCTGACCTTCATATCCGACGGTGAGGAGTATGGAATAATTGAAATCGGAGCAGAAGAGACCCTTGAGTTCCCAAAAGCTCCTGAAAAGGAAGGATACGACTTCCTTGGTTGGTATTATGACGACGGAGTATGGGAGAAGCCTGCCACTGTTGATGGGCTTCTTGAAAACCCGCTTACGGAAAGCACCAGCGTTTATGCTTATTTTGTTGAAAAGGAACCTGTTGACGACGAGCCGCCGGCTCCCGAGAAGATTTATTGCACAGTAACCTTTGATTCAGCTGGTGGAAGCGAGGTTGCGCCGCAAACGGTGGAGAAGGACACTGTAGCAACAGAGCCTCCGATTCCCACAAAGTCTGGCTATGAGTTTAAAGGCTGGTACATAGGCGAGATTGCTTTTATGTTCCAGGCGAAAATATCCTCCGATATGACCCTGACCGCTCGCTGGGAAGTAGAGGATTATTCAATAACCTATATCCTCGGTGGAGGAACAGCGGCAGACGGTAACCCCGCCACTTATACTACGAATGACGGAGATATAATTCTCTTTGCACCTAAAAGGAACTATTACACCTTCGGCGGCTGGTATGAAAACAAGTCCTTTGAAGGAGAGGCGGTATCGGTGATAGATACTGCGAGGGCGGAGGATATAACTCTTTACGCAAAATGGACTCTGTCCGAATACAGCATTACGTACAATCTTAACGGAGGAACTGCTGCAGACGGTGCTCCCGAGTCCTACACAGCAAGGGATCAAGATATAACTCTTTCCGTGCCTACGAGAGTCAATTACACCTTTGGCGGCTGGTATGAAAACGAGAATCTTGAAGGCAACGCCTTAACGGAAATAGACACCTTAAGAGCGGAGAACATAACCCTTTACGCAAAGTGGACTGCAATCCCTTATAGCATCACCTATCGCTTTAATGGCGGTGCGACAACCGACATGACAATCGAAAGCTACACGGTAGAGGACGAGGATATAACTCTTCCCATACCTACGAGAGCCAACTACACATTTGGCGGTTGGTATGAGAGCGAGAGCCTTACCGGGGACGCCGTAACGGTCATTGACACTGCAAGAGGTGAGAACATAACCCTTTACGCAAAGTGGACTGCAATCCCTTATAGCATCACTTATCACTTTAATGGTGGTGCGACAACCGACATGACAATCGAAAGCTACACGGTAGAGGACGAGGATATAACTCTTCCCATACCTACGAGAGCCAACTACACATTTGGCGGTTGGTATGAGAGCGAGAGCCTTACCGGGAACGCCGTAACGGTCATTGACACTGCAAGAGGTGAGAATATAACCCTTCACGCAAAATGGACCGCAACCCCTTACAGCATCACTTATTACTTTAATGGCGGTGCGACAACCGATGTGACAATCAAAAGCTACACGGTAGAGGACGAGGGTATAACTCTTCCCATACCTACGAGAGCCAACCACACATTCGGCGGCTGGTACGAGAGCGAGAGCTTTGAGGGTGGTGCCATAACAGTTATTGACACTGCAAGATGCGAGAACATAACTCTTTACGCAAAATGGAACAAGTTCACGTATACCGTTAAATTCAACCTTAACGGCAGCGATACGGTTATTGAAGACCAGAGCGTTGAGGCAGGCGGACTTGTTACAAAACCCGAGGATCCTATAAGAGCAGGTTATATTTTCCTTGGCTGGTATATCTCAGATTCGGCAGATGAAGATTATAAATGGGACTTCGATAACGACGTAGTTGAAGGCGCAATTACGATTAATGCTATCTGGAAAATAGACGAGTCAAGCGGTGAATCGGGCACGAAGCTTCCTACTGTAATACCGTAATGCGTCTGTGGCGTGATTTAATAAACGAAAAACGGAGAAAATTATGACATACAAGCTTAACGTAGCGGGTATAAGCCGTGACCTTGTGCTTTGCCCCATTGGAGAAAATCTCAATATAGGAGCGTTTATTCTTTTCGGTGATGTGGAGCTTACCGAAAGATGCGCAGAGGAGCTTTATAACAGAGCCCCCGAGCACGACGTTATGATAACGGCTGAATCGAAGGGAATTCCACTGATACACGCTATGTGCCGCTTGTCAGGGAAGAACAGATACGTTCTTGCAAGAAAGTCCGTAAAGCTTTATATGCACGACGTGGTTTCCTGCGAAACCCAGTCTATAACCACCTCCGCAAAGCAGACTCTTTACATAAACGGTGACGACGCAGAGTTTATGAAGGGCAAGCGAGTCCTTATCGTGGACGACGTTATAAGCACAGGTGGCTCTCTTGAATCCTTGGAAAATCTCGTTCGTCAATCGGGGGGAGAGATCGTTGCGAAAATGACAATCCTTGCCGAAGGAGAGGCAGCGGAAAGAGATGATATCATATTCCTTGAGAAGCTTCCGCTCTTCGATGGAGAAGGTAACGCCATATAAAACAAATAAAAAAAGCGCTCGGAGCAGCAGGCCGATTTCAGCCGCGCTGCTCCGAGCGCTTTTCCTTTAATCTAATTTATCCAAGAAGCTTATAATTTCCTCGCGCCGCATATCAAATTCTCCCCTTTCCTCAAGGTCAAGAAGCTCGTAAAAATTCTCAGCTCTTATCCTTGATATAAGGAAGTTTTCTATCCAATAAGAGAATTTGGTGTTG
>CAJGCM010000210.1 GCA_904501765.1 uncultured Clostridia bacterium | reverse complement strand
GATATGACCTACTCCCGCCCGAACATTGAGGCTATTTGCGGAAAACTTAAAGCCGTAGTTGACGCCATTGAGGCAAACGAGCTCCCCCCCGAGGAGCAGCTAAAGAAAATAACCGATATTGAGCCTGATTATTCGACAGCGCTCACTATGCGCTCTTTAGCTACGGTTTACAGCTATAAGGACACCTATTCCCAGTTCTGGGGTGATGAATCCGAATATATTTCGACCGCATTCCCAGACCTTGCAAAGGCTATTGAGGATATGATGGTTGCGGCGGCAAAGTCCGCTAATGCAAAGTACTTCGAGGACAACTATTTCGGTGAAGGGTTTATAGACGCCTATAAAGACGGCGGCTCTTACACCGAGGAGCTTGTGCTGCTTTTAAAAAGCGAAGCTTCCTACGAGGCGGATTTCACATCTCTTTCCCCTGCTACTATAAAAATTACCTTCCAGGGGGTCACGGACACCTTTGAGAATTTCGTTATAGAGGCGAAGGACAGATACGGTGAAAACTCCGTTCAATACCTTCAGCGTTATATGCTTTATTTACAGCAATATCAGGACAAGTACAACGATATGGCAACCGATATATACGTTGAGCTTATAAAGGTAAGACGTGATATTGCCAACGAGCTTGGAGCGGATAGCTACCTCGATTATGCTTACGAAACAATGGGGCACGAATACACGCCCGAGCAAACCTCTGAGCTGCTGTCGGATATTTCCAATTATATAGGTGGCATATTCTCGGCAAAATCCGGAGCCGAAAGCTCTCTCGGATACCACTGGTACAACGACTATTTCATTAACAACACCGCAGAGCTTCAGAGCTTTGACAAGCTTGTAAACGGCGCATATTCCACCCTCGAAAAAACCGATGCAGAGCTTTTTGAGATTTATCAGTATATGCTTCAGTTCTCCCTTTTCGATATAAACGAGAAAGCCACTAACCGTTATCAAGGTTCCTTTACCACCTATATTGAAAGCTATGAGGCGCCCTTCCTCTTCGTTACGGCAGGCGGATATACCACCGATTATCTTACCCTCTTCCACGAATTCGGGCATTTCGCCGATTATTATATGAACGGCAATTCCACCGCCTCTCTTGCCCTTCTTGAGGTTTACTCGCAGGGGCTTGAGCTTTTAATGACCACAAGGCTCGACGAGGTAATTTCCGAGGAGCAAAAACAATACGTTACGAACAAGAGCCTTTGCGGCGCTTTGGAAACCATTATGTACCAGGCGTTTTACGCACGGCTTGAGGAGCTTATATACAAGCTTCCCGCAGGCTCTATAACCGAGGAGGAGCTTGACAAGCAGGTTTCTCGCGCGGCAGAGGAATTCGAGCTTACGGTAAGCTCGATAACAAGCGTTATAATTCCTCACATCGTAACGGAGCCTACCTACGTTCAGTCCTATGCGGTTTCTATGATTCCCGCAGTAGAGATGTACCTTATGGAAACGGACGACGAAGGAGCGGGATTTGCTGCATATAAGACGCTTCTTTCCCGTGGAGGAAAAAAGATAAGCTTCACCGACGCCCTTGAAGCAGCATCCCTTACCTCTTCCTTCAAGAGCGGTTATATAAAGGAGCTTGCAAACGATATTTATTACACGATAAAGGGCTGCTATTACTACGAAAACTCCGGCTCAAATGCTGCCTGAAATTCTGATTTTTTAATAAAAGCTCCCAAAGCACTTTGGTGCGGTGTCCCTGCGGACAGTCACCCGATTGCTTTGGGAGCTTTTTATTTTTTTATTCTTCCGAGAGGGTTAATCTGCTTCGCCCTTATCAGAATGAGGATTTTCAGATGCGCCTATATAGCGGCTTGCTTGGGTTGTGAACAGGTGGTAGTACCTGCCCGAGAGCGCCATAAGCTCGCCGTGATTTCCGCTCTCCACAATTTTTCCGTCCTCAAGGACTATTATTTTCCCTGCGCTGACAGCGCTGGAGAGCCTGTGAGATACGAATATGCTGATTTTTCCCTTTGAGAGCTTTGCAAACCTGTTGAACACATCCTGCTCCGCCAAGGGGTCAAGAGATGCGGTAGGTTCGTCCATTATAAGGATATCGGAATCCTTGTAGAAGGCTCTCGACACCGACAGCTTCTGCCACTGTCCTCCCGAAAGCTCTATTCCGTCCTCCTCGAAAAGACGGGTAAGGGGGGTTTCATAGCCTTTGTGAAGCTCGCTTATGAAGCCTTCGGCATTGCCGTTTATTGCCGCCTGTTCAATTTCGGTATCCGTCTTTTCCTTATCTACGTCACCGAAATGAATGTTTTCAGATACGGTATCCGCATATTTTCCAAAATCCTGGAAAATAATACCGTACATATCGTAAAGCGCTGCAGTATCATACTCTCTTATATCGACTCCGTCAAGAAGAATCACTCCCTCGGTGGGGTCGTACAGCCTCGTTATAAGCTTTATAAGAGTTGATTTTCCCGCTCCGTTAAGTCCCACGAGAACGAGGGGCTCGTCGGTATTTACAGTGAGATTCACGCCGGATATAACATCGACCTCTGACCCGGGGTAGCGGAAGCTGACGTCCTTAAGCTCAATGGTGTGCGCTACTCCTCTTTCCGGAAGCTTAGGAACCTCCGATGTCGGGACCACGGTTGTTTTCTCATTCATAAAATCAATCATATTCTCGATAAACAGGGTTCCCTCGTATATGGTTGCAGTTGAGGTAACCACCGTGGATATATAGGTAGTTATCGAATTGAGCGCTCCCGAATACAGAGAATAATCGCCTATCTCTCCGCCGTAAAATACCACACGGTACGCAACGAAGAAGAACAGGGCAAAATTCGCCAGAACGTAAAACAGACTGATTAAGGACTGGGTGACACCCTCTCTCAATATAAGCCCCTTCAAGCCCTTATAATACTTTGAGAAGGCGGTGTTGTATTTATCCGTAAATTCGTCGCCAAGACCTAATATTTTAACCTCTTTGGCGTAATCCTTATTCGTCATTATATCGGAATAATAATTCATTTGTCGTCTTTCCTTGGAATGACGGCGAATGTATCTGAAATTGCGGTTTTTAAAGTAATAGTTAACGACAGCTCCGGGAACAGAGGCAAGGATTATTATTACCGGGGCGAAGGGACTGAGGGTTGCCAGAACTACGATAAAGGAAACCGCGCTTATTACGGCGCTTATTACGTTGAAGGTTGCAACCAGAATGCTTATAGGACGCATTCCCGCTTCCCTGTTGGCATTTTCAAGCTTTTCATAAAACGAGGGATTATCAAAAGAGCGCTGGTCAACTGTTTTCGCCTTGGATATTATCTGCAGCTTTATATGGTTGACTACAAGCTCTCCTGCAATTGCGCTTATCATTTTATCAATTCTGCCAAGCACTCTGTGCAAGAAGGAATATATCAGCTGGAATATAAGCAGAAACAGCACAGGCTGTAATACTGTAAACCAGTT
>CAJGCM010000209.1 GCA_904501765.1 uncultured Clostridia bacterium | reverse complement strand
TTTTTCTCAAAGCTTTTCTTCAAGCAGACGGAATTTATAAAAACCGCAATGATAGGGAAGAAGAACCGAGATTATAAAAGCGGGTATACGAAGCCCGTGGCTAAATTCTTCTTTGCCATAGCGAGGCGGCTGCCCTGGTTCATATTGAGATTCATGAGGTGGTCAACACTTAAGCTTTTCACGCTTTTTGCGTCGAAAAAGAAGCTTTGCACAGTTTCGGGCGCTCATGGCTATCCGAGAGAGAGCTATTCTGCAGAGTGGTTTTCGGGGAGTGAGTCTATGCTGTTTGAGGGAAGAGAGTTTCCCGTACCCTGTGGGTGGCGGCAGCTGCTTGAGAATATGTACGGTGACTATATGACACCTCCTCCCGAAGAGGAAAAGACCGGGCATTTCGAGAAAAACGGCGGAGTTTAGCTTGACGACGATAAAAGTGATAACAGATAACCGAAATTAAACAATCAACATATACTACGGAGGCTTTATCAATGAAAAGAGTAATTACTTACGGAACCTACGACCTTCTTCATTACGGTCATATCAATCTCCTCAAGAGAGCAAAGGAGCTTGGAGATTATCTTGTGGTGGTTCTTTCCACAGACGAGTTCAACTGGAACTGTAAGCAGAAAAAATGCTATTTCACCTACGAGCAGCGTAAGCAGCTTCTTGAAGCTGTTCGCTACGTGGACCTGGTTATACCCGAGAACAACTGGGAGCAGAAGATAGAGGACGTAAAAATGTACCATATCGACACCTTTGTAATGGGTGACGACTGGGAGGGGAAATTCGATTTCCTTAAGGATTATTGCGAGGTAGTTTATCTGCCGAGAACTCCCGAAATTTCTACGACACAAATAAAGAAGGAACTTAAGAAATGATAAAGCTTTTCGAGGGCTTGAAGGAAATAAGAAAAATTAAAAAGGACGAATTCGCATACGCAAAAACCAGATATATTGAGTATTACGAGAGCCTTCCGATAAAGGAGAAAACCGTTCTCCTTGAAAGTGAGCACGGTAAAAAGCTTGACGGCAATATGTTCTACGTTCTTAAATATCTTGCCACAAGCGAAAAATATGCGGATTACGAGATTTATTTCTCGTCTATGGGAAGAAATCTTGCAAGATTTGGAGAGTTTCTTATATCCCACGGCATGGAAAGGGTAAAGCTCGTTATGCTGGCGTCAGACGAGTATATGCGTATACTTGCCTCGGCTAAGGTGCTGATAAACGATACTACTTTCGGCCCATATTACGTAAAAAAAGAAGGGCAGATATATATAAACACCTGGCACGGTACGCCGCTTAAAACTCTCGGCAAAAGCGATGCGGGGGATTACCATAACATAGGTAACGTTCAGAAGAACTTTTTAGCCTCCGACTACCTGCTTTATCCCAACGAATATACGAGGGATATAATGCTCAGGGACTATATGCTATACAATATTGCCCGAGGCAAAACATTTCTTTCCGGGTATCCGAGAAACGAGATATTCTTCGATAAGACAGCTGCGGAAAGAATAAGGGAGGACTTGGAGCTTACCGACAAAAGGGTGTATGCTTATATGCCAACATACAGAGGCTCGGTTGAAAATGGCAAGACCGATATAAGCTCGGCTTATCTTATTCATTATCTGTGGGAGCTTGACAGAAAGCTTACTGATGGCGAGGTTATGTACGTAAACCTTCACCCTCTGGCTAAGGATGCGGTGAATTTTTCGAGCTTCAAGAACTTAAGGAAATTTCCCTCGGAATATGAAACGTACGAGTTCTTAAATTCTGTCGACATTCTCGTTACGGATTATTCCAGCGTATTCTTTGACTTTGCCTGCACAGGAAAGAAGACGGTGCTGTTTACCTACGACGAGGAGGAATATCTTTCCTCTCGCGGTATGTATATGGATATAAGAGAGCTGCCCTTCCCGAGGACCTATGACGTAGCCTCGCTTCTTTCGGAGCTTCGCTCTGATAAGAGATACGAAGATAAAGAATTCCTCGAAAAATTCTGCCCATATGAGTCGAAAGATGCTTCTCGGAAGATGTGCGACAGTATTATTCTCGGTGAGGATTGCGGGCTGTCCTTTGAGCCAATAGAATCAAACGGCAAGAAAAACGTGCTTATATATGCGGGTAACCTTGCGGGCAACGGAATTACAGCCTCGCTGCGTTCGTTGCTCTCATATATCGACGTAAGCAAAAACAACTACTATCTTACCTTTATCTCCTCTGCCGTAAGCGAATTCAAGCAGTTCCTTAAGGAAATGCCGGAGGGCGTGTGTTATGTGCCTATTGCGGGCGGTGTCAATTTCACAATTAAGGACCTTAAGAGGAGAAATTCCTATTCTTCAAAAATGCTTCGGGCGGATAAGTATATGCGCCACGTTAAGCGCCGCTACGAGCAGGACCTTGTAAGGAAGTTCGCAGATGCGAAATTTGACACGGTCATCCAGTTTAACGGTTATGACGGTGAAATAATTTTAAGCCTTTCTGCATTCTCCGGCAAGAAAATTATCTGGGTACATTCCGATATGGTGAAGGAAGCGAAGCTTAAGGGAAATACCCGTCTTGATATGCTGAAATACGCTTACCTTAATTATGACACGGTAGCTGTGGTTACGGAAGCGATGAAAGAGCCGACCTTTAAAATATCGGGTAGGCTTGACAATATAGCGGTAGTCAAAAATACGATAAACTATAAGTCTGTTCTTGAAAAAAGCACCCTTCCCATAGCTTATGACGAGTACACCGAGGCAACCGTCGACGAAGACAGGCTCAAGGAAATTCTTGCTACGCAGGATAAGAAATTCATAAGCATCGGGCGTTTCTCTCCCGAAAAGGGTCAGGATAGAATGATTAGGGCTTTCACTAAATACAACAGAGAAAATCCTGAATCCTATCTTATAATTATCGGCGGATATGACGTTTCCGATACGTATACGTCGCTGCAGAGCTTAAAGATGGAGCTTGGAGTGGCGGACAGAGTAATTCTCATAAAGCAAATGTCAAACCCATATTCGATTCTCAAGAAGTGCGACTGTTTCGTGCTTTCCTCTCACTATGAGGGCTTCGGTCTTGTTCTTGCGGAGGCAGATATACTTGGCCTGCCGGTAATATCTACGGATATAGACGGCCCCCGAGCATTTATGCAGAAATACGGCGGCATCCTTGTTCCTAATACGGAGGAGGGAGTATATCAGGGTATCCTTATGCTCGGTGCGGGAAAGGTCAAGCCTATGGGCGTGGATTATGCTGCGTATAACGAGGAAGCGGTTTCGGAATTTGAATCAATTTTGTAATTTTCAGCGGCATAAACCCAATCTTTATCACAAAACATACTAAAGGGAAAGAAATGAAGTTTTTTAAAAATCTAAAGCGCCTGAAAAAGCTTTTCGGCGACGAATATTGGTGGGCTAAATCGAATTATATCAAATACTTTGACAATCTGCCGATAGACGATAAGGCT
>CAJGCM010000208.1 GCA_904501765.1 uncultured Clostridia bacterium | reverse complement strand
CTTCGCTTTATCAAGGTCACGCTCGTCAAGCTTTCCTTTGGAGCGGAAGGGGTAAATCACGTCGGTGTCAAGCACCTTACCCGTCTTATCAACTACGGCGAGCTTACAGCCGTGACCGTAACCGGGGTCGTAGCCAAGAACGGTTTTGCCCTTGAGAGGAGAGCCTAAAAGGAGATTACGAAGGTTCTCCGCAAACACCTTAAGAGCGCCCTCACAGGCATCGTCAAGAAGAGCAGTTCTTACCTCACGCTCAATGGCGGGGAATAAAAGACGGTTATATGCGTCCTTCAGGGTTTCCATAAGATAGGGAAGCGCCTCGGACTCCTTGTTGGTAATCACACGGGATACGAGCTGAGCTACGCCGTCCTCCTCGGGGAGAGTTACCGCAACCTTAAGGAAATCCTCCTTCTCTCCTCTGTTTATAGCAAGGACTCTATGCCCGCGCAGCTTTTTGATAGGCTCGGAAAATTCATAGTAATTTTCATAAACAGAGGGCTCGTCCTTTGCCGCCTTTGTGGCAAGAGAGCCATAGTTTACCGTAAATTCACGGAGAAGCTTTCTTATCTCCGCATCGTTGGAAACGTCCTCAGCTATAATATCAGATGCGCCCTGAAGAGCTGCCGCTGCATCGGGAACCTCTTTTCCCTCCTCACAGCTTACAAATTCCTCTGCATACTTTGCAATAGGAGTTTCATATACAGCTCTTTGCTCAAGGATATAATTTGCCAAAGGCTCAAGCCCCTTTGCTCTCGCAATGGAAGCTCTTGTGGTACGCTTGGGCTTGAAGGGACGGTATATGTCCTCAAGCTCCACGAGGGTTTTCGCATTATTAAGAGCGAAGGTTATCTCGGGAGTAAGCTTTTCCTGCGCCTCAATGAGGTCGGAAATCTCCTGCCTGCGCTCGTCAAGCTTACGAAGATATGTCAAGCGATCGTTAAGATCGCGGAGTATTGCATCGTCAAGGCTTCCTGTTACCTCCTTGCGGTAACGGGAAATAAAGGGAATTGTGTTACCCTCGTCGATTAAGGCTACCGTCTTTTCAACCTGGTCCTCTTTAAGACCAAGCTCTTTTGCTAATGTCTTGATAATATCCATAAAAATCTCCTGATTGACGCCCGTTTTAGCCGAGCTTTTTCACTAAGAGGTATTTTACCATAAATTTTCACTTTTGTAAAGAGTAAATAAAAAATTTACATTATATATAAAAATAATAAGAGCGGCGGCGCCGATTCTGTTGCTTCAGCGCCGCCTGTGGGGCATAACTATTTATAGGTGGTAAATGATGTGAGCTTTTTCGCCTGAGAAGAAAGGCCCCTCATCCCAAGGCTTCGATATACTCCGCCTCTTCCTCGGTAAGGTAACGCCACTCGCCTCTTTTCGGCAAGGGAGCTATGGGAAGGCAGGCAAAGGTGATTCTCTCAAGATAGGTAACTCTATTGTCAAGGGCGGCTATCATTCTTTTTATCTGGTGATATTTCCCTTCTGTAAGAACTATCACCCCACCCAGTCTATCCGGGTCGGGAATAATTTCGGCGCTTTTGCACTCGTACCCATCAGCGAGGGTGACGCCATTCTTGAATGCATCCTCCGCAAAAGGAGCAAGAGGCTCTGCACACTTGAAATAATACCTTTTTTCCACGTGCCTCTTTGGGGCAAGTAGCCTGTGCGCCAGGGGGCCGTTATTTGTGAGAAGCATAACTCCTACCGTATCCCTGTCGAGCCTCCCCACAGGAAAAAGCTCTCTTTTACGAAGTCTCTCAGGCAAAAGCTCGGTTACAACGGGTAAGGCTGTATCCTCGGTTGCGCTGACATAGCCCTCGGGCTTATTGAGGAGAATATATACGTATTTTTGATATTCTATTATCTCGCCGAGATAGGAAACCTCGGCTTTCTCCGGGTCGATATGCTCCGACAAGTCCTTTACGACTCTGCCGTTCACGATGACTCCACCACGCTTGGCTGCGGCAGAGGCTTCCTTTCTTGACGCTATTCCGCTCTCGGATATAAATTTATCGATTCTCATACATCTCTCCGACCTTCGTTATGATAGCACTGTACTAACAGTTTACAACAAACCGAAGGAAAAAGCAATACCTATTGTTTTTCTCCGGCAAAAAAGTAAAACTTGTTGATTTATTTGCCGCCGTATGATAAAATAGACGCATCACAAAGACTTGGCGGCTATTTTTGCCGCCGAAAAAATCAGAGGTTTTACATTATGGCAGATTTGGCAAAATCCACGGTATTGACAGGTGACCCCGCCGACCCTAAGGGTTGCATTTACATTGACAACGAAACAGGAGTGCGCTTCAGAGAGCATATAATCGACACGGGGTCGGGTAAAGAGCCTGTTCGCATATGCCAGATAACCGATATTCACTTCAACAAGCTGACAGACGAGGACAGAAAAAATCCCGAATTGGCTTATACTGAACAGTGCAGAGTATGGCTTAAGGACGGCGGTTCTATCCCCTCCTGCGATAAGGCGATAATGTTCTCGAGATACGCTGATGCGACTGTTATCACCGGGGACGTGTTAGATTTTCTCTCGCAAGGCGCCATTGAGCTTATGCACAAGCATATATGGGATGTAGATTCCAATATTATAATCACACAAGGAAATCACGAATACCGCTACCAGATGCAGACGAAGCGCCCCGAGCTTACCCCCATTTCAGAAAGACTTGCTATTCTTGAGAAAAACTGGCTCCACGATATATATTATTATTCAAGACTCGTCGGCGGAAGGGTTCTTATCGTAGCTCTTGACAACGGAAGAGATACATATTCCGATATGCAAGCAAAACGGCTCGCCGCAGATATTGCCGCCGCAAGGGAAATGGGTTACGTTATTCTAATTTTCCAGCACGAGGCAATATCAACGGGAAAGGAAGAGGACACCGTGGTCAAGGCGATAATGGATTACTACGGCGAATTTTTCAACTTCTACGAAACCATAGGTCACGGCGCCGAGGGAGCTACCGCCCAAGTTTATAAGCTTATCACCGAGAACGCCGACGTTATTAAGGGTGTGTACGTCGGACATCTGCACAGCGCATTTTATACCGAAATCAAAGCCTCTTACATCAACAAAAATGGCGAAAAAGTTGACACGGTTATACCCCAAATATGCCTCGAGGGTAATTTCTACGACAACGCAGGTCACGTTATGAAGATTGAGGTAAGATAACCCTCAAAGCAAAAAAAACGGTTTTCCCACACTCGTGAGAAAACCGTTTTTTAATTGGTAAAGTTCTTCGGGCGTAGTTTTTAAGGCGAAGTCGCCCGCTCCGAGCCCTCCGAATCGATGTTTTAACGATGTATTATGAAATTTTTACGCCTGAGGGTTTATACGCCGGAATAGGAGGAAAATCCCCCATCGATAGGAAGAACAACTCCGGTAATGAAGCTTGCTGCCTCGTTGTTCACAAGGAACAGAAGACCACCTGCCAGCTCCTCGCTCTCACCGAATCTGCCCATAGGAGTAGCCGCAAGAAT
>CAJGCM010000207.1 GCA_904501765.1 uncultured Clostridia bacterium | reverse complement strand
GTCCTCTGTTGACTTGTTAGAGCCGAGAAGACCGTACTTTGCGTTATATCCGGAGCCGTTAATGGGAGCATTCATAATCTCGTCAAGGCTGCAAACTGTCTTAGCGCCTGCGGCGAGAAGAATTCTCTTAGTACGAGCTCTGGTATGAATATCGCAGTTGAGAACTGTATCAGTGTATGCAAGGATAGCTGCAGGACGGTTAGCGAATACTATCTCAACCTCTGCGCCCTCTTCCTTGATTATATTGCCGTAGTATTCAACGTAGTCAACGCCTGTAAACTCATGCTTATTTTCACCGAAAAGCTCACGGTAGCGCTCAAGCGAAAGCACGTCGGAATAGGGGTTTACGCCTGCTGCGTCGATTTTATCCAGAGAAACAAGCTCGTTGCCAACCTCGTCGGAGGGGTAGGAGAGCATAAGAACTATTTTTTTAGCTCCTCTTGCTATTCCCCTGAGGCAGATAGCAAAGCGGTTTCTTGAAAGTATGGGGAAAATAACGCCAACGGTATCTCCGCCAAGCTTAGCTTTTACGTCAGCCGCAATATTGTCAACGGAAGCATAATTACCCTGCGCTCTCGCAACAATGGATTCGGTTATAGAAATAACGTCCCTGTCACGAAGGAGAAAGCCCTCGTATTCAGCCGCTTCGATAACGCTATCCGCAACAATCGTCGCAAGATCGTCACCCTGGCGGATTATGGGGCATCTGATACCTCTTGATACTGTACCTACTCTGCGTTCTTTGTTTTTCATATTTACACCTCTTTTGGCAGTGCCAAAATGAAAGGCTTATAATGCCGATAAGAAATTTCAGCACTACCTAACATTCCATTATGATATTTTACCATATACTTTGAAAATTTTCAATACTAACGGAGAAAAAAATTAAAAAATTAGAAAAAGTGCAAACAAAATGCAAAATTTGTAAAATGTAAGAATTCGATAAGCTTTTGAAAAATAAAAAACGCCCCAGTAAAACAAAGCAGGATAACCCGTGAGGAAATCCGAAAGAGTTTCGCTAAACTTATTGAAAAGTCGGATGTTCCGTGGTGCAATTAAATAAAAAAACGCAAGGAACTTTTGCTATGGAATTTAAAGTACAATACAAAATCAAGGACAAGATAATTTTCCCTGCTCTTCAGAATACGGCGTTTAGCGGCAAAAATGGGCTGCGTCACTCCGTCGCAACCGAACAAAAAACGGCGGAAGCATTAAAAAGAGCTTCCGCCGCGGTTTGTTTTATGATAAAAGGTATTAGAAATTATTGCGGGTTAAAAGGGGTCAAAACTGTTTTTGTGTGAAATGGGAGTTGCGCTTTTTTATTTTTGAAGCTAAAATTTCCTGTTGAAGGCTTCTATCCTACCACCGTCATTCTTGCAGCAGCGCACTTGGATATTTCAAGCTCCATCTCTTCACCCCGCTCGAATTTCAGAATATTGTCGATAATGGCGTCGGCTATACGGGGTCTTTTGTCAAAGGTGGGTCCTGCAACGTGAGGCATGGGATAAACGTTATCAAGGGTTCTCAGGGGACTGTCAATTTCAAGAGGTTCGCTGCAGTAAACGTCTAAAACAGCATCAAAGCGATTTTCCTTAAGCGCATCAATCATTTCCTCTTCCTTAATAATTTTTCCTCTTGCGGTATTGATAAAAAGAGCGCCGTCACAGAGAAGGTCAAACTGCTCCTTGCCAATCATACCTCTCGTGCGCTCGTTCATAGCGGAATGAATGCTGACAATTTTGCATTTTGAGAAAATATCGTTAATGGATGCTGTGGTTACGTTGTATTTTTTGCAGTACTCCTCGCTTGGCAAATGGGAAGAGTAGAGCATAATTTTTACATTAAACGCCTGAAGCATTTCTATGAGAGCTCGGGTAATTGTTCCGAACCCCACAAGCCCTACGGTTTCTCCTAAAAGCCCCTTAGTGGGGTGTGTCGTCTGAAGGTCCCAGCCGCCCTCTCTTACGTTGTTTACGTAGTGGGGGAGCCTTCTTCTGCCCATAAGCATATAGGCAATGACTCCCTCTGCTACCGATTCCGCAAAAAGCCGGTTTCCGCTTATCACCTTTACCCCTGAATCGTATACGTCCGGGGCGACGAGACTTCCAACAGTGCCTCCCGTATGAGCAATAAGCTTTATTTTTGTAGCTGATATCATATCGGAACTTATCACGGGGTGCCCCCAGCCTGTTATTACGGCGTCGCACCCTTTGGCATATTTAAGAAAATCCTCAGTGGTAGCGCTTTTGTTACCGGGAAGATAAACCATATCGAAGAAATCTTCAAGCTTTTCTATCAGCTCGGGTGGAAAGAAGGTTTTCGTAAGCTCGGCATCCCTTGGCATAGAAAGATATACTTTCATATTACTATGCCTCTTTTCCCAGGTGATGCTTCTGGTAGCGGTATACCGCCTTGGCGTGTGACATAGCAGGTCCCATTGCGAGCCATTCGATTCTTATTTTTTTGTTTAAGTCTATTTCATAATTTGCAGGTTCAAAATTTTTCGAGGTATGAGCAACAATTTCACCGTCGGGGGCAACTATGCGCCCGGGTCCCCAGCCGTAACAGTTATTCGTATTCCAGCCGGCTATCGCATACCATACGCCACCGTCCATAGCTCGGGCAATACCCTTGGCGTTTGAATCTCCTGCGCTGGAAACCGCAACGATTTCCGCACCGGATTTTACTATTTCCTCGGCAGGCTCTGAGAAATAATGGTCCCAGCAAATAAGCATACCTAATTTGCCGAAATCCGTATCAAATACGGGGTATGCGTCGCCCGGGGTAAGGCCCGACTCAAGCTCGGTAACGGTCAGGTGGGTTTTTCTGTATTTTCCGCAAATCTCACCCTCCCTGCCAAACAGAGCCGAGGTGTTATAATATTCTCCGTTTTCAATCTCGTGGAAATTATATACGATATAGCAGCTATGCTCGGCAGCCTTTTTTCTGACCAGACTGCAGATTCTGCCTGTTTGCAAATCCTCCGCATGGTCTTTCAAGGGTATGCCCGTGTGCTTTGCGTCCATGCCCTCGCTTAAAACGATAAGGTCCGGGCGGTATTCTGCGGATTTGTCTATGGTCTTCAAAATAATATCGATGTTTTCATCTATCGTATGAACGCAGCCGTGGTCAGGCTCGATGTAGGCTATGCTTACTCTTGCCTTCCTCTCGGGCAGGGGCTCGATTTCACAGAGCCTCGGCTGAAGCCATCTTACAGAGGCGAAATTGCCCTTAAGCCACATCTCAATTCTTCCCTTGACTACCTCCTTTGGCGCATCAATTATTTCACCGAATAGGAGGCATTCCCCACACCTTACGCAGTCGGTGGCGTGGTCACGGAAAATCATATTTCCATCTTTGTCAAAAAGAGTGTATATGAAAAACACGTCGCTTTCCTGGCATGCTGTTATACACGAGCCTGTAAGGTGATAGGTTTTGCTTGGCGCAAGGGAGAAGTCGCATACCCATTTTCCCACACCGTAGGAGCTGCTTGAGAGAGTGATATCAAGGCTCGAATCAAGCTCCCCCTTGG
>CAJGCM010000206.1 GCA_904501765.1 uncultured Clostridia bacterium | reverse complement strand
TATGAGTGAGCTTTCGGGAGATTTTTCTACCGACATAGACTGTATAAAACAGCGTCTGCGTACAGACGCAAGTTTTGATATACTTGAAAAGAAGCTGCGTGCGGGGGAGAGCAAGGTAATATTCTTTTATATTGACGGCTTCGTCAAGGACGGGGAGCTGCAAAGGGTTATGCAGTTTCTTCTTGCCAGAAAATCTATGCCGGGGGCGGAGGAGTCGAAAAGGCTGATTCCATACGTTGAGGTTGACGTTTGCCGTGACGCCGACTCTATCGTCACCGCAGTGCTTTCGGGGCAGACCCTTATGCTTTGCGACAGCTTCGGGGCGGAGGGACTGCTCCTTGATTTGAGAACCTACCCCGCAAGGCAGACCGCCGAGCCTGAAACCGACAGGGTTATGCAGGGCGCAAGGGACGGATTTGTAGAAACTCTTATTATGAATACGGCGCTCCTCAGAAGGAGAATAAGGGACCCGAGGCTGACCATGAAGCATTTCGACTTGGGAGGCACCTCTCACACAGACGTTGCGGTTTGCTATATGGAGGGGGTTGCGGACAAAAAATACGTAGAGGCGGTGTGCGAAAAAATAGCCTCGGCAAAGCCAAAGAGCCTGACTATGGGAACGCAGAGCCTGTCAGAAACTTTAATTCGCCGCAGGTGGTATAACCCATTCCCGAAAATCAGAACCACCGAGCGCCCCGACACTGCCGCTGCTCAGGTTTTGGAGGGGAGTGTGCTGGTTTTTTGTGACACGTCCCCCCTGGTAATGATTCTTCCCACCTCGATTTTTGATTTTTGCGAGGAAACCGACGACTACTGTTTTCCACCTTTGACGGGAAGCTATCTTCGCATAATAAGGATAGCTATTCTCATTCTTTCGGTGATATCCACGCCCCTTTGGTATCTTTGTCTTGAGAACGGAGATATTCTGCCGGGGTGGCTGTCCTTCGTGATTCCCGAGGAGTACGGGGCGCTGCCCATAATCCTTCAGCTCTTCGTCGCAGAGCTGGCTATTGACGGACTAAAGCTTGCTTCTATGAACACGCCCTCTATGCTCTCTAATTCTCTTTCGGTGGTGGGAGGGCTTATTCTCGGAGATTTTGCGGTGGATATAGGCTGGTTTTGCCGTGACGTGATTTTTTATATGGCGTGCGTTACCATAGCAAATTTTGCGCAGCAGAATCACGAGCTTGGTTATGCCTTCAAATTTATGAGAATGATGATTCTTGCTCTCGTTTTCTTCTTCGGAGGAGTGGGACTTGCAGTGGGAGTTTTGCTTTTCGTTATCTTCGTCGCCACTAACGCAACCGTTACGGGTGAGCATAGCTACCTTTATCCCTTGAAGCCCTTTAACCCGAAGGCGGCGCTGCGACACTTCTTCCGTGTGAAAAAGCACGATTTTGACAATGGGCAGTAAGGTTTTTTTGTCTTTGTATCTGCTAAACAAAAAGTGGTTTTTAATTTTGTTGTAAATGTCTATTGAAAAGTGCGGGGAAAATATTTATAATATATTTTGAAGAAGAATAACAAAAAGAGGGTGTTTTTATGAAAATTTTCCCCCCAAAAATTAAGTTTTTAGCATTTTTACTGGTAATAACTCTGATTCTCGGAGCTTTTGCCACGGTGGCGTTTGCCATAGACTTACCGTCAGCGGAATTCCTTGATGCGGTTGATAACATAAGGAACTCTGCGAGCCTTTCCCAAAAAGAGAGATTCGTTGCTGTGGCAGGGGAGAAGTGGCAGGCATACGTTGATGCCGGAGGCTCATCTGACGATGCGGAGGTCAGCGAGGCTTACGTATATTATCTTTCGTCAAAAGGCGAGGTCGACAGGCTTACAGCTATTTGTATCGGCTTCATAGAAGACGTGATTTCAGCCGCAGAGGCTTGGAGTATTGTTGATTACAAGGCAGCGAAGGATAGCCTTTCGGAGGCTGAGGCGGCTGCACCGTCGGTTGACCGTACCTATGAGGGCGTCAGCAGCGCTATGAATACCTATTCCTCGCTTCTGTCGGAAATATCCACCTGTGAGAAGCCTTATCTTCTTTACATAGAAAACATAGAAAAGGCAGCGGCGTCAGTTACCTACGAGGAAGCCTACGGGTATCTTGAAATTGCCGAAATGGCGCTTCGTGATATTAAGAAGCAGTCTGTTAAAATAGCTGATTTTCCCGGCTTTGCCGATGCGGAGGCAGCGAGCCTTGAGGTTGAGGAATTTTTAAACGACGTAATGAGCGTTGCGGTAGAATTCCTTGATGCGGTAAAGAGCATAAGCCCAAGCACCATAAAGACCGACGTAGCGGCAGCTTATGAGATTTACGGGCGAATTGACGTGACGGCTGCGGGAGTTAAGGCCGCAAAGCGTGAGCTGGACGGTAGGGTTAAAGAGTTCAACGATAATACAGAGCGCTCAAACGGTATGGTTGACGATGCAAATTCTATGATATTATCGCTGATATTCTGACGGTGATTTTAAATGAAAAACAATAATGAATATACGCCAGTTGGGCGGTATGATGCGCTTCTTTATTCGGTGTATCTTAATAAGAAGCTATCACGCACCCTCAAGATAATCTCTTACGTCATTGTGGCGGTTTGCGTTGGTGTGTTTGCTGTGGCGTTAGCATTGGCGCTATATAATGACACGCTCCTTGGGATAAAGCTTGTTGCGGTAACGGCTATACCATTTCTTGCCGTATCCCTTATGCGCCGCATTATAAATGCCAAGCGTCCGTATGAAATTCTCCCATTTTATGAGGAGGCGCCGAAAAGTAAGCGTGGGCAATCCTTCCCGAGCAGGCACGTTTTTTCCTGCTTCATAATAGCTACCACCCTCGTCTTTTATAATCTTGCCGTGGGAGTTGGTCTTATGCTCCTTGGGGCGTTTCTCGGAGTTTTCAGAGTGCTTCTCGGTATTCATTTTATAAGGGACGTGGTAGCGGGTGCGCTTTCGGGCGCTGTATGCGGAGTTATTGGTATGCTCGCTGTGATTTTTATATAGCTATTATTCGAGGAGGAATTGTTATGAAGGTTACGTGGCTTGGACAGGCAGGTCTTTTATTTGACACGGGTAGGGTGAAAATTATGGTTGACCCCTATTTTTCAGATTCGGTGGGGAAGAGAAATGCGGCAAAGCACAGAAGGCTTCCCATTGACAAATCAGCGCTTGATATACGCCCCGATATACTTATCGTGACCCACGACCACTTAGACCATCTGGACCCTGAGAGCGTCGAAGGGATTCTTTCCTCGGCAAAGGAGCCGATAACGGTAATAGCTCCCGATTCGGCATACAGACAGCTTCTTGGCTTCGGCGGTGAGCATAATTACGTAATGCTTAACCCTCATTCGGTGTGGAGCCAGGGAGGCGTGACGATTTACGCCGTAAAGGCGGAGCATAGCGACAGGAGCGCCGCTGGATATATAATAGACGACAATAACCGCACCTATTACGTAAGCGGTGACACTCTTTACAATTACGACGTTATAGACGACCTTCTTGAGCTTTGCGAGGACGGAGTCGATTTCGCCTTCCTTCC
>CAJGCM010000205.1 GCA_904501765.1 uncultured Clostridia bacterium | reverse complement strand
GTTGTATAACCGCCGCTGCTGGGGCCGAATCTGGAGGTTATGGGCTCAACTAAAACGTCTTTTCTCTTGCCGTGGGTGTCGTACGCCTCAATAGAGCCGACAAGCGCTCTTCCATTCCCCTCGTCAGTACCTGCGTAAGCGTGAATCTGAGGAATCTCTCCCACGCTTATGTCATACACGAAGGTCAGGTGAAGCCACTCGCCCGCTTTGAAAGGATAATGTATATCCTTGCCTATATCGAACTGCACGTCTTTGCCGTCCTGAGGCTCGCTGACAGGGGTGATTGTATAGCAGCCGTACAAAGCGCCGTCACCAACGCCGCCCGAATTAAGCCAGGAAATTGTCATTCCGGTGCTCGGCATCTCTGGAGCAAAAACGTCGTCAGACTTATCATCGGGAGTAGCCGATCCCGCTAACTGCTTCTGACCTATCATTATGTCGAATTCCCATACAAGGCCCTGCTTTACCGCCTGGCCCTTTGCGCAGAAGCCGGGAGTAATGTAAGGTCCTTTGTCGCTGGGATCGATTCTCAATTTATAATACTGGGTAGAGGTCTTATCGGTGTAGGGATATTTCGCCCCCGCATAGCCCTCCTCCTCGGCCGAAACTATGCCAGAGAAATACTCCGTCGTTATCTTGTCGAAATTGGCGCTCCCAAAGGGAACGGAGCCGGTGGAATCGGAAACACCTATCGCCGCATTATCGTCAATGCCCAAAGCATCGCGCTTGGACACAGCTCCTTTTATAGAGTCTGCTATATAGGTTGCAGCTCCAACGCCCTCGCCTGCCTTAACCGTAGCGGGCGCCGCCATTACGGCAGGAACCACACACGCAGCCACGAGAAGCACAGCCACAATCACCGTGATAATTTTTGTGAGTTTTTTCATATTTCCTCCAAAAAAGAAAATTATTCATTTTAATTTGCTTATATTATAATAGCTTTCGCCCTTGATTTCAATGCGGACTTTGCTTTTTTGTTAGTTTTGACAATAATTTTCTACTTTTAGCACAAAAGAAAAAAGCTTTGTTCACATAACTGTGCCCGAAGCCGACTCGCTATGCCCATAAATCCGCCCCAAAGCAAAGTCTGGGAAACAGTCACAGAACGAAAAATTACGGCAAAATAAAAGCCATAGGCTTTAACCCGCTTTTCGCTCGGCTCGGATAAACGAAAAAGGGCTGTCGCATTTAGGCAGAACCCCGAATAATTAGCGTGTTATCCTTAACGGAGAACACGCAAGTGAATTGCAACCTCGCGGTTGCGTGAATTGAAAGCTGTGCTTTCATGAATTGCCTACGGCATGAATTGTGCCCTTGGCACATTGGTTGCAATTCAATTCATGGAGGAGGCATGCCAACGAGAAATCATGGCGAAGCCAATTCATGATGCGTCAGCATCAATTCACCTATAAAAACAAACAGAGCAAGAATAGAAGGAAAATACTTCGCCTCTGTTTTGTTTTTGTTACCCGTAGAAAAATAAGGTTGAAAACCTGCGGTTTTCTTCGTTTTTATTGAAGTTTTTTATTTTATCCTCACCTCCTCGCCCAGCGTACCCTTGTACGCTTCTCGCTCGTCAGCCGAAGCTGTACGAGGGTACTTTAAAAGGGGACATACGGCAACTTGCTCCAAAACATCTGAACCACCGGGCGACGAGATTTTGAGGGGAAATTTTCGGCTTGCCACCGAAGCTGTACGAGGGTACTGCGAGGGGGCATACGACAACTTGCACCAAAATGTCTGAGCCTGCCGGGCGACGAGATTTTGAGCGGAAATTTTCGGCTTGCCGCTGAAGCTGTACGAGGGTACTGCAAAGCGGGACATACGGCAACTTGCTCCAAAACATCTGAACCTGCCGGGCGACGAGATTTTGAGCGGAAATTTTCGGCTTGCCACCGAAGCTGTACGAGGGTACTGCGAGGGGGCAGACGGGAATTTACGCCAAAATATCTAAGCCCGGGTTATTTTTTCCAGTATTTGCGGTCGAGAGACCGATACATTATCGCCTCAGCTATATGGTCGGCATTTATAGTTTCCACGCCGTCAAGGTCTGCTATGGTTCTTGCGACCCTTAGCACCCTATCGTGTCCCCTGGCTGAAAGTCCAAGGCTTTCAAAGGCTTCCTTCATAAGCCTGTCACCTTCCTCGTCGGGGGTGCAGAATTTTCTTAAGAGTCTTCCCGAAAGAGAGGCGTTGAGAATATTCCTCTCTTCGCCGTTTTCTTTGAGCCTTCGCCTTGCAAACTCTCTTGCGGCGTTGACTCTGGCTCTTATATCGGCAGATGGCTCTCCTGCCTTAGTTTTGCCCGATATTTCCGAATAGGAAACTGCGGGAAGCTCTATTTCTATATCAATTCTGTCGAGAAGCGGACCGCTAATTCTGTCAAGGTACTGCTTTCTCGATGCGGGGGTACAGGTGCATTCTCTCGTAGAGTCACCGAAGAACCCGCATTTACAGGGGTTCATTGCGCAAACCAGCATAAAATTCGAGGGGTATGTTACCTTCGCCGCCGCTCTCGTTACCGTCACGCAGCCGTCTTCAAGAGGCTGACGCATAGATTCGGTTACCGACTTCGGAAATTCGGGAAGCTCGTCCAAAAACAGCACTCCGTTATGCGCCAAGGAAATTTCACCCGGTCTTGGATTCGTACCGCCGCCAACAAAGCCTACGGGGGTCACCGTATGGTGCGGCGAGCGGAAGGGGCGGTGCGTTACCAGGTTTTCATGGAGAAGCCCGGTTACCGAATGTATTTTCGTGGTTTCAATAGCCTCCTCAAGAGTCATATCGGGAAGAATTGAGGGAAGCCTCTTGGCAAGCATTGATTTTCCGGCGCCGGGAGGGCCTATCATAAGCAGATTATGACCGCCTGCCGCCGCTATTTCAAGGGCTCTTTTCGCTTTGAGCTGACCTCTTACCTCGGAGAAATCGTCGCTGAAAAGAATACTCTCGGCATTCATTACTATTTCGGGGTGAGGCTCCGGGGATATAGGGGCTTTTCCGCTTATATGGTCGATAAGCTGGCGTAGCGTGTCAAGGGCGAAGACCTCAATACCGTCAACGACTGCCGCCTCTCCCGCATTTACTCTGGGAACGAATATCTGCTTCTTACCGCTCTCCTTGGCAAGAACCGTCATTGAAAGCACTCCTCTGACACCTCTTACCTCTCCCGACAGGGAAAGCTCCCCCACGATGCATTTATCGGAAAAGTCATAAGATGCCGATATTGCTCCGCCCTCGCTCTGAAGAATGGCGCAAAGCATTGCCAAATCAAGGGCTGTTCCCTCTTTTTTACAGTCAGCGGGAGCCAAATTCACCATAATATCCAAGGCGGGAAATTTTATTCCGCTGTTTTCACAAGCGCTGACAACTCGGTTTTTCGCCTCCTTGACTGCCGCATCCGGCAGACCTACAAGGTCAAATCTCGGAATTCTGTTCCAGGAGCTGCATTCGACGGTTATCTCAAAGCCGTCTATACCCACAACGCCTGCGGAATATACTCTGGATAGCATAACTTTACCTCTTAAGACTTTTTCTTCCATTTTATCACAGCCGAGAGAATAAATCAAG
>CAJGCM010000204.1 GCA_904501765.1 uncultured Clostridia bacterium | reverse complement strand
GCGAATGGTAGGCGGCTCCGCCTACAAAATCAAGGATTTTACCGTGAGAACATTGGCATAACACAGGTCGTGTTGCGACACGACTGAAAGGCTTTGCCTTTCCACAAGCCTACCGGCTTGTGTGCCTGTAGATATGATATAATATGCGCAGAAGTCCTTGCCTTGCAAGTCTTTGGCGCTATGCGCCACCGATGCTGGTCGCATCCTGCGCTTCTTGAATCAAGTCGTAAAAATGCCCCCCGAAGCAAGCATTTTTACTTGTGATATAATAACCTCACGGCTTCGCTCTTTCAGGAGCGAATGGTAGGCGGCTCCGCCTACAAAATCAAGGATTTTACCGTGAGAACATTGGCATAACACAGGTCGTGTTGCGACACGACTGAAAGGCTTTGCCTTTCCACAAGCCTGCCGGCTTGTGTGCCTGTAGATATGATATAATTTGAACAGTGTAACCTGTTAAATATAACATGCGACGAAAAGCATAATAGAATTCCGCAATTTAACATAGCCGGAGGATGGATATGATACTCTATAAAAAAGAAAATGCGGTCAAAAAGACCGAGCTTTGTAACGTTAAAATCGGTGGATATGCAGCCGAGCTTATGGAAAACTTCTTCTACGAGCGGATTTTTTCAAAAAATGCAAAAAATATTGTATTCAAGGAATGCGAAGAGGCGTTTTTGCGCGCCACTGACGGTGACGGTCCGCAAGGGCTTTGGCAGGGTGAATTTTGGGGGAAATGGATAATAAGTGCGGCAAGAGCTTGCAGGTATACCGGCGACGCCGAGCTTAAAGATTTTTTGCATAAGGCAGCGCTTAGGCTTATCGGTCTTCAGCGAGAAGACGGCTATATAGGCACTTACCGCAACTCGACGAATTTCTTTCTCCCGGACCCCGAAAAGCACAGCTGGAACTGGAATATCTGGTGCAGAAAATACACCCTTTGGGGATTGCTTGAGTGCTACGAGCTTACCGAGGATAAAAGGATTATAGATGCCTGCGTAAGGTTTGCGGATAACCTGATATACGAGGTCAGGTCAAGCGGAAGAAGACTCGGTGAAACCGGAACCTTTAAGGGATTGCCGAGCTGCTCAATACTTAAGCCACTGTTGATACTTTACCGTATCACCGAGAACGGGCGGTATCTTGATTTCTGTCTTGATTTCGTAAAGGATTGGGAAAACCCCGACATCATGCCCGGACTCATTGCAAACAGCCTTTCCGGTAAGCCACTTTCCCAGTGGTATGATTTTGACAAGATAAGGTGGGCAAAGGCATACGAAATGATGTCTTGCTTTGACGGACTTGCGGAGCTTTACAGGATAAGCGGCGAGAAAAAATATTTAGACGCTTGTGAGAGCTTCTATGATATCCTTATGAAGCATGAGTACAATACGATTTACAGCGTTGCCTTTAACGATGAGTTCAGAGATGCGGCGAGCAACGTTAATGCCATTTCAGAGCCTTGCGACGTGATTCACTTTATGAGATTTTGTCATGAGCTATTTGCGCTTACGGGCAATTCCCGTTATATGGATAGCTTCGAGCTTGCCTTTTACAATCCCTTTCTCGCAAGCTCCCTTAAAGACGGAACCTGGGGAGCAAGAGGAGCAAGAAGCCACGGCAGACATCTTTTCGCCCACGAGCAGGCAGGCATGCTTTACAACCATTGCTGCGTGAACAATATGCCCCGCGGATATTTGAACATGGCTGAAAGCCAGGTAATGAGCGCTGCCGATTCTATCTACATAAACCTTTATACTCCCGCTGAAATAACGGCTAACGTCGGTGGGGAGAACGTAAAGGTATCAATAAGCGGAAACTATCTTGCTGACAGTAAGGCGAAAATTGACATCGACTTTTGTGGCGAACCATGCGGGGTAAGACTTCGCATTCCGTCGTGGAGCGAAAGGTCAGAGGTGATTGCCGACGGTGAGCGGTTTTATGCCGAAAAGGGATATTTCACAGTTATCCCGAGGGGTAAAAAATGCGAAATAGAGATTATTTTCGACAACTCGGTAAAGATAACGCAAATTCCTGCAACCCTTGAAGCTACCGAGGATAAATGGAAGAACGAGCGTTGGGCTTCGGCAGGCTCACAAAGCAGCTTCTGCACTCCGCAGATGTTTTTATACGAGGACAGGTGCGTGTTGAGAAAAGGCGCTGTCCTGCTATGCAGAAGCAAGGCGGCAGGCAATACCCAAAGGGAAATGTTTGACGATATTGAGCCGATAGATGAAAGCTTCACCTGCACTCTTAAAAGCATACCTCCTATGGCAGGTGTAAATATTCAGTTTGAGGCAACTCTTTGCGGAAAAGACAAAGCCTTTAAAACGGCAGTTTGCGATTACGCCTCGGGAAGCAATATGACCTTTGAGAATATGTATTCTTTCAGCATATATTTCTGATAAACAAAGGGTTAGTGTGTGATTTTAGAGCTTATCGATTTTATTAAAAAAAAAGCGCCTCGCTTGAGGCGCTTTTTTTCTATTTTACCGCAAAGCTCGGTCCTTTGCAACTGTTTTTTCGCATATCAGGAAAAGGACATACCGCGGGCGTAGCTTTTTGATATTTCGTTTTTCAAGGGGGCGCTGCAATCTATGAAGGCGGCGCTCTCACGGAGAAGGTCGGCGGTAAGGGTTCTGCGAAGGTTGGTCGTGACACCGCCCTGGTGAGGCAGGGGCAGTACGTTATCAAGCTTGAGAATGGGGTCTGACGGGTCTATCGGCTCCACCTCGTATACGTCAAGGGCCGCACTGAAATCTCCCGCCTGAAGGTGGCGTGTGAGGGCTTCCTGGTCTATGACGCCGCCTCTTGCGGTATTGACGAGAAGGGCGCCCTTCTTTATCATAGACATAAGGCGGTGATTTACCATATGATGGGTGCTTTCGTTATAGGGGGTATGTATGCTGATTACGTCACAGGTGGAGAAAAGCTCTTCTATTGTGCACTGTGTAAAGCCGTATTTCTCCTTATCCTCCTCGGGCAACTCTCTTATATCGTATACCTTTAACTTAACGTTGAAGGAGCTTAGCATTCTTACTATATGCCTGCCGACACCGCCATAGCTTACTATGCCTACGGTTTTGTGAATTAGCCCGTCGGTAAAGTCGCTGACCGACGACCACTCGCCGCTCCTCTTAAGCCTCTCGCTGTAAAAGGGAATACGGCGAAGGGCGGCAAGAATATAAGCTATCGCACCTTCAGCAGTGGATTCGGAAAAATAATCGAAGCCGCTTATAACTCTTATTCCCCTGTCCCACATAGCCTCGCTGACGAAGGGGGTGACGGTTGAACCGAGGACCGTCATAAGCTTCAGCCTCGGAGCATTTTCAAGCACTCTTGCGGTAAGACAGGGTGAACCCCAAAGAGCCACGTAGGTATCGCAATCCTCGATTTTTTCTATCAACTCCTCCTCGGTCATCCGGCCCTCCCCCGTGTGCCATATAATTTCGCCAAGACTCTCGGCAAGCTTTACGTTTTCAGGTGGGAAAAAGGTGTCAAAGGTAACGCCCTTCGGTACTGAAATCAACGCTTTCATATAAAACTCCTTTTTTTACAATGCTCGACGCCTT
>CAJGCM010000203.1 GCA_904501765.1 uncultured Clostridia bacterium | reverse complement strand
TCGGTGGCAAGTCTTGTATTATCAGGGTAGCAACAAATTTCTTTATCAATACTTAGACCTTCCTCTTTGTCCCAAAGAATACAATGTGTTTTAATTATAAGTTCTGCATTTTTTTTACGATATATAGACATTATGAATCTTTGATTCTGAGTATGCACTAATATATCCCCCTCTTTAAATTGACAAGGTGGAACAAATCCTTCCCAAGTAGTTTTGCCTTTGGGGAAGATTACGCATTTAGCAGTTCCATAATTATTAAATTCTCCAAATTCCGTAAAATTTACTGAAGTTCTACAACCATCATATATTGTATAACATCTTATTGGATATCTACAATCTTCATCAACTTTGTCAAAATATAAATTATCATACATTACGCAATCCAACTCCATACCCTTAGGGCAATCCTGGAGGATTTCTACGAGGTTAATTTTGTTGTCCATAATTTTTGTTTTTAAAATATTCTATACATTTAAAACCTTTCCTTGGCTCGAAATCTTTAAAGTCGAATGACGTATAAAATTCCCTTCTCATTGCCCACCTCGCCATATCTCGTTGCCATTGTGGTATTAATTGATGTGGATTGTTGTAATCTCTGAATGGTTGTGCGACGATTCGAACACGGGGATGGTGTCGGAAATGAGAAAGACGCTCGTATGCTTCTTGCATATTGCTATCAATCATGGTGTACATGAGGTACGATGCTGGAATATTACGGTGAGCATCAATCATCCGCATCGAACGCTCACACTCGCCGATCTGTTTATGCGTATCACATCCGAGTCTAATGCAATTAATCCACCTCACCTTAGAAAGAAGTTTTGCAATCTCTGATGTCACAAGTCTTGCGTCTAATGCCTGATTGAAATCTACCCTGAGATTCAGCTTAACGATTTTCTCTATCTGTTGAAGTCCATAATCGCTTGCGAGGATATTATTGTCCATTAGAATAATATTAGTTCGCCCTTCGATTGCGATTTCCTCGATGTCCATATATGGGCGAATCGCCCCTTCTTTTTCGGGAACAATACACCATTTGCATTTGTTTGGACATCCACGAGTAAGAAAACCGTATGCTGTTCGTTTGTCGATCTGAGGGTATATTGAATAATCTGGTTGCAGTTTATCAATATTTTCAGGCAACATAGAATGAATATCATAGCCAGTTCCACCCTTAACGACTTCGCAAGGATATGACGTCATGTCGTCTTTGGTAAAAGAAAAGACCTTAGATTTATAAACCTTGTCGTAGAATTCCGAAAATATGGGCATCGCCCACTCCACTGTGTCGCCTTGGGTTCTATGCCAGCGAGCTATTTTCATTAATGCGAGATTCGGGAATCTTTTCCCGTCAACATCGACTAATCCGATTTTATCTTTCATAAATCCCGTCACCATTACCATCTATCGTTCCCGCTTGTTTGCGTGCTGCGAGCTTGTCGAGGTTCGCTTGGGCAACATCTTCGAGTTTCCATCCCATGACGTGGCATAGTCCTGAGAGCTGCCAGAGAATGTCACCCGCTTCAAGTTTTAATTCTTCGTCTAACGGTAGGAGTTCTTCAAGGTTGTCTAACGAAATGCAGATGTCGTTTTCTTTTATTTTTATTTTCTCGCTGCGGATGGCTTTCGCCACCCTGCTTGCGAATTCTCCCACCTCGCCGACGAGGTTGAGCATCATGTAAGAGTAGTTGTCGCACGATTGCATACAAGTCCCCATTGCTTTGTCTTGATATTCGTTGAGTGTCATTTGTTGTGTTTTTTAAAGATTTTAATTAGTCCTCTTGTTAATTTTTTGATGTCTGCCTGGCAAGCCTTGCTGAGCTTGTAGTTCTTGAATCCCGTGGCGCAGGTGCTGCATGGCTTGCGATGCGCCATTGTGTCTGCATATTGACAATCCACGCAGTTCGGCAATGGATGCAGCTCGCTGACGAGATAGTCGTAGATTGCTTGTTTCATTCAATTTCGATAGGGTAAAAAAGTTCACCTTCGTACAAATAGTTATTTATCTTCCTCGCCAACGTGCGGCAGGATATTTTGTAGCTCTCGTCATCTTCGAGGATGATAGGCTTGTAGTGTATTTGCTTGCGCAGTTCAGTCGTCATCCCGAAGAGCGACTCGATAGCTTGGTCCATTGCGAAGTCGCCAAGCTGCGCACGGGTGATGTTAAGATGCTTGTGACGCTCGTTGATGTTGTGGAGCACGAGTTTCACGATGCTCGCTATTGAGCGGAGATACTCGACAATGGTAATCTCGCCACGATACTCATGATTCTGCTTTGCGTAGAAGTTCGCTATTGCGTAGTACATCGTCATACGCTGCTCACGCACTATTTCGAACCAATTATCCATTTCATTATCGAACTCGTCAAGAATTTTGTTTAACGCGTGCGCCACATACACGTTATTGCGCTGAGCCACTTCTTCGGCAATATTCAGCAGCTGCTTGAAACGCTGACGGTAGAATTTAGACTTCTTCAACGCATGTCGATGAGTGAGGATTTCTTCCGTGAGCAATCCCTGAACGAACAACTGAATGGTTACAGATGTCGAGTTGATTTCCTCCTTGCTCTTAGCGCTTAGCGTTTTGAATTATATATTTGCTTTTTTCATAAATTCTTTGCTTTCGCTTTCGTTGGATATATTCGCTGACGTACTTCTTCCTGCAAGCCTTGCAGTCGCTGCTGTGCCAATCGGGCGCAGTCTGCTGTTTGTGGAATTCCGCTATTGGCTTCTCGGCTCCGCATATTCTGCACTTCTTCACTTCGGACGGTTCGATGTGCTTGATGTGCTTAATTGATTCCTTTACGCATTGTTTGCAGACCGCTTGCGGCTTTCCAGTCGTTGTATTCAGATAGAACTCGCTTACGGCTTTAATCTCGCCACAACGCTTGCAAGTTTTTACTTCGACTCTGGTCATTACTACATGCTGAACATCGTTCGCATCTTGAACATGGTACAAATACCCGTGTTCATTGATGATGTTACCTCTGTTAAGGTCGTGCAGCCTATTGGGGAACAAGTTGCGCAGCTCGTGCAAGTCGTCGCTGACGTACAACAAGGCTTGCGCTGCTTGCCCTGGTCGCCTTCTCATGAGCATTCTCATACCTTTATGCTGAGTGTTTCGATTACACCGCCGTAATAATCGGGGTCGTCAAGGATATGCCCATCTTCTGGGAAGTATTCCGTGAACGATTGAATGATTGATACGAGTTCCGTTTTCAGAACGTCACCACGCTCGTTGTGGCGTCGCTCAGCGTAGTCAACACATCTTCCGAGGATGTCGAGCAGCTCGGGCACTTCGCACTGCTCAAGGCGCTTGCCGTCCGCCATCATGTATTGGCTGAACTGCGTCATTACTAATTCTACTTGCATTATTGTTTACGTTAATAACTTCGATTACTGATTTAGCGATGAATATCATCAGCACCACCGCCACAACGGGCAGCAGGAGGAAGTTAAATAGGTTGTCTTTCATTGTGCGCAGCTTGCTTCATTCGTTGCCATTCTTCGTACGTTATCGCGCCTATGCCCCATTGCTCTCGCTCTGCCTGCTCAATGTCTAACTGGTGCTTTGCTATGCGCTGCGCTC
>CAJGCM010000202.1 GCA_904501765.1 uncultured Clostridia bacterium | reverse complement strand
GAGTGCGTTAAGAAGCTTCTCGGCTAATTATTATAAACTTTATGAAAACGCCGTGATTTCGGCAACGGGGCAGCTTGTACATATGAAGTACAGGCGCCCCGATTATATGCTCTAAAAGGAAACCGTTATGCAAATTACCGACTTGATATTTAACGTAGCTTCTCTGTTTCTTATGATGATTCCCGGAATTATCCTTGTAAAATGCGGGCTATCCGCCGACGGATTAGGTAAGGGAATATCAAATCTTGTTTTGTATATAGCGCAACCCGTGCTTGTTTTTATGGCGTATCTTAAGGAATTTGATATGACCATTCTTATAAATTCCTTATGGGTGCTTCTGTTTTCCGTTGTTGCCCATACCCTGTTTTCCGTTGCTGCTATGAATTTGTTCAGGAAAGCTGAGGACGAGGCTCGGAGAATGCTTCGCTTCGCCACGATATTTTCCAACGCAGCCTTTATGGGAATACCCTTGATTGATGCAATTCTCGGAGGGGAAGCAACGATATACGCATCAATATACAACATAGTCTTTAACCTCTTCTTATGGTCCCTCGGTGTAAGAATATGCACGGACGGCAGAGATATCGACGGTGATGGAGAATGTGACGGAGAGGAAATCCGAAAAAAGAGCGGCGCATCAATAGTCAAAGCTCTGATACACCCCGTAACGATAGCGGCAGCTCTCGGCCTTGTCTTTTTCGTAACCCCTTTAAGCTCCTTCATTACAGACGTGAGTAACCCTGTTGCCGATTTGCTTATGGACGGGCTTACGATGCTTAAAAATCTTGTAGCTCCTTTGTCTATGATAGTAATAGGAATGCGATTGGCTTCGATAAATTTCAAGGGCTTTTTCAGCAATATTTATCTTTACGTATTCCTGATTCTCAGGCATATAGCCCTGCCTCTTGTGATGGTTCTTATAATCAGGCTTATATCCCTCACCGGGCTTACACTCTCTGCAGAGGTAACGGCGACGGTGGTAATACTCGCATCAGCTCCTGCTGCAAGCTCTGCTACTATGTTTGCCGAAAAATACGGCTGCGATGCCGAATATACGAGCAAGCTCGTAGCTACCTCAACTGTAATATCAATAGTAACGATGCCCCTGGTTTACTTTATCTCGGCTCTTTGATTTTTTGCCGTTATAAAAACCCCATAGTTTAATATAAAAGCTGCGCCGGTGAAGCCGTATAAGCTCCATCGGCGCATCTTTTTGCGCTGTATTTCGGATAATTTTTGGTGCTTTTAGTGAAAGGGCACCTTTAGTTTTGCATAGCCCGTAAGGGAGCCTGGCGCAAAGGCTTTGAAAGATAGATTTCCCCCTATACTTTAACGAATTCTTCTATTTGAATATACAAAGGGAGAATTATGCTCTTGATTTTGAGCAGGTGAAATAAATTATCTGTCTTGTGCGTGAAAGCTCCTTCAGCACAACGAGCGCCTTTTTCGTATGAGGGTCGTCAAAGTATGCGAAGGGGTCGTCCATAATCAAGGGCGGCAGCTCCCCGTCGTAAAGAGAGTCGGTCAGCGCCAGTCTTACCGCCAGCGAATAAAGCAGGCGGGAGCCCTTGCTGTAAGCATCGGTGGGACGGCTCGTTCCCATGTCGTTTTTCAGAACTGAGAACGAGGTGTCAATGGAAAACGTTCCATCATATGCCCCGTGTATCAGTGAGATGTATTTCTCGAAGCCCCGCTTCGTGCCATCGAGGTATTTTGCCGTCATATTGCTCTTCGCTTTTTCAAGAAGCTCCTCGGTCTTCGTTATCACCTCAAAGTTAAGTCTTGCTTCTTTTATTTTTTCTCTTATTTCCTGAAGCTTCGCCTCGTATTCGGCGGCTCTGTCCACGTCGGCTGCGGCTGCTGCGCATCTGCTTTCAAGAAGAGCTTTGTCACGGCAAAGGTCAAGGAACTGTGAATCCACCTCGGCGATTTTTCCTTCAAGCTCGTATACGTCGGGTAGCTCTCCATGAGTTTCCTCGCTGATTTTGTGCGTTGCGGCAAATTCTTCAAGCTCCCGCCGTCTTACCTTCAGCTCTTTACCTACGAATTCGTATTCGGCGAGCATTTTTCTTACCGTATCAATAGTGTCGCCCTCGGTCTGCGGAAACAGTGAGGTAAACTCCTCTACCAGCTCCTCAAGCTCTGCGCATTTCCCTACCATCTCCGAGGTCTGCTTCGAGAATGCGGCTTTTACCGCTTCAGCACCCTTGAGCCGCTCACGGTATTCGTTATAAAGCCTCTTGATTTTCTTTATAGCCTCGTCAGCCCCGCCGTCTGTATAAACGCCAAGGGTTTTTCTTGCAAATTCGAGTCTTTCATCTTCAAATTTCTCAAAGGCACCCCTTTTCTTGCCATTAGAAATTTTAAAGGTTGCGCCAAGGGCAATAACCGCCGCTCCAAGCAACGAAATAAAGAACATATAAGGAGCTATGAAGAAGCCGAGAACCGCGCCGCCGATAACCGCCAAGGCGCCGAAGAGAATAGCTATGGCAGCGCCGGAGGCAGAGTTGATTTTATAAGGATTTTCCGAATATCTGTCTATATCGTCGCTTTCGGGAATTTTAGCGAAGGGGGAGGGGATTTCTTCGGTGATGGCGCCGTCTGTCCGAAGCTGCTCTCTTAAGCGCCTTGCCTCGGCCCTTGCCTCGGCAACCTTTTCTATCTCCGAATAGTCGGGAAGCTTTTTTTCAAAGAAGGCAATCAGCCTATCCTCTCGCCCCTCAAGCTCTGATGCGGAAGCCTTCATTTTTGCAAACTGTAGCCTGTTAGCATAGGAATTCTTTTCTTCCATAGCTTTTTTCTTAAGGGTGAGAAGAGCATTTTTCTTTTCCGTTAAGGCATTGATTTTTTCTTCGAGGGCGGCAAGATAGCTCTTCGTCTCCACGCCCTCTCGTCTTTTTGCCTCAATCAGCTTAAGTCTGTCGCATATTTCGCTCTCTTCAACCTCAAGGTCCTTTATCTGACCTCTCCCGCCCTTAAGCCTGTAAAATTTTCTCCGTTTTTCGAGAAGCTCAATAGCCGCATCGAAGCCGCCTATATCGCCCTCAACCCCAACTAGGTCGGACAGCTTTGCTGATATCGTCTGGTTTTCGTTTTTGCCGTCAAGATTTTTCTCCGATAGGAAAACAGTCCTTTCAAATCCGTCGGAGTCTATTCCAAATATTTTTTCTCCGGGGTTATCCCCGAATTCGTCGGTCTTAAGACCGTCCCTCACCTTGTAAACGGTGAATTTGTCCTCGGACGCTTTTTGACCGAAGCTTCTCTCTATTCTGAAATCCTCACTCCCTGCAGTAAAGGTGAGCCAGCCGCCAAAGGCGCCGCCCTGCCAGGGCAGGTACCGTTTTCTCTCGTTTTCGAGAAGGGATTGCTTTTTCGTTTCCTCAAAGCCGAAAAGCATCGCCTTGATAAAAGCTCCGATGGTGGTTTTTCCAAAACCGTTTTCTTCACATATCACATTAAGTCCGTCTTTCAGATTTAGCCTGAAGGAGGACAGCTTTCCAAAGTTTTCAATATAAAGCTCTTTTATCTGCATTTCTCACCCTCCTCACTCATCGAAAATTTCCCCTGCCAGAGCGGAAAGCCCACAGCGTATAATAAGCTCCTTTTGCCGCTCGTCAAG
>CAJGCM010000201.1 GCA_904501765.1 uncultured Clostridia bacterium | reverse complement strand
GGTTGCCATCAACTACCTCGGGCATTGTTGCACCGCCCTCAAGAGCAGCTGCGTAGTCTGCATAGTTGTCGAAGTCAGCAGGGTTAACTGTGGTCCACTGAACCTCGTCACCGAAGTAAAGAATACCTGTCTTATAGAATGTCTTATTCTTTGTGGTTACGTCGATTCTGTCGTCAACAAAAGGAGTACCGCCCTGCTGGAAGATAATAGACGTTGTACCGCTGGGAGTATTCCAGGTGTAGGTTACGTCCTTAGTTGCATAATACTTAACGTAATTATCAAGAGTATTTACAAGAAGGTTTTTAGTATAGTTCTTAGTTGTCTTATTGGTAAGAGTATATCCGTTTGTATAAACAGAACCTGCGTTATCGATAACCTCAGCCTTGCTGTTGTCAGCAAAGAGGGTAACGTGCTTGTCAGTACCAGCTGCCGCTAAAGCCTCATTAAGTTTCCTGTATGGCGTGTTACCGAACATAATGTCGCCGACATTTGCGTGGTCGTTAAAGCTGTAGAATTTTTCGTAATTAAGAACGTCCTTATAATCTGCGGGGTCGAAGGTTTCCTTCAGCTTCTGAGCATCTGTGAAGACAACCTTTCTTACGTTAGAGAACGCGCAGGAAGCGCCCTGAGTCAAGGTCTTGGAGCCTATGGTTATACGCATATCCTTAACTCTCTGAACGTTTGCCACGGTGACCGTGCCGCAGTCCTTGCCGTTTATATAGTTGGTAGCCTTCATAACGTTGGTGGAAGCGTCAATTACTATGGTGTAAGTATTCCACTCTCCCGCCTTTACGTTACCACGGTTGCTCGTGCCGTCAGCTTTTACTTGAAGATAGGTCATGGGGAAGACGGTTGAGCTTACCGTCTCACCGCTATCGCAAACACCGTTACTGTTGCTATCGGTAAAAGTATTACCGGCAAGCTTGAAGTTGAAGGGTATTGCATTGTCAGAGGTGGATGCCGGCATAAACTCTACCTGGTAAACTATAACCGCATTACCGCTGTTCAGCTTAATTTCTCCAGCGCAGCAGCTGAGATAGGTCTCGCCTGTGAGTGTTACGGTCTTATTGTCATTGAAGGTTATTGTGTTATTTGCCAACGTATAGCTTCCCTCAGCGTCTGTGCTGCTGGGAACAACGTAGTTATATACCTGATTGCGGTTTCCTATAAAGTTGTTATTGCTGTGATGCCAAGCGGGATATACACCGGCATCCATCGTGCTGCCATGTTCAGTGTAAGCCGTTGTGGTGCCCGATACAACATAAGGACATTCGGAGTCCGCAAAAGGAGAACTAACAATGCTTGCGCCCTTAGGAAGGTCAGCGCCATTAACAGAGTTGGCGTTAATTCTGGTACCCGCCTCCAAATCCACCGCATAAACGTCAGCATTAGTTACGTTGCCATTTTCGTCCTCGGCATAAGCAACGCCCGTCTGGAATGAGGGCTTACCAAGCGCCCAGCCACCGCCGGCTGTACGGTGAAGATTTGCGTTATTAAGAATAATTCTTGAGCTATTTATAAAGTTCGCATAAACAGCTCCGTCGAAGATAGCCTCGCCCGAGTTAGCATCTTTAACTATGGTAGAGCCGACAACTGCATTGAGTCTGCGATAGTTGGAAACCTCTCTTTCCACTGTGGAATTATCAAATGTGATAATTCTTGCCGTCTGGCTGGCTGTCTTATTGGCGTCAGAAATAGTAGCGGAGGAATCCGCTCCCGAATAGCCGCCCATACCGTTAATCATTCTGTAGTTTGCGGAAAGGTAAGAGCCGCGTAAATATATATCGCCGGTACTGGTAGCGGAGCCTGCGATAAGAATGGTTCTTAAAGCATCGGGAACCTTAATCATATTATCTGACGCAACGCCCTCTTCAATCTCTCTTAGTCTTGTAGCTGCAAGAATTGAAATTGTTTCCTCGTTATCGTGAACAAAGATAAGCTTTGAATTCTTGGTTACGAAAGCGTAGTCACCGCTGGGAATACCCTCTGCCGGAACGCCCTCCATACCGTGAGAGGTAGCGTGAATACCCGAGCAATCAGCATTAACGTAGGTGTTGTCTACAACGATTCTGGAGCCTCCCAAAACCTTGAAAATGTAGTAGCCCTGAGCGCTATGATTGGTCGAGGTCTCAAGAACTATATTAACGTCAATCGTAGAGTTCTTCAAGTTAAACTGGCCAATTTCGCCGCCTATATAGAACAGCTGTCCTGATGCAGCCTGATTGTTTGGGGACATATCAATGTTAACGTCTACGTTATCGAAATTGATAATACCGCCGGCTGTATTAGCAAGAGTAAAGTTGTTAAGACTGCTCTCGGTATCTATATCAATTACCGAATTCTTTACGTTGATAGTGCGGCTTTTTCCATTGCCGGCAACCTGAGCCTTGAAGAAGCTGCCGCCTACGGAACCCGCACCCTTATGGTCGATGTCAAAATAACAATTCACAAACTCAACAGAGGTTCCGTTAGCGGTTGTTGTGTCTACGAAAGTCATATCCCAGGTGGAATCGCTTTCTATATCCCACTCAAAGCGAGCGTTATGAACAGATGCGCTGTTATTGCTTCCGCCAAAGCTAAACAGTGCCTTGTTGGTTGTTCCTCTGCCGTAAAATCTTACCTCAGCTCCGCTGCCGCGAACGTAGAATTTAGCGCCGGACATAAGCTTCACGAAATGATCCGTAGGCAGGTCAACCGAGCCCTCGCCTTCAATTAGAAGCTGCTGTTCACCGTACTGCATACTGTACGCCATACCGGGCACAACTGCTAAGTCGTAGCCGTTAAGGTTAATGGTTATTTTGCAGGAATAGATGTCTTTGTCGGTAAAACCAAGACTGCCAGCGGTTGTATCAATAGTCTGATTTTGAGTAACGTTGCCGAGAAGTTTGATTTTAACCTCAAGACTCCTAATGTTATAGGAGTAAGTGTACTCCTTGTTACCGTCAGACGCATCGGTGTAGGTGTGCGTATAATTGTAATTCACCGTCTCGTCTGCATTGAGAGATCTGCCCTTTCCGATAGTCTGTACTATCGTCAGAGCGTCGTCTATCGGCATGCTGGGATAATAGTTTCCGTTAATCGTCATGGAAACCTTCTCGTCCTGCTGCTCTTCAGCGCCTGTTACCATAACGAGAGCGCCGATAATAAGAGCTACCGACAGAATAAGTATGAGAATCTTAAGTGCGTTTTTCATACTTGTTTTCTTCCTTTCATGAAAATTTTATTTTTAAGTTTTCGTCAACAAGTCATATAATTTATGCGCCCCTTGTCACGCCGCATATAAATATATAGCTTCTTTGCACCTATTTTAAAACATATTAATCATTTTGTCAACGGTTTATATTGTTATTTTGTTTTTCTTAGTTAGAAAAAAATAATTAGTTTTTGTTCAATTTTAACAAAAACTTGACACGGGGCAAGGGGGAAGGGAAAGCTTGTTTTCCCACGAGGAAAACAAGCAATGATATCCGTCCCCGACGGGTGATATCCGCCCATTCAGCGAATAATACCGAAGCCCGGGCAAAGGGATTCGGTGCGGAAATCCTCGGCTGACGAGCGAGAACGGTATGAGCATACCGTGAGTGAGGAAACGAGGATAGAATAAAAAACTTTAACCTGACGCCAGAAAACCGAAAGGTTTTCAACCTTAAT
>CAJGCM010000200.1 GCA_904501765.1 uncultured Clostridia bacterium | reverse complement strand
TCAGTTCTTCTTCGACGGTGTAAAGGCGGAGGCTGACAGTATAACTCTTACGCCTGCCATTATCGACGAGGACGGAACTCTTATAGCACATAAGGCAGAGCTTTACCGTGACGGTGTCCTTCTTTCTCCCGACGAGGCGGGAGGCTCTGTATACGGAGGCCTCGACGACCTGACCGAATACGTAGCCAAGATTACCTACACCTACAACCTGCAGGACGGCAAGGGTGAGCGAGAGGGCGTGATAAGCGAGACTCTGATAACTCCACCTTACCTTGCAGTGACCGACATTACCCTGGTTAACACTGAGGCGGTAATGGCGACTGATTCTATAAATCTTCAAATAACCCTTGATAACCCAAGAGGCCTTACGGTGAAATCCCTTATCATATCCGGAAAGAACTTTACCGTTCTTCCGATGTCTACCCCCACCACCGTGTATGCGTATGCGCCCGAAGCGGCAGGCTTTGAGGGCGGAGAGGTTATCCTTTCGGTTGATTACGTTATAGTTGATGTGTCGGGAAATGAGTTTAAGGCTCCCCCTGCCTCAAGCGACGAGTGCCCGGTATTTGTAAACGGAAATATAGACCTTGTATCCGTCGAGGTAACTGACGGAGATTTTGAGGAGATTAAATGGAGATTCCCGAATGAGGAAAGCTTCCTTCGCCTCACCTTCCACAACCCTACCGGTTATGAGGTTTACGGCGCCACCGTAAACGGAACCGCTATTTCACAGGCGGTTATGGGCGAGAGCGCTGACGTATGGTATCTGCCTCTTGCCGGTATATACACCGGAAGATGCGAATTTACCCTCACCGATTTCTCTATAAGAAACGACCACGTTGACACGAAGAGGCTCGTATATGCCAACAACGTTGCCAGCGTATACACCACCGCAGACTCTGAGATTCATTACGTAGATTCTCCAGATGACTTAGAGGAAATGACCGACGGCTATTACTACAAGCTGGCGGGAGATTTGGATATGAGCGGACTTGCTCATACCCAGCGTGAGCTTTCGGGCGTATTTGACGGTGGCGGACACTCTATAACAGGTCTTCTCGAATTCGGCACAACTCACAGAAACGAGGAGCTTTATTACGGCATCTTCAGCGACGCAAACGGCGTTATAGAAAACCTGAGCGTTGAGGGCGTGGCTTACGCTATTACTCTCTCGAAAATATTCGACACTGACGGCGTGGGCTTCGGTATCTACTACGGCGGCTTAGTAAGCCGCATCAGCGCATCAAATCACATAGTGATTGAGGACTGCTCCGTATCGGGCAGCGTAACCCTTGTTAACAATGCGGGAGGCAACATATATGGCGGCGGTATTTTAGGTTATTCCTACGGTGGTGCCGAAATATACGGCTCAAGCTCCGATTTGGATATAACCGCAGAGGGCGGTGTGACGGTGGTTGCAGGTATCGTTGGCGCATACGTGGGAGACGTTGCAGCCTCTGGCTGTGAAAACTCCGGTAACCTTACCTCCTCCGGCAACTCTACCGCCTTTGCAGCAGGAATCCTCGGCGAGGGATTTGCAAAGCATATCGAGGACTGTGAAAACAGCGGTAAAATAAAGGCGCAGGGTCTGGCTGCAGGAATTGCCATAGAGGCGATGGGCGCAGTTGCCTATTGCGAAAACTCAGGAGAGATTACATCACTTAAGGGCAACTGTGCGGGAATAGTTGTAAAGGCCTCCGCATCTGTTATCGGCTGCAAAAACTCCGGTAAGATTGTGGGCGAGGGCAACTCGGCAGGAATAGTAGTCGAAGCGAATAGCAGTATTCTATCAAATAAAATATCCGATTGCGAAAACTCGGGAGAGGTCAGCGTTAATGCGACGAGTGCAAAGGCGGCGGGTATCGCAGTCTCGTCAACCTCAATTGATATTATTGACTGCCTTAACACAGGTCGCATCGTTGCAAAATACTATAACGCCTCCGGTATTGTGGACAGCAGCCAGGCAGACGTAGAGAATTGCGTCAACAGAGGCGAGGTAGTTTCCGAGGTTTACGCATCGGGCATCGGAAACCATATTCAGACCGCAAAAAATTGTAAAAACTACGGAAAAGTGATAGGCGGCAGCTATTCATCCGGTATTGCGGATAACGTGAAGAATGCTGTGAGCTGTGTAAACTATGGCGAAATTGTAGGCAATAGCTACTCTGCAGGTATTGCAAGCTACGGCACCAATTTTACCGAGTGCATAAACTACGGCAAGATAAGAGCAGGACACAGCGCTCTCGGCATCGGAGTTTCCAACTCTAAAAACGGCAAAATTTACAGGTGCGTCAATTATGGCGAGCTGTCCTCCGAGCATGCCGCAGCAGGTATTGCAAGCAGTAACACCCAGTATATCGAGGAGTGCGCAAACTACGGTAAGATAGATGCAAGCTACTCTGCCGCAGGTATATCCCTTGATTTCACCTACCGTATTCTCAACTGCGCAAACTACGGCAATATTACCTCCGGATACCAGGCATACGGCTTGGCAAGTAATGCTACCATAATCGAAAGCTCCCTTAATGCGGCTGAAGTATACGCATCGTATACCAGCGTTGGAGCGGTAGGCGTTGTTGTTGAAAGCATGAAGGGCGTGCTTAACGTTGGCAGTCTTCGTGACAGCGAAATGGCGCAGGAAAAGGCAGCCCTTGTCATAAGCGCCTCCGGAGCATCGGTCAGCGGCTCCTATACCCTGAATTCCTACGGCAGCGGTGACGTAAGGTGCAACGAATCCGACCTTAGCTCCGAGAGCTTCTATACAGTTAGCCTGGGCTGGTCAAGCAGTATTTGGAATCTTTCGGGCAGCAGAGCCGAGCTTGTGTGGATTTTGAGGCTTTCGGCTGAGTAAGCGCATACCGTGTAAGATTTGAGCCCAAAATAACAAACCAAAGTAAATAAAAATCACGCCCCAGGGGAAAGAGCTGTACGTTACCGCAAAGCTCCCTTATGGGGCGTGTTATTTTTAATAAAAATGGTAGGAGGAAAACGAAGAATTTAAAAAGTTTACTCTATTCCTGCTAATTTTTTTATGACTCTTCCTGCGATAATCAGCCCTGCCGCAGAGGGCACGAAGGATATGCTTGCGGGCGCTCGTTTTCCGCCCTCGCCGTCTGTGGGCGTAGGATTTTTCGTAGAGGGTGGCTCCTTTGAATAAAGCACCTCAAGGCGGCGGACGCCACGTTTCTTCAATTCGCAGCGCATAACCCTTGCCAGAGGGCATACGGAGGTCTTGTAAATGTCGGTTATCTCAAAGGCGGTAGGGTCCAGCTTGTTGCCTGTTCCCATAGAGGAAATAAGCGGTACTGAAAGCTCCTCGCACCTTACAGCCAATGCGATTTTAGCGCTTACCGTATCTATGGCGTCAATTACGTAGTCAAAGGCTTGAATCTCAAGCTCGTCAACGTTTTCCGCCGTTACAAAAAGGTTTTTGACGGTAACGGTACAGTCAGGGTTTATTTTTGAAATTCTTTCAAGGAAAGCGTCGGTTTTGTATCTTCCTACGGTGTCGTAGTCGGCTATAATCTGCCTGTTTATGTTGGACTCCGTCACTCTGTCACAATCCACAAGGGTAAGGGCGCCGACCCCCGCTCTCGCAAGAGCCTCGGTCGCATATCCGCCGACGCCGCCAAGCCCGATAACCAATACACGCATAGAGGCTAACGATGC
>CAJGCM010000199.1 GCA_904501765.1 uncultured Clostridia bacterium | reverse complement strand
GGAAAGAGATATGACCTTCCCTTCGTTCAGTTTGTAGACGGCAAGGGTGAGATGACGAAGGAAACTCCTTATGCGGGAGTATTCGTAAAGCAGGCTGACCCTCTGGTGCTTCGTGACCTTGAAAATGAAGGAAAGCTCTTCTCTGCTCCCAAGTTCGAGCACGACTATCCTCACTGCTGGAGATGTAACACGCCCCTTATCTACTATGCGAGAGATACCTGGTTTATCCGTATGACCGAGGTGCGTGAGAATCTTATAAGAAACAACAATACCGTTAACTGGATTCCCGAGAGCATAGGCAAGGGAAGATTCGGCGACTGGCTTGAGAATATTCAGGACTGGGGTCTTTCCCGTAACAGATATTGGGGAACTCCTCTTAATATCTGGGAATGCTCCTGCGGTCACCGCCACGCTATCGGCTCTATTGAGGAGCTTCGCGGAATGTCGGATAACTGCCCCGAGAACATAGAGCTTCACCGCCCCTTTATTGATGCCGTTACTATAAGGTGCGACAAGTGCGGCGGAGAAATGAAGCGTGTCAGCGAGGTTATCGACTGCTGGTTTGATTCAGGCTCGATGCCCTTTGCACAGTGGCACTATCCCTTTGAAAACAAGGAAAAGTTTGAGTCCCAGTTCCCCGCTGATTTCATAAGCGAGGGCGTAGACCAGACGAGAGGCTGGTTCTATTCTCTTATGGCAATATCCACCCTTATTTTCGATAAGGCTCCCTACAAGAACGTTCTCGTTCTCGGTCACGTGCTTGATAAGGACGGGCAGAAGATGTCCAAGTCCAAGGGTAATGCGGTAGACCCCTTCGATGCTCTTGAAACCTTTGGCGCCGATGCTATTCGTTGGTATTTCTATTCCAATTCCGCTCCCTGGCTTCCCAACCGCTTCTTCGGTGATGCGGTTGTTGAAGGGCAGAGAAAGTTTATGGGAACTCTTTGGAACACCTACGCCTTCTACGTGCTTTACGCAAACATAGACGGCTTCGACCCCACCAAATATACTCTTGACAAATCCACCCTCTCCGTTATGGACAAGTGGATACTCTCCAAGCTTAATTCCTGCGTTCGGGCAGCCGACACTTATCTTAAGAATTATAAGCTCACCGAAACCACGAGAGTCCTTGAAAGATTCGTCGACGAGCTTTCCAACTGGTACGTGCGCCGTTGCCGTGAGCGCTTCTGGGTAAAGGATATGCCCTCCGATAAGGTAGCCGCATATATGACCCTTTATACCTGTCTTGTAACCGTTGCCAAGTGCGCCGCTCCTCTCGTTCCCTTTATGACCGAGGATATTTACAGAAACCTTGTATGCTCGGTTGACAAGAGCGCTCCCGAGTCGGTTCACCTTTGCGACTACCCCGAGGCAGACGAGAGCTTTATCGACTCCTCTCTTGAAGAGAATATGGACGAGGTCGTTGACGTTGTCGTGCTTGGAAGAGCCTGCCGTAATGCGGCGGCAATAAAGAATCGCCAGCCCGTTGCGAAAATGTACGTTAAGGCGGAAAAAGCCCCCGACGATAGCTTCATATCCGTTATAGCGGAGGAGCTGAACGTTAAGGAGGTTGAATTTACCGACAACGTAAGAGCCTTCACTACGTACAGCTTTAAGCCTCAGCTTCGCACGGTTGGACCTAAATACGGCAAATACCTTGGAAAGATAAGAGAGCTTCTCACAGCCCTTGACGGAAATGCTGCTATGGACGAGCTTGACGGCGTCGGCGCTATTACCCTTGATTTGGGTGAGGTCGAGGCAAAGCTCACCAAGGAGGACCTTCTTATAGAAATGACCCAGAGGTCTGGCTTCGAATCTCTCTCCGAGGGCGCCCTTACCGTGGTTATAGACAAGAATCTTACCCCCGAGCTTATCGAGGAGGGTATGGTTCGTGAAATTATCTCCAAAATACAGACAATGCGTAAGGATTCGGGCTTTGAGGTTATGGATAACATTCGCCTCGCCGTATCGGGAAATGAAAAAATTGCCGATATTGTGCGCCGCAACGAATCCGAGATAAAGGAAGAAACCTTAACCGCCTGCGTTTTGTATTCCGAGAGCCTTGTAAATGCAAAGGAGTGGAATATAAACGGGGAGCGTGTTACGATTTCCGTAGAAAAAGCAATATAAGACAGCTCCAAAGCATCGGCTCATTTTTCGGTGGCATATCCACGTAAGGCGGGGAATACCCCGTCGGAAAAGTGAGCCGTTTGTTGAAATCAAAGGAAATTGCCCCCGGGGGGCAGATAATCGAAATCGGCTGCGCCGCCCTTTGGCGGCAGAATGGAGATTTTATGAAAAGAAGAATTTCGCTTTTGATTTGTATCAGTCTGCTGCTCGCTTGCATAGCTCCCGCATTGGTATCCTGCGGCGGAGGCACTCAGCCCTCATACACGGGTATGAGCGCAGGAAGAACCAAAGAGGCGGCTTTGCTGATGGGCGATGCGCCTGAGGAGGTATATCTGGCTGCGGATAATACACCGAAGCTGCCTCAAAACGCCCAGGGCGGAGTTATTGTAGGTGACTACGACGGAAGAATTTCTGACGTAAGCAAATCGGACCCCTTTGGAATATTCGAGCAGGGGGGCGTGTCAAATATTAACGGTATGCTCACTGATATGCTCCAGCTTGTCGATGACAAGAAGAGAGATATATGTATGGCAGTTCCGGGTAAGGATTTCTATCTTAACGTTCATATAGATAACCCGGACGGCTTTGAAATCCTTTCCTTTACGCTCAACGGCGAGAAGTATTCGAGCTATATGTTTGAGGAAGGCTCGGACCTCGAAAACCTGGTGCTTAAGGTAAAGGTGCCTGCCGCATCGGGGATTTACGAATATACCATTGACGCTATTAAGTACGTAGACGGCGAGGCAATCAAGGACGTGCGTATGGACGGCGACAAAACCATTAAGATTGCGGCAGGCTCCGTAAACGGAGTGGCGGTGACGGCGGAGGACGTAAGCTTCAGTACTGACAAGCTGACCCTGACCGCTATCCTCTCGGACCCTGACGGTCTCGTTGCCTCCTCCGGCGGCTTTGTTAAGGCTTATCTTTTCGACGGTAAGAAAATTACCGGCGGCACCCCTCTTTCGGCGGGAGAGAACGAGTTGAGCTTTGAGGGGCTGGAGAAAAACACACTTTATCAGCTGGCAGTAATCGGCTGCTATTACGACGCTTACCTCGGGGAGAACACAAGCCTTGACAATCTGCCAAGTTATATTCCTTTCTCCACTCCCTGGGTTGCAGACTATCTTTATCAGAACGTATTCTTTACAGATAACGACGTTATCTTCTCCGAAATTGAGATAGGCAAGGAGGGAATAGAGTTTTCTCCAAAAATCTCCGCAACGGGCTGCAACATAGTAGGCTATGAGCTTTATGATTACGGAAAAAGCGCACTTAAGAGCAGCTACTCCGGTGAAACAACCTCTATAAGTGGGCTTCTTTCCGGAGTGCCTTATACCCTCGTTATGAATTACGAGGTAGGTGGCAAGGGAGGATGTGCTGTAATATCCTTCGTTACCGAGGCGAAAGTTGCTCCTCAGTTCTTCTTCGACGGTGTAAAGGCGGAGGCTGACAGTATAACTCTTACGCCTGCCATTATCGACGAGGACGGAACTCTTATAGCACATAAGGCAGAGCTTTACCGTGACGGTGTCCTTCTTTCTCCCGACGAGGCGGG
>CAJGCM010000198.1 GCA_904501765.1 uncultured Clostridia bacterium | reverse complement strand
TGACCGCAGACGGAACCCTTGCCGGTGCTTCCGCTCCCGCTCCGCAGCAGAAAAAGCAGGTTGCTCCCACCTTTGACGAGGACGACGATTTGGGATTTTAACCTTTAACGCCATGGGCCTTGTCATTACACTTCCGCACCCGGCCTACCGGCTGGGTGCAAATGGGAGCCGGGGAACCTCCCGCGGGGCCGTGTTTCTGCTCAACAAACTCCGGCAGGAGGCCAGAGAAACCGCCCGAGCCGCTTGTTTGGAGGCCTTGCAGAGCAGAGGCATCCGCTCATATAAACCCGCTGCTTATTTCATAGAATGGCGTTATTGGGGGACTGTCAAGCCCGATGTTGACAATGTGGTGTCAAGGCTCAAAAGCTATTTAGACGGCTGCTCAGAGGCCCTTGGCCTCGATGACCGCCACCTGGAGCTGGCAGGCGTCTCCCGCAAACATGCAGGATGCTCCGCCCGCAAGGGGCTGACGATATTCTTCATAGACCACTGGCAGCCTTTATTTAAAACAAATTAACCCTTAACCATAAAAAAAAAGAAAGACATGGAAGAAAAAGACATAACAATGAGCGAGTTCTGCAGCCTTTGGAAGGTAGACCCGCACACCCGCAAGAAAATGGCCCGCATAGCCCTACACAGGGCCCGCCAGCTGGGCACGCCGCTGCCTTCCCGCACCTCTGCATTTCCTCCTTCCTATTGGCGCTGTCTGCTGACCGCGGCAGAGAATATGGACCGGTGCAGTATTGGCTATGAGACTGTCAGCAACTTTATGCGCAAGACAAAAAGATTCACCAGCTTAACACCTGCCGCCTTTTTGGAGTACATGCAGGCGCATTATAAAGGCTACCCCTCGCACCGCAAGACAAGGAACGCCACAGAGAGCACTGTATTCTTGTACACGGACTTGAGAGACGCCCTGCACACATTGGAGCGGCAGGCACGGCAGCAGATGCTAGACCAACCTCTGCCGCCTGTGGAGACCGTCAAGCCTAGACCTACGCCTGCATGCTCCTCTGTTGAAGGTCATGGCCTGCTGGGCTTTGTGCTCGGTGCGCTCTCCGGTGCTGCGGTGGCTGTGGCTTGTGTGTTATGCTGTTTCTAAAACTTTTCTAAAACTTTTCTAAAACTATGACAAAACAACAAGAAATACAACTGAAAAACGGCGATGAAGTTTTCGTGAAGGCGGTCTTTGAAGGTCTCGCCTCGGACGGCGATGCCTATGCGCGCTACTTTTGGACTAACGCCAGGGGAGCGAGAGACTCAGGCCTGATTGCGGTTTCTTTTGACTCCGTTCTTCGCCGCTCCTGCCTGCAACAACTCGCAGAGAAACCTAAATATGAACCCTGCCGCCTGTTCAAAAAGGGGGACAAGGTGCGCGTGGTGGAACGGAATGGAAGAAAGTTTTGGAACGCTGCTCCTGAAACAATTTACACCGTTGTTGCGGACGAATACCTCCACGATGACCCGAACGTGCTGCTTAGAGGTTGCGTAGGTCTTAATGACGGGAAACCTGCAACTCTCTCGGCATGGAATATTCCGTTTTTTCACATCGAACTCGTCACCCCCGTGGAGGAGCTGGAGCCGTATTTTGTGATGGAACTAAAAGGAGGGTATGGTGTTTACAATACGCGCTTCCAGCCCGAAACAGAGGCTTGCCACTACTGGAACGAGATGCACCCGCACGCCAAGGAAGCCGCCGAAGCCGAGTGTGCCCGCCTGAACGCTGAGCATAGAAAGGAGCAGAGCAATGGATGACCCATACACCTGCAAGAATTGCTGGAATTTCCATTCCAGAGGCAAAGCTGAACACGGAACCTGCCGAGCACGCCTTACGCCAGTTAAAACCAACAGAGACGAACGCTGCGCCTACCCTGGAGGCTTTACCGCTCGACGCATCGTTGTGACATACACCATTGTTAATAAGCGCGGTGGACAAATTAGCGGCATTACAGATATTAATCAGGCTATTGAAATGTGCAACGATGTCAATGAACAATATAGAATGGAGTTGAGGAATTATAGAAAGGAACAGAGATGAATAAAGAAGGATTAAATAAAGTTCAGATGGCGAGCATTCAACTAATTCTAAAGGTGGATGGCGAAAAGATGGAAGTGAAAATCATGACATTTGGAGAAGAATCTCTTCCGGCTGAGCACCGGAATATAGTTGAAGCAACCGCGAAAACATTGCACGATGTTTTTTGTATAGCGCGTGAAGTAACAATGAGAAAGGAGGAGGCATGAAAACACCTAAAAGAAGCTATGACCAGATGACGATATTCGCTGAGGAAATCCCTTGGGGGCGGATTAGCTATGCCCGCTGGAAGCGCAAGAACCGCATCGCTCAGCTCAAGCGCACCATTGCAAGGCTTACGCGGGAGCTGCGGCACGAGCGAGAATATAGCAGGTGTTTTCTCGATGCGTATAATAGACTTGCGCGAACCGTCAGAAATGCAAAACAAAACACCTTGCTTTGCACGGATGCAGAACAATTAACCGAAAGAAAGGAGCAGCCATGAACCCAGAACCCGACACCATGCCGGAAGCTCCCTGGCACATACTGCAGTATTTGGCGCTCTCTGAACGTCAGAAAGAGGCGCTGCTGCTCTCTATGTTTGCAGCCATGCAGGCTAACGATGAATTTGTGCTGAAGTATTGCAAGAGACCGACTGACTGCGGGATGCAGAACTGGCAGGCTGCCATTAACACCCGCCACATGTTTAACCTGCTTTTCAAGGCGGCAGGAATGACCGCGCCGCAGTATACAGCGGACTAGACGGAACCCACGAACATTGTCATACTTAACTAAAGGAAACAGATGTCAGACTGGCTTAAAATTAACCACTCCCTGCTGCGGTCGCCTAAGCTCAAAAAGCTGGCCCTGCTGCTGGGGGTAGACGATGACACGGCGCTCGGCTGTGCCGTGCGGTGGCTCATGTTCATCGATGAACAGACTACGGACGGCAACACAGAACTTGAGCCCTCTGTGGTGGACTCTGTACTCGGCAGGGATGGAGCGTCTGATGCTCTCATAAGCATAGGCTGGGCTGTCCTGAACATGTCACACTGCATGTGCGCAGTTGACTACGAAAAGCACTGCGGAGACACTGCAAAACGCCGCTCAGAGGACGCACGCAGGAAGGCATTAAGCCGTTTACGCGCAAAGAGTAAGCCCCGTCCGCGTTCTGTCCGCTCGCTGTCACAAAAAAACGTGACCAGAAAAGAAGATAATATACCTAAAGGTATATTAAATAGTGCCAGCTGCGCCACTGCTGACGCAGCGCAGCATGGCACTATTGAGCAGGAGGCCATGACCGAGGAAGAACTGGCCGCGCAGGAAGCAGAGGCCGAGGCAGAGTGGCAGGCCATGCGGCAGGCACTTAGAAACCCGAACGCATAACACACCCATGAGTGAAACCGACAACGGGAAAGCCGCTATGGAAGCCCTGCAGAAAATGCACGATGACCTCATAGCAGACAATGCCGCCTCCTACGCCGCAGAGCAGGCGCTACGCTCTCTCCCGTGGCAGGTACAGGGGCAGCTCCCTCAAGTGCCGGAGTCAGAGAAGGCTCTGCTTTCCCTCATGCACACCCACCCGGACGCGGTTATGCAGGCCGGCATGCTGGAGGGCCTGAATGCTGCCAGCTTCTACATTCCTGCCCATGCTATCCTTTGGGAGGTTATGGCCGCCCGCTAC
>CAJGCM010000197.1 GCA_904501765.1 uncultured Clostridia bacterium | reverse complement strand
GTAAATTACAGGTCTGTCACTGTTAAAGACAAGAAAATTAAGCTTATCCTCGTGATGGTGGTCACGTCCGAATTTACCTGCGTCAAAGAACGCTGAGGAGTTTCCCTTCCCCCACCCCGTGCGAAATACTGCGAAGCCTGCATAGGGTAAAACGACGCTCTTGTATTCGGGAGCTACGCCCTCCTTACCGCTACTTACTATATATCTTGCCTCCGGAGTATCGTGATAGGCCCTGCTGAAGCCCTTTATCTTACTCGCAGTTTTGAAAATAGCACTGTCGTTGATAGCCGGAATCTGCCCGGAAGCAGTAGTCATCTTAACAAAATAATCTATGGAAGCGGACATTTTTTCATAGAAAATCTCAGGGAAATCGTATCCGAACGTCTTAACGAGCTTTTCAAGCGAGGCGATGTTAACGAGAATACCAATATGATACCCGGGTGCAAGCTCGTATTGAGATCCGTCCGGATGAATTTGTATTCTCATAGCCTCGCTGATTTTTTCCGCAACTTTATCTCGCCACCCGTCGCATCTTGCAAATACGGGGTATAGAGTGCATATATAGGTCACACCCGTAAGCTCATAAAACAACCAGTTACCGTGGGTATATTTATGCACAAGCCTCATACCGTGCTCAAAAATCGACTTGAATACGGTAACTATCACCTCGTCTGTAAAATGAGGGGAGTGAAGCACGGAGAAGATAAACTCGCTCCAATAATTCATTCTCTTTCCCGCTTCAATAGTGCGCCAGGTTTTCGTGTCGTATGCTGATGTGGAATAGTCGCACCGCACTGCCTGATAAATCCAGCTCAAGAGGATTTCTATACCCTCCTTTGCGTATTTCTCATCTCCTGTGGCTCTGTATGCTCTTGCCAGGGGAATAAGAATATCGGTGTAGGACAGGTGCCAGGTCCATTCTTTATATCCGTTAGGCGTAGGATTGGCCTCCCAGTCTATGGGACCGTCAAACTTATGAGGCGTGCCTAAAACTTTTACCTCGTGCCTCATGGTTTTCTCTGCGTAAGCCTCAAGATCAGCCGTAAATTCCGGCTTTGCAACCCTGCCCTCAAGAGAAAAATACTTATCCGTATCAAGGGTAGTCCTTATATAATTTGCAAACGTGCGATATGCACCGCAGATGTCGCCTTTCTCGAAGAACGCCTTCGCCTCTGCGAGAGGGGCGATTTTTTCGTCAAGCTCGAAAAAAAACTCCGCATCGGTGAGGACGGGTCCCTTGTCTGCTATCTGGTTAGATGCGCAAGGCTTTTCTATTGCTCCTATCATTGTTTTTACCTTTCATTGTTCAATTTTTCTTTACCGAGCACAGTCTCTGCAGCTCTGCGCCGAGGAGACCTTCTCGAATAGCTTTATTAAAATCTTTTTTGGCAAACAAGCATCTGTGAGAGTGTTATCTCGAGCCTGCTTTAGCATCAAGCTCCGCTACGTCAATCACTCGCTCGCTGCCGTTTTTATATCTTACGGTAACGCTTCTTTCGTCGCATAAAATTCCCGAAACGGGTATTTCCTCGGCAGATCCGAGAGCAAAGAGGGTTGCAAAGCTCTCGCAATAGCCTCTCCTGTGCAAGGTCAGCTGAGGGGCGGCGTAATAGTCGCCTTGAATATTCGTTCTGGAAATCCAGCCGCGAGGCTTAGGCTCCATAACACCCGTGTCAATTTCCATACTGTCAAAGCCTGCGGTCAAAACCGTCAGAGCAGGGGAACTGATTCCTCTGTCAAGGGGAGTTACGTCCTGCACGTTCAGGTGCCAGAGTGCCGAATAATCCCTCTCGTCACTGCGGGTAATCATTCTGTCGTGAGCGATAAAGAGGGTGTCCTTGGGACTGCCGCCCTTAATCATTATAATGCCTCTTGTATGTATTGCCAAATCCAGAGGCTGAGTTCCCTCCCCATCGTGAATGGGATTTCCGTATTTTCTGTCGTAGGAGCTTACGGCATATTCAATATCTCCCTCGGCAAAATATTTCAAATCCTCCTTGGTGTGAAGATAGCCGTCCTCACGCCATATCTTCTCGCAGAATCTGTTCTGACCCTTGCCGTTAACCTTAACAGTATTGTGTCCGTCGGTTTGGGTTGCAAAATATCTCATAGGCGAGTTATCGTAGGCATAGGTGCCCATCTCGTATACCAGAGGACCGTCTGCAGTATAAAGCAGGAAATTAAGCTTATCCTCGTGGTGATGGTCACGCCCGAATTTTCCTCCGTCAAAGAAGGCGGAAATATCCTCCTCGCCCCAACCGGTCCTGAAGGCTACGAAACCTGCATAAGGAAGAATTGCCGTATTAAAGTCCGGAGCGCTGCCCTCCTTGCCACCGGAGGTGAGCCATTTTGCCATTTCGCTGCCGCCGTATTTTTGAACGTATCTCTTAATAGCTCCCGCCGCATTGCATTTTTCGCTATCGTTTATAGGGGGCGTATATCCGTCCGCCATTCTTACCTTTACGAAGAAATCGCACATTCTCTTCATTTGAGTATAGAAAAGCTCAGGGAATTTAATATCCCGCTCGGCAAAGACCTGCTCCACCTTTTCAGCGCATCTCATAGCAACGCCCTGGTAGCTTGGTGCAAGCTCGTATTGAGAGGAGTCGGGATATACCTGGTGCGCAAGGCAGCCTGTAAGCTTATCCATAACGCCCTGCCGCCACTCCTCGCTCCTCTTAAAGAAGGTAAACGACGAGGAAAGAGACGCCATACCGCCAAGCTCGATAAAGAGCCAGTTTCCGTGAGTATACATAGAGGAAAGCCTCATACCGTGCTCAAAAACCGATTTGAATACCATTACCGCAATCTCGTCGGTAAAATAGGGGCTGTCTGCAATCGAATGGATAATATCGGGCCATACCTGCATTCTGAGACCTGCCTCAATAGTACGCCAGGTCATAGTGTCGTGATAGGCATTTGCATCGTATTCGGTGCAGAGCGCCTGCTCTATCCAGCTCCTCAGCATATAGACGGCCTCTTTTGCATACCTCTCCTCGCCACAGGCACGATACGCCTCGGCTAAGAAGAAGATTTCAGGGTGCCTGGACAGCTGCCAGGTCCATTCCTTATAGTTGTTATAGGTAGGATTGGCAAGCCAATCTATCTCCTCACCGAAATGCATAGGCACGTTAACGCTCACCATTATATGAGCCGCAGCGCGCTCCGCCTTCTCTCTCAAAGAATCGGTAAATTCGGGAACAAGCCGCATGCCGCGGGAAAAATATTTTTCCTTGTCGCAAAACCTGCGCGCGAAGTCGGCAAAGGCTGAATATGCACCGCTGACATCGCCCTTATCAAACAATTCCTTCGCCCTTGCCAGAGCGGGGATTTTTAGGTCAAGCTCCGAGAAAAACTCCGCATCGGAAAGCCTCGGCCCGATTATTTTTGCTTCCATTTGTATCTCCTTAAAAACTGTGTTTTTATATTTCGTTTTTTTAATGATAACACAGAAAAAAACATAAATCAACGGTTTTTCTTTATTCGAAAAACTTTCGGTGTAAAACCTGCACAAATGACAGCAAACATTTTATATCTTTTGCACAAGCCAAGTACACACTTGATTTATATAAAGTTTTATGTTAGAATATATGGGCTATGAGGAAAATATAATTCATTAAAGCCGCCCTTAAGGAGAGCTGGGTTTTCTTGGGGCGCAGCGCTTAAATCAAGGGCTTCGGTGAGGTGAATTATATTAT
>CAJGCM010000196.1 GCA_904501765.1 uncultured Clostridia bacterium | reverse complement strand
ATTGTTGGCAAAGCCGGTTCCGTTTCCTATGTAAGAGGAGCCTGCGTAGAAGTTAACGTACGCCTGGTTTTCAAATGCGTTAGCGACAGCCTTGCCAATATTAAGATGCTCGATTGTGGAATTGTAAACGTTTACCGAGCTACTTGTATCGATAGAATTGGAAAATCCGTTAGCAACCGTCATAACAGATGCTCCGTAAGATCCGTTCGTGAAGTATACGCCAGCCGTTGAATCCTTGCTTGCAAATCTGACGAGGTGATTCAACACCGCAGCGCTGGGACCGCTTGAGAGAACCGCGTCAATCGCCGTGGTAGAGGGCTGACAAATAAGCTTGGAGTTATTTAAAATAAGACCTGCAAGCTCTGTGGTGCCGTCACCGTTTACGTCCCTTGAATTTCCCATTGCGTCAGATGCAATCTCAATACCGTTACAGGTTGTTTTAAGAATCGAATTCTTAACCTCAAAGGAAGCGCTTTTGCCAGTCAGTTTAAACAAATAGTGGTTTGATGACTTACAGTCCGCAGTCTTGAGAACGGCGTTGAAGTTTATGTAAGAATTCTCAATTCTTACCGTCGTGCTCGCCATATTAGTAAACAAGCCGCCTGCAGGAGACTTGTCAACGCTTTCAACCGTGCGGTCGATATTTACGCTTACGTTATAGAAATTAAAACGAGGACTCGAGCCTCCATACTCAAACATCTGATCGCATTCGCTTGAGTATATGTATATACCCTTGCCGGTGCCTTTAAAATCAAGAGCTGCGCCTGACATTGCGGAACCGAGTCGGCCTGCGAACTTAATTGTACCCTCGCCCTGTATAGTGAGACCCCCAAACTGCTTTTTGAAGAGAGCCGTATTTCCAAAGGAGGATCCGCTGCCGTTCTTTGAGCCGTCAATCTCATAGCCGTTGAGGTTAATAACGATTGCCTTGTTGGCATCGGTATCCGAATTACCGCCGTGGTACAGCTGCCCGGTCACCTTTTGATTTCCAAGAAGATTTATCTCCATGACAGTGTTAGAGTTGTTGTTTCCTTTGTCCATCTCAAATACTTTAGCAAAAGCCTGAGCCAAGGTACCGTTCTCGGTATATCTTACGCCACCCTTCACATATGTGTATTCAACTACGTTTTCCTGTCCCTTATCCTCTGCGCTGATAACCATAACGAGCGCACCTACGATAAGAGCTAACGAGAGGAGAAGCATGAGTATTTTTACTGACTTTTTCATCTCTCTTCCTTTCTTGTATTGAGAATTTATTTTTTACAATCATAAAACCGCAAAGCCAATGCTGCGAAATGCCGCAGATATAGCCCGATTATTACTTAAATTATATCTTAAATCCCTATCTTTGTCAATCAATATGTATTAAAAATAATAACGAATTATTTTGTGCATTTTGCACACAGAAGAAAATACGCTGTTTCCGAAGAGCTGAAAGGTGTCCCCAAAAAGTGGCTCTGACAAGCTTTATCTCGGATAAAATGCAAAGCATATGCCTTTCAGGCGGTAAAAAGTTGACAACCGACTGTGCTTATGATAAAATATAGCTGAATTTAAAATTTGCGAACTCAAAGCAGAAAGGAGGAAGTTTATGCGCTACGACGAAAGCGAAAAAAGAATAGTTATTGGCGTTAAGGAATTCGTCACCGCAGCGAGACTACAGTTTCCTCATTATCTGCCTCAGTCAGAGGAGGATTTAACCTTTGAATACGCATTTCCGCCCGAGGAGACGGTAGAGAAAATTCCCCACGTAGCCTTCCGCTTGGGAGAGTGGGACTTTGTCCTGGTTTCAGAAAGAAAATTCGCCGACCCATACAAGATAGAAATCGAGTACATAACCGCCGAAAAAAGAGCAAAGCCCTCGGCAGAAGCCGAATCGGAGGCGAGAGGCGAGGGATATATTTACGCCTTTGTTGCGAGAGAGGCGGCAGGAGTTGACGAGGGCGCTGACTGTGAGATTGCCATAACCTATCGCTCGGAGATTGGAGAAGAGGTACGCTCCGAGAGGTGCGACGGGCGCAGGCTCTCAAAATTCTTTGAGAAGTGCATATCCAGGCTTCACGAAGCCTTACTGCCCGAAATCGAACGGGTGACCTTAAGGCTCCCCTCTATGAGGGGTGCGAAATTCCCTTACAGCGACATAAGAGAAGGTCAGCGCGACTTTATAAGGGCTGCGTACAAAACCCTTGCCAAGGGGGGCTCTCTTTTTGCGGCGGCGCCCACGGGTACGGGTAAAACGGTTTCCGCCTTATTCCCTGCTATCAGGGCTTTAGGTGAGGGGCGTGTCAAGAAAGTCTTTTATCTTACCCCTAAAGGAACCACGGCTGCAGCTGCCAAGGAATGTCTTGATTTAATGAATGAGGGCGGGGTCAAGTGCCGCAGTATAATTCTTTCTGCAAAGGAGAAGCTTTGCAGAAGAGGGTCCCTTTGTAAGATGGGCGAGGGGCTATGCCCCGCCGGAGGAAAAAAAGAAACCGAGGGGGCAGCGCTCACACTGTTCGGCCTTGGATATACAACGGTCACGGCAAGGGAACTTTGGCAAGTGGCGGAGGAAAGAGGAGTTTGCCCTCACGAGCTTTCCCTTTGCTATGCCGAGCTTTGCGACGTTATAATCTGCGACTTTAACCATCTTTTCGACCCTCACGCATATATTCGCCGATTTTTTGGAAAGAATGGCGATTTCGCATTCCTGATTGACGAGGCGCATAACCTTCCAGAGAGAGCAAGAGAGATGTATTCTGCGGCTATCGGCGAAGAGGAGCTTCTTCTGTTTTCCGAAAACCCTGTATTCGGTGAATTTTCACAGCTGCGTGAGCTGGCGACAACACTTGCAGAAAAGCTAAGAAGTATACTTTTTCCTTACATAAAAGACGAGCTTCGCGAGGGGCGCGACGGACGCTTGTCCGGTGCATATCACACAAAAAATCTCCCCGAAGGCTTATATGATTTAGCGCTCCTCGGCTCTGATGCCATCGAAAAGCAAATTTTCAAAAACCGCACCGCCACCGACGGTGAGGCAGGGCTTCGCATGAGAATTCTTAAGGACCTTAAAATAAAGCTTGACTCCTTTGCCGAGGCACTTGCAAACTTTGATGACTTTTGCGAGCTTTTCCTCTTTTTGGAAGGAGATTTTTTAAGAGCAGAGGTGTTTTATCTCGACACGGGTAGGCTTATAAAAGAAAAAACCGACCTTGGTCGGGCATCGGTGTTTTTCTCGGGGACTTTAGCTCCTATGGATTATTACAAGAGGATGCTGGGTGCTGACGGTGCCTCGGTCACCTTAAGCGTTGATTCCCCATTTGCCCCTGAGCAGCTATCGGTAAATATTATGGATAATATCGCCACCACCTTCGCAAAGCGAGGAGAAACGCTCCTTGAGGTATGCCGTGCTATTGCGGCAACTCTTTCGGCAAAGCGTGGGAGTTATATGATTTTTGCGCCTTCCTTTGACTATGCCGAGAAGCTATACGGCGTATTCTCAGCAAAATATCCCAAAATCAAATCCATTCTGCAAAAGCCAAATATGAGTGAGGTGGAAAGGCGAGAGTTTCTCGAAAGCTTTACAGGTTCGGCGGACACTTATCTCGCCGCATTCTGTGTTACCGGCGGTATATATTCCGAGGGAATAGACCTTACGGGCAACAGGCTGATAGGTGCCGTTATAGTCGGCACGGGTATGCCCGCTCCAAGCTATGAAAGAGAGGCTATCAGGGCTTATTT
>CAJGCM010000195.1 GCA_904501765.1 uncultured Clostridia bacterium | reverse complement strand
TTGGCAGGGTTTTCAAACTGCTGAGGAACAAATACGCGGGGGTTCTCGTTCTTCATTTTGATAGCTAATTCAAGGCATTCCTCAATGCAAAGACCGATATTTCCCGCATCGTGAACGAGAATAACCTCGGCGCCGTAATGGCGAACTAATTTTCTTCTTTCCTCGCTGACGGAATCGGGCATAATTATCTTAACCTCATATCCGCGAACCGCTCCCACGAGAGCGAGACCGATACCCTGGTTTCCGCTGGTAGGCTCAACTATGATACTGTCCTTCGTAAGCACACCGCGGCGTTCTGCATCAAGAATCATATTGTAAGCCGTTCTCGTCTTTATAGAGCCGCCAACGTTGAGCCCCTCGAATTTTACGAGTATTTCCGCATCTTCGTCGGTGGTAAGATGATGAAGCTTTATCATGGGAGTATTTCCCATAGCATCAAGGATAGAATTGTAAACCATTTATATAGCCTTTCTTGGATAACCGGCGCATAGCGCCTCGCAAAAAGTAAAAAATCATAGTCTTTTTTTATTTTAACATAAAATTTGTTAGTTTGCAATAGCTGTAAGCATAATTTTGCGCCCGCTCAAGCTTTTTGTGGGTGAATATATATTTTCACGCTTCGATTCGCTCCGGATTATGGTTGAAAATATACTTTACATATATAAAAAGATATGATATAATTTTGTCGATATGAGAAAAAAGCGCTTTCAGCAGAGGAGGTGTGGCGTGTGAGTGTATCTGCCGCCGAGGCAAAAATGCGCAGCGGATTATTCTCTTGCGCCGCTGTGTATAACGAAAAAAGGGCGTTTTTGAATCTGGAAAGCAACGATACCTTTGAGATAGCGCTGGTAACGGCAGGGGCGGGTATTCACCGAGTTTTGGATAAGGATATCCCCTGCAAGGAGGGAGATATATTTATAATCCCCGCAGGAGTGCCTCACGGTTATTTTATTGAAAAATCCTTCGATTTGCTAAACCTGCGGAGATTGCATTTTAACCTCAGGGATATGCTGGGTGCGGAGATAGCGAATAAATCAAGTAACCGATATTGCTACGGAGCCTTCCGTGAGAGCAGAGCGCTCGGTTATGCGGCTCTTAATGCAAATACTGCCGAGAAAATACAAAATATTTGGGATTTGATAGAGCAGGAACTTGAGCGGGGCGAGGAGAGCTGGCGCGATGCAGTCAGCAATATGCTCTCCTATCTTATGATAACTGTCGCAAGGTATATAAATTCTTCTGTAAAAAATCTTACCTTCGCTTCATATGGCGAGTGGGATATGGTGTCCTCGGCTATAAAAATTTTGCGAGAGGACTTCGGAAACCCGGAGCTTAACCAGGAGAAAATAGCCCGCAGGCTCTACGTCAGTAAATCTCATTTCGGGCGCATTTTCAAGAAGCTGACGGGTGAGTTTTTCTCGGATTACTTAAGGGACTTGAGAATAAAAAATGTTTGCAGGCTGCTTGAAAAAAGCGAGGGAAATGTAGACGAGGTGGCAAAGGAATGCGGATTTAGAAATATGCCAGCCTTTTACAGAAATTTCAGCGCTGCGAGGAATATGACTCCGGGGGAGTACAGAAAATCCATTATATCCTCCAAAAAAGGAACGGAAGACTACATAAAACTATTGAAAAGAGAGAAAATTATGGGAATTTTAAACGACATTTCGGAAAACATTCAGAAGGGCAAATCCAAGATAGTAAAAGAGCTTGTTCAGCAGGCGCTTGACGAGGGCGTTAACGCTGCGGACATTCTTAAAGAGGGCTTGCTTGAGGGCATGGGAATTATAGGTGAGAAGTTCAAAAATAACGAGGTTTATGTTCCTCAGGTTCTTGTCTCCGCAAGAGCGATGAGTATGGGCACTGAAATCCTTAAGCCCTACTTGGTAGAGAACGGCGTTGTGGCAACGGGTAAGGTTTGTATCGGTACTGTAAGAGGTGACCTTCACGATATTGGAAAGAACCTTGTTAAGATGATGATGGAGGGGAAGGGGCTTGAGGTTGTAGACCTTGGCACAGACGTAGCTCCCGAGACCTTTGTTAAAACTGCGATAGAGCAGAATTGCCAGGTTATTTGCTGCTCCGCTCTTCTTACAACAACAATGCCCGTTATGGCAGAGGTTGTTGCTGCGGCAGAGGCGGCAGGCGTTCGCGACAAAGTTAAGATTATGATAGGCGGAGCACCTGTTTCTCAGGAATATTGCGATAAGATAGGAGCAGACGGCTATTCTATTGATGCGGCAAGTGCAGCTGATGCGGCTGTTGAATTCTGCAAGGGTTAATTTTTTACATAACTAATTACAAAAGGAAGGTTTTTCTTATGAAAGCTCTTACCGAAAGAGAAAGGATATTGCGCACCTATAAGCGCCAGGAAATAGACCGTATTCCTATGCTCGACCAGCCCTGGGACGGAACAATTCGCAGATGGCACAGAGAGGGAATGCCTGCAAATATGGCATGGGAGGATCAGTTCGGATTTGACAGGTGGATACGTTTCGAGACTGATAACTCTCCAAGATATGAGAGAAGGGTGCTTGAGCAGACCGATAGATACAGAATAGAGACTACTACCTGGGGAGCAACCCAGAAGGTATTTAACGAGCTTGACTCTACCCCTGAGGTTTTGGATTTCTATTACAACAGCTCCGACCGTTGGGAGGAGGCCAAGGCAGCAATGCTCAAGGACCACGAGGACAGAATCGATTGGAAATACCTTGAGAAGAATTATCCCAAGTGGAAGGCAGAGGGTAGATTCCTTCAGCTCACTATCTGGTTTGGATTCGATGTTGCTCACTCCCGCTTGACAGGAACTGAAAATATGCTTATCGGAATGTATGAGGAGCCCGAATGGGTAACCGATATTTTTGATACGTATCTTAACACGTCCTTGGCTCAGGCGCAAAAAATCCTTGATGCAGGATATGAATTTGACGGTATCTTCTGGTATGACGATATGGGATATAAAGGCTCGCCCTTTTTCTCTCCCGACGACTATCGCACCCTCTTGAAGCCTTACCACAAAAAGGCGGTTGATTGGGCGCACGAGCGCGGTCTTGTTACCGAAATGCACTCCTGCGGATATATAGATCCTCTTCTTGCCGACGTTGTGGATACGGGTGTTGAGATGCTTAACCCGCTTGAAATCAAGGCAGGTATGGACCCCTTCAAGCTTAAAGGCCTTTATGGGGATAGGTTAGCATTCCACGGCGGTATTAACGCTCAGCTTTGGGATAACCCTGAGCTTGTAAAGGCGGAAATGGAGCGCATAATTCCCCAGATGAAGGAGGGCGGCGGATATGTATTCGCCTCCGACCATTCCATACCCAATTCCGTTTCCTTTGAGACTATGAAGGAAATTTCCGATTTGGCTCACAAATTAGGAAAATATTGATTGAGAGAAAATAAAAAATGAAGAGAAATATGAATGAGTGGTTAGCCGCTCAGAAATCAGTAGGGGCGAAAAAGCCCATACCCGTGCTGTCTTTTCCCGCAGTAACTCTCCTTGGAGTAACAGTCAGAGAGCTTATTTCCGACAGCGACCTTCAGGCAAAGGGAATGGCAGCCGTTGCGGAGCGTGTCGATGCAGGTGCTGCGGTGAGCTTTATGGACCTTTCCGTTGAAGCCGAGTGCTTCGGTGCCACCGTGGTTGTGTCCGACGATGAGGTGCCTACGGTTAAGGGCAGAATAATAAACACCCCCGAGGAGGCAGAGTCGCTCTCTGTGCCCCGGGTTGGTAGCGGGAGAAGCGGTGTATACATTGAGGCTATCCGTAAGGCGGCTGAGCTTATCACCGATAGACCTATTTTCTCCGGAATGATAGGGCC
>CAJGCM010000194.1 GCA_904501765.1 uncultured Clostridia bacterium | reverse complement strand
GAGAATATTATAACACCTCGGCTCTGTTTGGCAGGGAGGGTGAGATTTGCGGAAAATACAGAAAAACCCACCTGACCGTCACCGAACTTGAGGCGGGTCTTACCCCGGGGGACGGATACCCCGTATTTGATACGGATTTCGGCAAATTAGGTATGCTTATTTGCTGGGACCATTATTTCTCAGAGCCTGCTGAGGAGATAGTAAAATCCGGTGCGGAAATCGTTGCGGTTTCAAGCGCGGGAGATTCAAACGCCAAGGGTATTGCCCGAGCTATGGACGGCGGAGTATGGTATGCGATAGCCGGCTGGAATACGAATAACTGTTACGGCTGGGGACCCGGGCGTATAGTTGCCCCCGACGGTGAAATCGTAGCTCATACCTCAAAAAATTTTGAGCCTGCAAATTACGAAATAGACTTAAACAAAAAAATTCGAATAGAATGGCTTGCGATGGGACCTGCTATGTCACACGCAAAGGCGGTTTACCGCTATCAGAAGCATCACCTGGGAGCAGATGTGTAATATGAAAGTATATCTTGCTATGCCAAAAGATGCCGAGGTCACGAAAACCTTCTTCCCTCCCGAACTGATAAGAAAACTTGAAGATGCCTTTGATATGGTTTATCTTCCCGGTGACAGCAGAGCTACCGCCGAGGATTTTCTTAAATATGCCAGAGATTGCGACGCCGTAATAACAGGTTGGGGCCACCCTGTGATAAGCTCAGAGCTGCTTTCGGGAACGAAAGTTAGGCTTATCGCCCACACAGGCGGTTCTGTGGGAAGCTTAGTCACCCCCGAGGTATACGATGCGGGAGTGAAGGTGATAAGCGGAAACCTGCTTTTTGCGGAATCGGTGGCGGAGGGAGTCGTAGCCTATATGCTTATGGGCAGAAGAAGGCTTCCCCACCTGGTAAGCAGCGTAAGAGCCGGTGGCTGGGACCTTCAGAGGACGAGTCCCACAAAGGGGCTTTTGGGAGAAACCGTAGGGCTTGTAGGCTTTGGAACAATAACCCGCGCTCTTATAGAAATGCTCCGGGCGTTCAGAGTAAAAATTATGCTTTATTCTTCACACGCTCCCGAGGAGGATTATTGCAAAAAATACAACGTAACCCTCGCCTCCATAAATGAAATTTTCTCAAAATGCAAAATAGTCAGCATTCATTCAGCTATGAACGAGCGTACGCTCGGTATGATAGGCAAGGAGCAGTTTGACCTGCTCTGTGACGGCGCCCTGTTTATCAATACCGCAAGAGGAAAAATCGTTAAGGAAGAGGAAATGATTGAGGCGCTTAAGGAAAATCGCTTTGATGCGGTCCTTGACGTGTATTACAACGAGCCTCTTGAATGTGACAGCCCCTTAAGAACCCTCGATAACGTTTATCCTATGCCCCACGTCGCAGGCCCTACCTTCGACCGCAGACCCCTTATAGCTGGCTCCATTATCGACAATATTCTGAAATTTGAGCGCGGCGAGGATATGGAGCTTGAAATATCCAAGGACGCCGCCGCAAGAATGACGGTGGGCGGATAATGGCTTTCAAGGAAAATTTAAGCTTTAAAAAATGAAATTGACAGTTTTCACCCCTTTATTTTAAAAATTTCCAAAACTCTTTATTTTAAAATACAAAAGAGGCTGCGGTATTCAGGCATAATCGAAGGAAAAAGAGCGAAGATACTTAAAAGTGGTATCTTCGCTCTAAAATTATGCGCATTTGTGTTTTTTAAGGTTGAAATTCTGCAAATTTCGCCTTTTTATTATCTTTTCTTTTATGTGCGTTTTTCTTTCAGCGATATAAATGATTAGATGTAAACCGTGAAAAATCTGCCGTCCTGCGTTGATAAATTAGCCGCAGAGGCATAATCGCACATAAGATACGACCGCTCATCACCGCCGACGTCGAAGGTCAGCCTGCACAAGGTAAGGAGCCTGTCGTGGCGGTAAACGGATGCCACAGCGCGCGCATTCTTTCCGAACACCGTTTCTCCGGAGAACATATCTGCCTCCTCCGAGCCTATCTTTTTCGACCTTGCAAGAAGCAGAGGACCTCTGTATGCCACGCTTATCGGGTGGTGCGCCATAGCGCCTCTGTCACAGGTGCCGCCTGCCGTATCAACCCATCTTAATCTGTGATAATCCTCCTCGGGAATCTCAAAGTATTCTCCCTCGAAATCAAGGATTCTCACCGACATATCAAATTTCACCCGAAGCACCGTCTCTTCGGAATCTATGACGACTCTGTTATATCTGCCGCACTCAAGAGGCGTCGTCTTTCCTTCCACGGACAAAACCGTATCAGCGCTCCAGTCGGGAACTAAAAGGAACACGCTCTCCCCGGGCTTTACGCCTCTTACGGTTATTGATACGCTGCCGTTATCAACGTAGCCCTTGCTTATTCTGAAAAGTGCGTTCCCGTGCTGAATTTTGGACTGAACGTAGCTGTTTATGTAGTAACCTTCCTCGCCCTTGGTTATTATGCTTTGAGCCATATTCGCAAAGCCTCTGCCAACGTTATTAAGACAGCAATGCTGATATTTGGTGTCGCACTGCCTGTCCGCCTCGTAATGCCTACCCGAGCTTCTTACGAAGAAGGCTCCCCATCTACCGTCCTCGTATACACCGGCAAGGAAGGCGTTGAGAAAGGCTTTTTCTATAACCTTAACGTATTTTTCTTTACCCGTAATACAGAAAAGCTCGTATGACAGACGCATCCAGTGTATAACGTCGCATATCTCGGTTGCCGCATCGGGATAGCTTTTCGCATTGTAAAACTGCTCGCAATAGCCAACGCTACCCAGGATATTCGATTCCAAATCGCAGGTAGTATCCCAGAATTTTTCAAGAGCAAAGAGAAGCTCCTCGTCACCGGTTATTCTGTAAAGCTCCGCAACGCCCTCAAGCACCGACATCGTTTCATAAGCCTTTGCATACCATCCGCTCTCTCTCGGATACCAGTCTGTCATAGGAATTCCAAGGCGGGAATTTCTTATGATGTTCGGGATTTCACCCGAGTCGAGGTCCATATCCTCGGCGATAGTCTTGGCAAAGCTCAAATATCTATCATAGCCTGTCAGCCTGTAAAGTATGAGAATGGGCTTAAGAACCGATGAGGCAGCCGCTCCGTCCATAACACCCGCATCCTTTACTCTCACTCCCAGCTCTTTTACCGTTTCAATTATATTGTCAGCCATTCTGACAGCGCCCGCAAGTATCCCCTCGTCCTCCGTCAGCATCGCTATTTCAATAAGGCCCCATAGAGTGTATTTCTGCCCCCAAAGATTCCAGTTATAAGGACAAGCCCAACCTACGTCACGCATGGATATTTCCGTATCGCAATGAATTATATCCTTGTTATCCCTGTACGTTGAAAGATATCCGTCCGCTCTCTGGTAGGAAAGCATCGTGTACGCGCTCTCTTTCAGGTCCTCGCATAAGCCACCGTCGCGCTTCATTTTAGCAATTCCCGCAGCGCTGATGGCAAGCTTGCCCCAGAATTCTCCTCGCCACATTCCGTGGTTGAACTCATCGTCAAGCTGCTCTGCAAAGCACTCCTCCGCCTCTCGCAGAATTTCATTTATAGCGAAATCCCCCGAGGTGCGCTCGTGGATAAATCTGTCGAACCTCTCGCCTATCTCTCCGCCAAACGCCGTATTCTGAAGAGCCGGGGAAGTTATCTTGTCCTTGGTTTTGTATTGAACTTTAAATTCCATATTAAAACCTCTCCACTTTTTTCCTTCATTATAACACGGAATATCAGATTTTTCAATAAGTTTGTCAAAACTGTTACGCATATCCTGGGTCGTAACTCTTGTTCTTAGTGTTCCTAAGTCGGTATTTATTTTTTCAAAAGCTTGT
>CAJGCM010000193.1 GCA_904501765.1 uncultured Clostridia bacterium | reverse complement strand
CGGGCTTGTCAAAATGGGAGATTCCGCATTTTTGGAAACCGCAGCTTATAACAACTCTCCCACAAATGAAATTTATATTGGAAAATGGCTTGTCGCCCTTAAGGACACCGAAGTATCGGCAATTGAGGTTAAAGATGGAACTGTAGGTGTTGCCGACAGCGCTCTTTACGCAAATAAATATATATCTGCCATCGAGCTGCCAAACAGCGTTAAGTACATAGGTGAGAGTGCTTTTGCTGTAAGCGATATAATAAGTATAGTTTTGGGAAGCGGAGTTAAGCATATAGGCGACCAGGCGTTTTTGTATTGCGAGAAGCTTATAGACGTAGTTCTCGGAAGCTTTGACTTCGGCGACCCTCCGAAGACGGAAAGCTCCCTTGAAACTATTGGGAATTACGCCTTTATGAATTGCACGGCTTTAGCGAAAATAGAAATTCCGAGTACCGTCAAGGATATAGGCTCTTACGCCTTCCGCAATACAGAAATGTTTACCAAATCTCTTACGGGAGCGGTTTATGCGGGAAACTGGATAGTCGATTTTACCAAAGGTGTGACGGAAGAAATAGTCGTTGACAGTGACACGGTAGGTATAGCCCGTTATGCCTTTTACGGCTGCCAGGAGCTTAAGAGCATAAAGCTTGATAGTAACGTTAAGTATATATGCAAGGGAGCATTTTATAACTGCGCAGCTCTCGAAAAGGTAACCTTCAGCGATAATATTGAAAAAATTGAGGATTACGCATTTTACAATTGCACCTCCCTCAGATTGACGAAATTACCCGGAAAGCTCCGTGAAATAGGAAGGTCAGCCTTCTATATGTGCGGTGTGGCGGACGTTTATGCGAATGATACCGACGAGGACGTGCTTGAGATTCCCGCAGCCGTTACCTACATAGGTGACTTTGCTTTCTTTGGTTGCGGTTATCGCCGCCCTGATTCTGCTGACGGTGAGGTCGAAACCGCAGGAATTGATATTATAACTATGGGGGAACGCATAGAGTATATCGGAAAATGCGCCTTCCGTGGTTTTTCGTCACTTAAAAGGGTTGAAATAGCCGAAGCAAAAATGATAGGCGAAAAGGCTTTTTACGAGTGCTTAACCCTTAAGGAAATAAAGGTTAACGGTAGAATTACCTCTGTCGGAGATAAGGCGTTTTATAAATGCTCAGAGCTTGAGTCGGCGGTGTTCCCGAACACGCTCGAAGAGATAGGTGATTACGCATTTTACAAGTGCGAGGCGCTTACCTCTCTTGACTTGGGTAATAGTGTTAAGAATATCGGAAGCTATGCGTTTTACGGCGATGCAAAGCTTACGGAAATATCTCTTCCCGTAGCGCTGGAGCAAATTGGAAACCATGCATTCCGTGAATGTAAAGCTCTTTTGTCGTTGACGCTTGGAAAGAATGTTTCATCCGTTGGCTCTCACGCCTTTTACGCTTGTGATTCTTTAACGCTATACGTTGCCAAGGAGGCGGATTTTTCAAAGTGGAAGGACGGGTGGAATTCCACCTTCGTACCAGTAGTTTCGGGGTGTGAGGTATCCGATGATGGATACGTGGTTTCGGTTATCGGAAATGGGAGCACCGTTATTAACAATTTCTCCGATACCAAGCTGTCAGCTCCTGTAAAAGAAGGATACGTCTTCCTCGGCTGGAGCTCAAATCCCTCGTCGTCCGATGTGGAATCAGGTGTTGACGGTATAACGGCGCTGGAGAGTGGCGAGAAGCTTTATTCCGTGTTTGATTTGGCGGAATAGGGACTGTTTGTTTTAAAGGTTTAAATGTAAAAATGCAGATATATAAGTGGAGAATACGTTTTTATGAAAAGAAGTATTAAGTTAGCTTTAATGATTATGGCAACTCTCCTTTTTGCCTTTTTTGCGGTTGCTTGTAACTCAGCCGATACAATATCGGTGAGTGAGGAGGGTGAATTTCAGACTGTTTACATACTCGGTCAGGAGCTTGACCTTTCAGGTGGTATTCTGATTGTCGGCGCTGGAGACAGCACTACCGAAATTCCTCTTGATTCGTCTGATATCACCGTTTCCGGATACGATAAGGATACGCTGGGTAAGCAGACTGTTAAAATTGAATATGGCAATGCTTCTACCGAAATTTCTGTTACTGTTGTAGAGAGAGTACAGATAATCGGCGTTCCGGTGGATTATCTTGTCGGCGCCGAGCTTGACAGAAGCCGCGGTGTCGTAAAGGTAACGAGCCTTAAGGGGGTTACAAGCACCTTTAAGTTTTCAGACGACGAGATATCCGTCAGTGGATTTGATTCTTCTGTCGCAGGTATGAACAAGACGGTTAATGTGACCTGCACTGACGGGGAAGAGAGTTGCGGAGGAGCCTTTGAGGTTAATATTTACGCTGTCGATACGGTGGACTTCCGAAAGCCGAACAAGGTGACCTACGGAAGCCATTACGAGGGTAAGGTTGACCCGGCAGGCGGCAGACTCGTATTTAAAGGAAAAGGCGGCGAGCTTAAACGCGAGGTGGTTTTGAGTGCGGATATGATATCCGGCTTTGACGTAAGTCAGGTAAATGAAGAAAACTCACCTTACACACAGCGTCTTACCGTAAGCTATGATGGCAAAACTTATACTTATGACGTGCAGCTTATCTATACAGACGTTTCGGAATTCAACGATAACGCCGAGAAATTTGAGGCGGTAAATTGGGAAGGGGATACTCTTCCTTCCATTGACAAGTCTTTAGGAGAACTTGCAATGAGCCTTATGTCGGCTTACATTGATATGGAGCAGATGGAGCAAGATCTTATCGACGAAGCTCTTTCCTTTAACGTAGCCCGTACCGCAATGGTTTACGGCTTTAACCTTTGGGCAAATGATATCAAAAGATTTGAGGGTGTGTTCGCTATCGAAAACGGATACGACGTTCTTTATCTTGAAAGCTATGATAAGGTTAAAGCATCTCTCGCTTATTTTGACGACGAGGATAGCCCGATGTACACCGTATCTCCCTTGCTTCTTGAGCTTATAGATATATACGGCGACGAGGTTATTTACGAAAACGAAACAATGCGTCTTCGCTTTAGCTCCTATCCTGTAAAAGACGACTATGAGCTTATGCAATTGCAGATGCTCCTTGAGCATTCTCTTGAGATTTACGACCTTACAAAGGATATTCCCGCAGGCTGCAGCGGAGAGGCGCTTGAAGCTCATTACGATAATCTCACACAGACGGTTGTAGCTATGATTGGGCAAAGATACGTATATGAATATCCGGATTTGTATTATTTCGTTTCAGCTTGGCGAGAAGAGGACGACCTTTTCGACCTCTTGTACACCTACCTTTATGAAACAGAGCAGAAGAGCTTTATGGAAGCCTTTATCGTTTACGGACTTCCCACCAACGTTCGTCAGGTATATGCGCATATTTTGACGGCTTCCTTAAGTATGGAGGAGCTTCAGTCGAAAAATCCGCCTTACTTTGATACCACGAGGCTTCTGTTCAACTACTATCGGGCGGAGGACTTTTCCAAGATTATTCTTGCCGATGAGGGAACGGCTGAAAACTATCTTTATCTGAATGCTCCCGTAAATATTCTTTTTGGAATGGACGCATCTGTGAAGGTTAGCTTTGAGGATATGATTGCATACGTGCGCTCGGGCATATTCGACCTCGCTGACGGACTCCTTGAGGTTGAGTGCTACGGAGCCATTATGAAGGACTACGTAACCTTCCTTAACAATTGTATAGAAATCAGCGGCTTCGAAGAAACTGCGGAATACGGTAATGGCGTAAAGGGCTTGTTCGACAAATTCGTTGCTCTCTCTCCCTCACAGCAGTATAATTTTATATCAATTCTTAATTTGATGTATAAACTTG
>CAJGCM010000192.1 GCA_904501765.1 uncultured Clostridia bacterium | reverse complement strand
TGGATCCCCCTCTGCACGAGTTCGTGCCCACCACCGAAGAAGACATCGCTGCGCTGGCTGCCACCAAGGGCAAGACTGTTCAGCAGATCAAGGATATCATCGCTTCTCTGCATGAGTTCAACCCCATGATGGGTCACCGTGGCTGCCGTCTGGCTGTCACCTATCCCGAGATCGCCGCTATGCAGACCAAGGCAGTCATCCGCGCCGCCATCGCCACCAAGAAGGCTCATCCCGATTGGACCATGGTGCCCGAGATCATGATCCCTCTGGTGGGTGATGTCAAGGAGCTGAAGTTTGTCTAGGATGTGGTGGTCAAGACCGCTGACGCCGAGATCGCCGCTGCCGGCATTGAGCTGCACTACGAGGTTGGCACCATGATCGAGATTCCCCGCGCCTGCCTGACCGCTGACGAGATCGCTCAGAATGCTGACTTCTTCTGCTTCGGTACCAACGACCTGACCCAGATGACCTTCGGCTTCTCCCGTGACGACGCAGGCAAGTTCCTTAACGCATACTATGACGTTAAGATCTTCGAGAACGATCCCTTCGCTAAGCTCGACCAGGTTGGCGTTGGTAAGCTTATGGAAACCGCTATTAAGCTTGGTAAGTCCGTTCGTCCCGAGATGCACGTTGGTATCTGCGGCGAGCACGGCGGTGACCCCACATCCGTTGAGTTCTGCCACAAGATAGGTCTTTCCTACGTATCCTGCTCTCCCTTCAGAGTTCCGATCGCAAGACTTGCAGCAGCTCAGGCAGCTCTTTCCGAGTAATTCGGTATAACGAGAATTTCGTTATAAACTAAATATCAAGCCCTCGGCAAATTTGCCGAGGGCTTTTCGTTATGTTTTTATATTTAAAGTGCAAACTATAGCATCCATGCGATTTTTCTCCAACGAACCTATGTTTATATGAAGATACTAAACCTTTTCGGTAGGAATTCGTTTGAAGCACTGACATAATCGCACATAAATATACATCTATCTTCTTTTTCGGATTTAATCCTTACCTTATAGCATACTTGAGTTCCCTCCGCAGGCACTCTTTCAGCGGTAATGTAAGCGTCTCTACAAACAGGTTTACTATCCGTCATTTCGCTCCATTCTGTACCAAGCCCATCCCACATAGAAAGCAATACCGGTCCTATGTGTAAAGTAGACATATTATCCTTCGTTGCTTCTGCAGGCGATATAAGGTCATAGCGTTTTTTTAGATATTGTGTCATCGGGAACATATAGCGCAAATAATCTCCGGGTATAAGCCTCGGGGTACTATCAAGCTCTATTCTTACGTTTGTTTTGCCCGAAGAAACGGGAACCGAAAGGAAGCTACCCTCTATCGGTGCGTATTCCTTTCCTCCAACGGTAATTTTTGTTTTTTTGCTCCACTTGGGAATTCTGAATTTGAAAGCCGTCGCTTTTTCAAGATTAAAGCTTACCGTAACCGCGCATTCGCTGACGTATCCCTCGGATACTGATACCACACCCTCGTCAAGCTCTGCTCGGAAGGGAAGATATGAATTAATAATATATCCATCCTCGTCTTTCAAAACCATAAACTCTGCAGCCGTAGCGAAAGCTCTTGGCATATTATTGACACAGCAATGATTATATTTCATATTTACTATATCTCTCTCCTCTACATGGTGAGACATGGACCTGACGATACGCGCTCCCCAATCTCCGTTACGGTTAATTGAAGAAAGGAACGGATTTATAAACGCATCCTCAATGCACTGAGCATATTTTCCGTCCCCTGTAATCAGATAAAGTTCGAAAGAGAGTCTTATGAAATGAATAATATCGCAGGGCTCGCTTACCGCATCCTCTATGACCGATGCATGAAGAAATCTGTCATTGTATCCCACACACATAAGTCTGTTATACTCATATCTCATTATAAGCTCATGGAAATTCTTTACAGCCGTCAGATATTTTTCCGTACCGGTATACCTATAAAGCTCACAAATTCCCTCGAAGCAAGACATCATTTCATAAGCCTTTTGGCTTGTGTAATTAAAAGGAGTTTCAGCGGCAGGGTTATCGTAATTCCATACGTGAACAGGCACGAATTCCAAGGATTTTTTAATTATTTTTATACATTTTGCATCATCATTTTCAAATCCGTCAGCTATCTCCTTCGCAAAATCAAGAAGCCTATCGTCTCCAACGTGACCATAAAGGATAAGCATCGGCTTCATTATTGATCCGGAAGCAACGCCGAGGAATGTTCCTGTTTCGCAGGGATTTGCACCTGATGCATGCACCGTTTCAATAGTATTTAAAGCAAGCGCATAGGCTGCATTCAAAAACTTTTCATCATTAAGAAGCTCGTAAGCCTCAATAAGTCCCCATAGCGTATATTTACGGCACCAGATATTCCAACAGAAATTGCAGTTGAAGCCCACGACAGCCTTTCCCTCCGCTTCCGTGCAAGGAAAAATCAAAGCGGGATTCTTATAGGTGCCTATATATCCATCATCCGTAGCGGTTGAGATCACCTTTTCCGCACTGTTACGTATAATCTCCGACAACTTGCGGCTCGGGGAATATTTGCAAGCGCGGACGGCGCTAATCATCCATTTACCCCAGAATTCACCTCTCCACCATCCAAGAGGAGCGTCATCGTCATCGCTTTTGCTAAAAAACGGTTCCTCTGCCTCAGCGAGAATGCTTTCCACCGCAAAATCAGAGGTCATTCTGTTGTATATCATTTTATCGAAAAGCTCACCTACAAAACCTAAGAGCTTTGAATTATTCGCCTTAAAACTATCCTTTATTTTATAGCTTTTCATTTTATCTCCAATCTCACAACTCACTTAAGCATACGTAAGCTACGTTTCTATAATTCCATGTATAAGTGATATGCATCTTTCCATCCTCAAATCTTACCGCAGGGTAAAGGTAGTTACCCACCATAGTAGTAAGGTTGGAATAAAGCTCAAATGTTTTTCCGTTATCCTCGGAAACATATATAGAAAGAGGTGTCTTCTTAGGATTGGTATCGGTAGGGTTGCAAACAAGGAAAAGTCTGCCGTCCGGGTGCTTCACTACGTCTATTCCGCAATTATTATTTGGCATATCTATAGCGTAAGGAGTACACCATTTTTTTGCATCTGACGAATCTGTTCTATATATCTTACCCTCGGTCGAGCGCATAAGAGCGTGGTATCCCTCATCACTCGTCCATATGGTAGGCTGAATTATTCCCTTTTTATCAAGAGAGTCGTATTTTCCCTTCATCTCCTCCGATATTGATAGATCTGCCGTTCTCTCCCATGTAGCTCCATCGTCATAGGAGCGGTCAAAGAAGCATTTCCACTCGCCCTGCTCACTCGATGCAGGAGCAAGAATACTACCGTCTTCTAAATAATAAGCCTTGTTTCTTACAGGACCGCGTCCGCCACACTCATCACCAGGGACAAGCTCGCGGGAATCAGACCAAGTGCGGCAATTATCATATGATACCCTGTAGTAGGTTTTCCACTCCGGTATTATCTTTCCTATTTTGTAGAAAAGCAAGAAGCTTCCGTCTTTTTTTCTGAACAGAACGGGATTCCAATGTGCTATTCCGTCATCCTCGCTTATTGGAAATGGCTCCTCCCATCCTCCGCCCTCATTTCTGAACGCTCCATATATTCTAATATCATCTCTTCCCTCTTTGCTACCAAAGAAAAATACACAAAAAATTCTGCCGTCGTTGGTAAGAACAAAATGGGATGCGTGACATTCGGTATTCTGACCTATCGGTAAAACGAATTCATTTGCCAAAATCTTCATAATTTTCTCCCTTCATAAGTCATAAATTTCCGTTTTCTTTAAGAAAACTCATAAAAGCTCGATTGTTTTTTGCAAAATATTCCGATAGCTCGCAATAT
>CAJGCM010000191.1 GCA_904501765.1 uncultured Clostridia bacterium | reverse complement strand
TGGAGGCTACCAAGATTGCAATCGTTACGGAGGACCCCAGACTTACCATGTACTGGAATGGCGCTGTAATTGCTGATGTTTCCAGAGAATTCTTGAACTCCAACGGTGCTGAAAAGCACATTGATATCACCCCCGCAGCTCCTAAGGCTTACAAGCCCGAGATCCCCTGCTGCTTCGAGTACGGCTACCGCGCATTGGTAGAGGACCTCAACGTTTGCTCCAAGAGAGGACTTTCCGAGAGATTTGACTCCACAATCGGCGCAGGAACAGTGCTTATGCCATTTGGCGGAAAGCATCAGAAAACCCCCATTCAGGCAATGGTACACAAGATTTCAGTTGAGAAAAAGCACACCGACACCTGCTCCTATATGGCGTGGGGATACAATCCTATGATAGCAGAAGCAAGTCCCTTCCACAGCGCATATCTTGCCGTTGTCGAAAGCGTGGCTAAGCTTATAGCTACCGGCGCTTCCTTCGAGGACGTATATCTTACCTTCCAGGAATACTTTGAAAAGCCCGGGCGTGACGGCAAGAGATGGGGCAAGCCTATGGCAGCGCTCCTCGGTGCATTCAAAGCTCAGATGGACCTTGGCATCGCCTCTATCGGCGGTAAAGACTCTATGAGCGGCTCCTTTGAGGAGCTTGACGTTCCTCCCACTCTCGTATCCTTCGCCGTCACGACAGGTAAAACCTCCGAGGTTATAACCAACGATATGAAGGCGGCAGGACATAAGGTCGTTCGCCTCTGCCCCGAGTATGACGAGAACGGTCTGCCCGTAGCAGAAAGCCTCATATCCCTCTTCGGCAAGGTTACCGCTCTTATGAGAGATGGCAAGGTTTATGCCGCTTATACTCCCACATTCGGCGGAGTTGCGGAAGCTATATATAAGATGCTCATAGGCAACGGCTTCGGCTTTAAGTATTCCGACGCCCTTACTCTTGAAGATATATTCGCTCCCAAGTACGGCACCTTCCTCCTTGAGGTTGACGCTGACTTTGCAGATGGCGAGCTTATCGGTCAGGTATGCGATTGCGGCTGCGTGAAGCACAAGGACTCTTCCGTTTCTATGAAAGAGCTTGAAAAGCTCTATGAAAACAAGCTTGAGGGCGTATTCCCCTGTAACGAAAAGCCTGATGCTAAAACCTACGAGAGCTTCTCTTACAAGGCAGAAACAAGACACGCCCCCGCAGTTAAGGTTGCCCGTCCTAAGGTTCTTATTCCCGTATTCCCCGGAACAAACTGTGAATTTGACACCGCAAAGGTTCTTCGAGATGCAGGAGCAGATACTGAAATATTCGTAATAAACAACCTTACTAAATCCGGAATCGCTAAGAGCGCTGAGGACTTTGCAAGGGAGATTAAGTCCTCTCAGATGATATTCGTACCCGGCGGCTTCTCCGGCGGTGACGAGCCCGATGGTTCGGGTAAATTCATTATGGCTCTCTTCCGCAACGAGCAGATTAAGGCTGAGGTACATAACCTTCTTAACAACCGTGACGGTCTTATGGCAGGTATATGCAACGGCTTCCAGGCTCTTGTAAAGCTCGGTCTCGTTCCCTACGGAAAAATCACCGAGCCCGATGAGAACTCCCCCACTCTTACCTTCAACAATATCGCTCGCCACCAGTCCAAGCTGGTAAGAACGAGAATTGCGTCTAACAAGTCCCCTTGGCTTGCAAAGTGCGAGGTTGGACAGATTTACACAGTTCCGATTTCTCACGGTGAAGGTAAATTCCTCTGCTCCGAATCCGATGCTCTCGCTCTTGCTAAGAACGGTCAGATTGCTACCCAGTACGTAGACCTTCAGGGCAACCCCACAGACGATATACGCTACAATCCCAACGGCTCCGTATTCGCTATCGAGGGTATCACCTCTCCCGACGGACGAGTGCTTGGTAAGATGGGACACAGCGAGAGAATCGGCTCGGGTCTTTACAAAAACGTACTTGGCGAATTTGATATGAGAATGTTCGAATCCGCAGTTGAATATTTCAAGAAATAATATCTAAACAACTTGAAAGTATAATATCCGTCGGGCAACCCCCGACGGATAAAAGAAAGGCAGGATTTATTTTAAGTGGCTTTTTTATCTGATATTGAAATTGCGCAGAGCGCAAAAATGCAGCCCATCACAAAGATAGCTGAAGCTGCGGGTGTTGACGAAAAATATATTGAAACCTACGGCAGATATAAGGCGAAGGTAAACTATTCCCTTCTTAAAGAATCTACACGTCCCGACGGAAAGCTTATACTTGTTACCGCTATAACCCCCACTCCCGCAGGCGAGGGCAAAACTACCACTACCATCGGTCTTGCCGACGGTATGAAGCGAATAGGCAAATCCTGCGCCGTGGCTTTAAGAGAGCCTTCCTTAGGACCCGTGTTTGGAATTAAGGGCGGTGCGGCAGGCGGCGGATACGCTCAGGTTGTTCCTATGGAAGATATAAATCTTCACTTTACAGGAGATTTCCACGCTATCGGCGCGGCAAACAACCTTCTTGCCGCTATGATAGACAACCATATCTACCAGGGCAACGCCCTCGGCATTGACCCAAGACGTATTACCTGGAAAAGATGCGTTGATATGAACGACCGTCAGCTTCGTTTCGTTACCGACGGCCTTGGCGGAAGAGTAAACGGCACACCCCGTGAGGACGGCTTTGATATAACCGTTGCCTCGGAAATCATGGCAGTATTCTGCCTTGCCTCCTCTATCGAGGACTTGAAGGACAGACTTTCCAAAATCGTTATCGGTTATACCTATGCAGAGGAGCCTGTTACCGCAGGTCAGATAGGAGCGGTTGGCGCTATGGCAGCGCTCCTTAAGGACGCTCTTATGCCCAACCTCGTACAAACTCTTGAGGGTACTCCCGCATTCGTACACGGCGGCCCCTTCGCAAATATTGCTCACGGCTGCAACTCCGTAATTGCTACACGTATGGCTATGAAGATGGCTGATTACGCTATCACCGAGGCAGGCTTCGGCGCCGACCTTGGAGCTGAAAAGTTCCTTGATATTAAATGCCGCGCGGCAGGACTTACTCCCTCCGCAGTAGTTATAGTTGCCACCGTAAGAGCTCTTAAGATGCACGGCGGCGTCCTTAAGAGCGAGCTGGGTAATGAAAACCTTGAAGCTCTTAAGTCGGGTATTCCCAACCTTCTCCGCCACGTGAGAAACATCAAGGAGGTTTACAAGCTTCCCTCCGTGGTTGCGGTAAACAGATTCCCCACAGACACCGACGCTGAAATCGAGCTTATTATCGACGAGTGCAAGAAGCTTGGAGTCAACGTGGTTCTCTCAACCGTTTGGGCTGAGGGCGGCCGTGGCGGTGAGGCTCTGGCACGCGAGGTTGTACGTCTTTGCGAAGAGGAGCAGGGTGACTTTACCTTCTGCTATGACACAGACCTTACTATTGAGGAAAAAATCACCGCTATCGTTAAGAAGATTTACGGTGGTGACGGAATAGCAGTTCTTCCTGCGGCTAAAAAGCAGATAGCTCTTCTTGAAAAATACGGCTACGATAAGATGCCCGTTTGTATGGCTAAAACTCAGTATTCCTTCTCAGACGATATGACGAAGCTCGGCGCTCCCGAAGGCTTTACCGTTACTATAAAGAACGTAAAGGTTTCTGCAGGAGCAGGCTTTATAGTCGTTCTCACAGGCGATATTATGACTATGCCCGGTCTTCCCAAGGCTCCCGCAGCTCTCAATATCGACGTTGACGAAAACGGAAAAATCGTAGGTCTGTTCTAATAATATCTTAATGAATAGATTATTCCGATAAGCCGTAGGCTTTTATCACCTTTGCAGCAAAAATCCGTCACGGGTCATACCGTGACGGATTTTATTTTTCTTTTTTATTGATTATAATAAAGCTCCCCCGGGTCAAC
>CAJGCM010000190.1 GCA_904501765.1 uncultured Clostridia bacterium | reverse complement strand
TTCGGTATGAGCGCCGAGCAAATTGGAATGCGCTCGGGTATGCTTGTGTCGGCTCTTTTCCCTTTAATAGGCTTCGTGATAACTCTCATTATGAAGCGCAAGCTTTCGGGGGGCGGAAGCCGGGATAAAAAAGAGTAAAAATTCAATAAAAAATCCAATAAAAAACACTAAAAAAGCAGGTCAGACTATTGACTTGCTTTTTTCTTTGTGATACCATATACTATAACATTTTATTTAAACGTTTGGACTATATGGGCAAGGACACCCGCGCGGCTTATCATACATTTGCCTCTGGCGGGGCTTCAATATATTTCGGAGGAGAAGATTATGGAAATAAGAATTGTTGAAAACGAGAACAAGGGCTTTATGCCAAAGGAGTCCGAGCTTGGCTTCGGAAAGGTATTTTCCGACCATATGTTCGTTATGGATTACGAGGAGGGGCGCGGATGGTATGATGCGAGAATAATCCCCTTCGGGTATATTTCTCTTCATCCTGCATCAACCGTTCTCCATTACGGAGCCGAGATATTCGAGGGTCTTAAGGCTTACAGAACTGCCGAGGGCTCAGTGCAGCTCTTCCGCCCTATGGAAAATATAAAGAGAATGAACACCTCTGCAGAGCGTATGTGTCTGCCCACGATAGACGAGGAGGAGGCGCTTGAAATTCTCACCGCCTTTGTAAAGCACGAGGAAAGATGGGTGCCTCATACCTTCGGCACGTCATTATATCTTCGTCCCTATATGTTTGGAAACGACGAATCTCTCGGTGTTCACACCGTGAAGCGAGCTACCTTTATGATAATTGCCTCTCCCAGCGGCAGCTACTATAAGGAGGGCATTAACCCCGTTAAGATTATGATAGAAAACGAGGACGTCCGTACGGTAAGAGGCGGAACGGGCTATGCTAAATGCGGCGGAAACTATGCCGCTTCTACAAGAGCGGGAGAGAGGGCCAATAAAAAAGGATATTCTCAGGTTCTCTGGCTCGACGGAGTTGAGCGCAGATATATTGAAGAGGTCGGCGCTATGAACGTTATGTTCAAGATAGACGGCGAGATTATAACCCCTGCTCTTACAGGCTCCATTCTCCCGGGAATTACGAGAAAATCCTGTATCGAGGTGTTAAGGTCCTTAGGATACAAGGTTACCGAAAGGCTTTTGTCGGTTGACGAGCTTATCGAAGCCCTTGAGAATGGACGGCTTGAGGAGGCTTGGGGCTGCGGAACAGCAGCGGTGGTTTCTCCCATAGGCAGACTTATGTACCGTGACGTTGAGTATTCGGTAAACGGTGAAAAAATAGGCGAAGTAACCCAGAGGCTTTACGATATTCTCACAGGTATTCAGTGGGGGAAGCTTCCTGATAGCTTCGGCTGGGTATACAAGCTTTAATCGGCAGAGCCTTCGGGCAAATGCCAAGGACTCGCCCTCGGGATTTTTTCCTCGGCGAACCTAACCCGACAGTGAGCGGGATTTTGTTGCTGATAAAAATTTTGGCCGCAGCTTTCCGCCAAAAGGTGAGCTGCGGCCTATTTTATATTATTTTCGCAAATATTTTTGGTATTATTTAAAATACATATGGGCTAACTATTGACAAAATCGCAAAAATGTTTTAAAATACCCTATATTTATTTTATGCGCTTTAGCTTAGTAAAGTGACAGTGGCGAGGGGCGGCTTACAGCCGTGTTGCAAATTATAAAGGGCTGGCGGAGCTTTAACGGCGGCTCTCCCGATGCGTTGGATTTCAGTGTTGGTTTTTGAAAGGATTTTTTCATAATGAAGGGTAACGTGAAATATACAAAGCAATTTTTCTCTCCAGTCGGAGTCAGCTCCGATTGGCGAAAGAAGGAATATATAGACAAGCCTCCGAGATGGTGCAGCGTGGATTTGCGTGACGGTAACCAGGCGCTTATAATACCCATGAGTCTTGAGGAGAAGCTGGAGTTCTTCAAGCTTCTTTGCGAAATCGGTTTTAAGGAAATTGAGGTGGGCTTCCCGGCTGCGTCCGAAACGGAATATGAGTTTTGCAGAACCATAATCGAGCGAGGACTCATTCCCGACGACGTGACAATCCAGGTGCTTACCCAGTCGAGAGAGCATATTATAGCAAAGACCTTTGAGGCGCTTCGGGGCTGTAAGAATGCGGTGGTGCATCTTTACAATTCCACATCTGTTGCTCAGCGCGAGCAGGTGTTCAGAAAAAGTCGGGAGGAAATTATAAATATTGCCACCTTCGGAGCGAGGCTTTGCAAGGAATACAAGGCAAAAGCCGAGGGAAATGTCGTGTTTGAATATTCCCCCGAGAGCTTTACCGGTACCGAGCCTGAATTTGCTCTTGAAATTTGTAATGAGGTTATCAAAATCTGGGAGCCTACTCCCGAAAACAAGGTTATTATAAATCTTCCGGTAACGGTTTCTCATTCTATGCCGCATATTTACGCCAATCAGGTGGAATATATGCACAAGAATCTTCTTAACAGAGAGAACGTAATAATATCTCTTCACCCTCATAACGACAGAGGATGCGCCGTTGCGGACAGCGAGCTTGGACTACTTGCCGGGGGTGACAGAATAGAGGGTACGCTTTTTGGAAACGGAGAGCGCACCGGTAACGTGGATATTATCACACTTGCGCTTAATATGTATTCTCAAGGCGTTGACCCGGGGCTTGATTTCTCCGACCTTCCGAGGCTTTGCAGGGTATATGAGAGTGTTACAAGAATGAGTGTTTACGACAGGCAGCCTTACAGCGGAAAGCTTGTGTTTGCAGCCTTTAGCGGTTCCCATCAGGACGCTATAGCGAAGGGGATGAAGTTCAGAGAGGGAAGGGATATTCCCTGGACTGTTCCTTATCTTCCCATAGACCCCACCGACGTCGGCAGAGTTTACGAGGCTGACGTTATAAGAATAAATTCCCAGTCCGGCAAGGGCGGCATAGGATACATTCTTGAAACCCAGTTTAACTTAAACCTTCCGCAGAAGATAAGAGAGAGCTTCGGCTACCACGTAAAGAGTATATCCGACCATGAGCACAGAGAGCTTTTACCCGCAGAGGTTTACGATATATTCATTAGGGACTACGTAAATCTGTCCTCGATAATATCTCTTGAGCAAGCATATTATTCCGAGTGCGCTGACGGGGTGATTTCGGCTAACGTAAAGCTCGTTTATGGAGGCAAGTCATATAACGTAACCGCAGAGGGTAACGGAAGGCTTGACTGCGTGAGCAATGCTGTGAAAAAGATTATCCCCTACGATTACAGCCTTGAAGGATATAATCAGCACGCCATAGAGGGCAAAACCGCAGCGAAGGCTGCTTCATACGTAAGCCTTGCCTGTGACGGAGAGCTGTTCTGGGGAGCGGGTATTGACAGCGACATAGGCTCGTCCTCAGTAAAAGCTCTCATCAGCGCAGTTAACAATTTACTTAAAATTAAGAACGGATAAAAAAGGAAATATGAAATTAACAGGAGCAGAAATCATTGTAAACGTGCTTATAGAGCAGGGAGTTACCGATGTTTTCGGATATCCGGGCGGTCAGATTATAAACGTCTACGACGCCCTTTACAAGTACAAAGACAAAATAAATCACATTCTTACCGCCCACGAGCAGGGAGCTGCCCATGCGGCAGACGGTTATTCGAGAGCCACGGGTAAGGTGGGCGTTTGTATAGCCACCTCCGGCCCCGGCGCCACCAACCTCGTTACGGGTATTGCGACGGCTATGCTGGATTCCATTCCTATGGTTGCCATTACGGGAAACGTTCCCTGCGCTCTTATAGGCAAGGACAGCTTCCAGGAAATAGATATTACGGGAATTACCCTTCCTATCACGAAGCACAATTATTTCGTAAACAGAATAGAGGACTTGGCTGACTCTATCAGAGAGGCTTTTCAGATAGCGAA
>CAJGCM010000189.1 GCA_904501765.1 uncultured Clostridia bacterium | reverse complement strand
TACGTATCTCGAACCAGAATGGAGGCTCGGGAGCTTTGCGGCTACTGCGACGATATACGTGCGTTGAAGGAAAAGTATTCGGGGCGAATGAATATTCAGGCGGGGCTTGAGATGGAGTATTTCCCGGAGTTTTTCGGTGAGGACATAAAGCTTTACCGCAGGTGCGGCGTAGAATATCTGATACTCGGTCAGCATAGTGTTGGCACTGAGTCCTTGCCGGGCAGACTTGATTCCTTTTCGGAAACCGAAAGCCCTGATACTCTCAAAAAATACGTGGACCAGTGTATTGCGGGAATTTCCACAGGAGCTTACAGCTATATAGCTCACCCTGACGTTATACATTTTATTGGTGACGCTGACTTATATAAGCAGGAGTGTGACAGGCTGATTCTTGCGGCAAAGACAAGCGGCTTACCTCTTGAGGTAAATCTCCTCGGCTTATGCGGCGCAAGACACTATCCAAACCCCTTATTCTGGGAGAGAGCGTCGGCGCTGGGAGCCTCTGTCGTAATAGGTGTGGATGCCCACTCACCTTCAAGGGTATATGTCAGAAAAGAGATAGAGGCGGGTTTACGCTTCGTGGAAAAATATAAGCTTGAACTTGTCAGCAAAATAGATACGGAAAAACTTAAAAGACTTGCAGGAGAGTAGAATTATGGAAAGATGCATTTATAAGTTCGTGGGTAAAAGAATAGAGAAAATGAACTATCTTTTATACACACCAAAGGTATGTGAAGATAAGCTTCCACTTATAATATCCCTTCACGGGGCAGGGGAAAGAGGCGACGACTTTGATAAACTTCCCACCCACGGAATTGCAAAATACATAGAGGGCGGTATGGAGCTTGACGCTGTGGTAATAGCGCCTCAATGCCCCGAGGGGCTTGTTTGGAATCTGCTCACCTTTGAGCTCCGTGAGCTTATTGATTTTATAATTGGTAAATACAATATAGACGAGGACCGTGTAACTATAACAGGGCTTTCGATGGGCGGCTTTGGCACCTGGGAGATGGGAATGTCCTACCCCGGTCTTTTCGCCGCTTTAGCTCCCGTATGCGGCGGTGGTATGTCCTGGCGGGTAGGAAACATAGGGAAAACTCCCGTATGGGCGTTTCACGGGGACAAAGACAGTGTTGTTCCCATAGAAAATTCCAAAGAGATGTGCCGAGCTCTTGAGGCTGCGGGCGGCAACGTCAGGCTTACCGTTTTCGAGGGAGTTGACCACGAGTCCTGGGAGCCTGCGTACGAAAGCACCGACCTGATACAGTGGCTTCTTCAGGCAAAGCGTAAATAATTTTCTGTGGCTCAGAAGATAGGCGGTATAGCTCAATTTTCTGAAGAAAAAGACGGAGACGGCAGCTGAAAGCTTACACGCCGTGGGTGTGGAGCAAAAACTGCTTTTGGGGGATTAGTTATGATTTACCAGAAAAACCTTGACGTAAAATATGACGTAGACGTTTTCGTAGCGGGTGGAGGCGCTGCGGGTGTTGCCGCTGCTCTTGCCGCATCAAGGCAGGGAAAAAGCGTATTTCTCGCAGAGGCAAGAGGCTCCTTTGGAGGAGCATTGACCTCAGGGCTCGTACCTTCTATCGGCCCATATTTTGACGGTGTGCGAATGATTGCAACCGGAATAGGATACGAATTCAGGCAGATGGTTTGCAAGGATATTCCGAAAACCGATACCTGGTCGCCTATAAAGGTTGAAGAGGTGAAGCTGGCGTTTGACGAAATAATGGAAAAGTCTTCGGTGAAATATACCTTTTTCACAACTCTTTGTGACGTTGTTGCCGAGGGGCGTGAGATAAAATACGTAGTTCTTAATGCCAAAAGCGGTATGTTTGCCGTAAAAGCGAAGGTTTACATAGACTGCACCGGTGACGGTGACCTTTGCGCCTTAGGCGGAGGTGAATACGAATGCGGCGACGAAAACGGCGTCGTTATGGGGCCCACACTCTGCTCTTTGTGGGCAAACGTAGATTTTTCAAAGAGATGCTGTGAGGACGATGCTCATATCGAAGATGCAATACGTGACGGAGTGTTCACCTATGCGGACAGGCATCTGCCCGGTATGATAAAGGTAGACCCCGGAAATGGAATCGGCGGCGGAAACATAGGTCACACCTTCGGCACAAACCCCGAGGACGAGGAATCCTTAACCAAGGCAATGTCTTGGGGCAGGAAATCAATGGCGGAATACGAGGTGTATTTTAAAAAGTACCTCAAGGGATACGAGGATATGACTCTCGTCTATACGGCGGATATGCTGGGGGTCAGAGAATCGAGGCGTATCGTATGCGATTATATGATGACCCTTGAAGATTTTAAACAACGCGCATCCTTCGAGGACGAGGTTGGCAGATATTGCTACGCCGTTGATTTGCACGTTATGACAACGGACAAGGAGGATTGGGAAAGATTCCAAAGAGAGTATCTTGAGGATTACAGATACTCTGAAGGTGAGTCCTACGGTATTCCGTACAGGAGCCTGATACCCGTGTCCTATTCCAACTGTCTTGTGGCAGGGCGCTGCATAGGGGCAGACAGGCATATACAGGCGTCGATAAGAGTAGTCCCGGGCTGCTTCTTAACAGGTCAGGCGGCGGGAGTTGCGGCGGCGCTCGCCTCAGATATGGGTGGCGAGGTAAGAGAAATTTCGGTTGCCGACCTTCAGAGAAAGCTTGTTGAGCTTGGCGCATACATACCCGGTAAGGGATAATAAACTAACAAAAACAGGCTGTAAAGCGGAGCCGAAAAGCAGGCGCGGGGCAGAGCAAAAGTCGAGCCTTGGCTAAAAAACAAAATAATAAGTCCCGACGGAGCGGTTTTATGGTACTCCGTCGGGACTTTTGCTTTATTAAGATTTCGGATTTCTGTTAAGATTTGCGCATTTTTTGAGAGATTACGAATTCTTCTTTTTGCCGCCCATAATAAGCAGACAAAGATGAACGATTACCGATATGGAAACAGATACGCCGGCAGTAGCGAAGAGAACGGGCAGATTTCCAAAGGCGGGGAGCAGCTGCGCCATATCGCTTACTATGAATATTGATGCGGGTATAAGGATACAAAGGAACACTGCCGTTAGTATAACAACCCATACACGCCACTTGGTATAAGGCTTGCAAAGGAACAGAAGATTCACGTATCCTGTAAGGGTTACGGCAAAGGTTGAGATTGCGCTGAACTGGGGAGAGGTGATAACTCCTGCCTTAAGCAGAATAATACCCACGATTATCGGAACGAGCATCGCAAGTCCCTTTGGAATACTCTTTATAAGCACCGTTTTTATAAAGCTTCCCTCAATGCGGCGGGCGTTAGGCTCAACCGTGAGCATAAGAGAGGCAAAGCCGATAACGAGAAGCTCAAGGAACATAAGCTGGTTAGGCTCGAAGGGATAAGCCGTCACAGTGACGATGGTAACCACCGAGAGGGCTATGGTAAGAAGGGTTTTCATAAGGAACAGAACCGCCGACATACGAACGTTGTTTATACAGCGGCGACCCTCCTTTACAACCTCGGGCAGAGCGCCGAAATCGGACTTCATAAGCACGATTTTTGATACACGCTTTGCGGCATCGCTGCCCTCTGCCATAGCAATCGAGCAGTCGCTTTCCTTAAGAGCCAGGGTGTCGTTAACACCGTCACCCGTCATAGCAACTGTGTGTCCCGCCGCCCGTAAGGTCTTAACGAGAAGCACCTTTTGTTCGGGGGTAACCCTGCCGAAGACTGCGTATTTGTCGGCTGCGTCGACAAGCTCCTCGTCTGACAGACCGTCACAGGAAATATAGCATTCGGCATTTGTGATTCCAACTCTTTTCGCAATGTTGGAAACGGTTGCCGCATGGTCACCGGAGATTACCTTAACGGTAACGCCCTGCTCCTGGAATTTAGCTATGGTTTCCTTTGCGTTGTTTCTTATTCTGTCGGTTATCGCAAT
>CAJGCM010000188.1 GCA_904501765.1 uncultured Clostridia bacterium | reverse complement strand
TACCCTTATGTACCTTGTAAAGAGGAGGTTGAGCAAGGTATATATGTCCCTCTTCAATAAGAGGACGCATATGACGGAAGAAGAAGGTAAGTAAGAGAACTCTTATATGTGAGCCGTCAACGTCGGCATCCGCCATAATTATTATTTTACCGTAACGGAGCTTCTGTATATCAAAATCTTCTCCTATACCGCAGCCGAGCGCTTGTATGATAGGTATAAGAGACGTATTGGAATAAACCTTATCAAGCCTTGATTTTTCAACGTTGAGAACCTTTCCTCGAAGGGGAAGAATAGCTTGGAAACGGCTATCTCGGCAGTTCTTCGCAGAGCCTCCCGCAGAATCTCCCTCAACAAGATAAACCTCTGTAAGTCTTGATTCTCTTTCGTTACAGTCAGCAAGTTTTCCGGGGAGAGTTGAAACCTCAAGAACATTCTTTCTTCTTGTTAATTCTCTTGCTTTTCTCGCTGCCTCTCTTGCTCTGTTTGCAGTCATAGCCTTTTCTATAATTATTTTGGCAGATGCGGGATTTTCGTCAAGATATTCTTCAAGCTTTGTGGAAACAATCCTATCCACAAGCCTTCTCATTTCACTGTTACCGAGCTTTGCTTTTGTCTGTGACTCAAACTGCGCATCGGTAAGCTTAACGGAAATTATAGCGACAAGACCCTCTCTTACGTCATCACCTGAAAGACCTTTATCGTCACCCTTTATAATTCCGGCCTTTCTGCCGTAGTCGTTTATAGCCTTTGTAAGAGCATTTTTAAAGCCTGTTTCGTGAGTACCACCCTCGATTGTCGCCATATTATTAGCAAAGGAAATAATGGTTTCATTATAACTGTCGTTATACTGCATTGCAACCTCTGCAATAGAGCCGTTTTCCTCACCCTTCATGTAGATGACGTCGTTATGTATAGGTGTCCCTCTTTTTTCATTATTAAGGTATTCAACAAAGGATATAATACCACCCTCGTAATGGAGAATTTCCTCCCTTTCCTGACCTTCTCTTTCGTCTACGAGAACTATTTTAACACCTGCGTTAAGGAACGCCTGCTCTCTCATTCTCGTAAGAAGAATTTCATAATCAAAAACAGTTTCTTCAAAAATTTCAGGGTCGGGCTTGAATCTTACGTAAAGACCGTGCTCCTCGCAATCTCCTTCACAAGCGAAGGGTCGCGCAACTCTTCCTCTTTCAAATCTCTCTGTATATTTTTTTCCATCTCTGTGGTTTTTAACCTCTACCCATTCCGAAAGAGCGTTAACAACGGAAGCTCCTACACCGTGAAGACCACCGGCTATTTTATATCCTTCTCCGCCGAATTTTCCTCCCGCGTGAAGAACAGTATAAACAACCTCAAGAGTAGGAAGTCCGAGCTTTTCATTCATACCGGAGGGGATACCTCTTCCGTCGTCTTTTACGGAAACACTGTTATCCTCATGAATTGTTACTCTTATTTCATTACACTCACCGGCCAAAGCCTCGTCAATTGAGTTATCCACTATTTCATATACAAGGTGGTGAAGACCTCTTATAGAGGTTGTACCTATATACATACCCGGTCTTTTTCTTACAGCCTCAAGTCCTTCCAAAACCTGTATTTGGCTATCGTCGTAACCGTGTATATTTTCTTTTTCTTCCATTTATTTAACCTTTCCTTTCAAAAAATCAAATAAAGTCTATAATTTCCTTATTTTCAAATCTGGCAATAAGTCCCGAGGATGAAATTCTGGAAAGCTTTATTTTATATTTTTTATTTTTTTCTATAAGTATAAAAGAGCGGGGTAAATCGCTGTCGGAGTAATCTATATTACCCTCTTTTTCATTTTTATTTATATATTTTTGTGTAACCTTTGAAACGGTTGCGGTATCTAAATCAAAAATTCCTATAACTTCACTTTTTCTTACATTCTCACCGTTACCTATATGTAAAAACATCAGTTATAAAAACCTCCCTCAACCTTTATTATGTTAACACCTTCGCTTATTATATCACTCATCTTACAAGCGGTTATAATAAGCTGCATACCCTCTCTTCCCGAAAGAACGTATCTCTGCCTTCCTTCGTCAAGCTCTGAGAGAACGTCGTCAAAAATATAAATAGGGTATTCTCCTATTTTTTCTTTTATAATTTCACCCTCGGATAGCTTCATAGAAAGAACCACAGACCTTTGCTGTCCTTGAGAGGAATAGCTCCTTGCAAGAGAGCCGTTTATTTCTATTTTTATATCATCTCTATGCGGTCCGAACAGGGTTAATCCGGCAGCCTTTTCTCTTTCCTCAGAGGAAGAGAATATTTCCTCATACTTTTTCTTTATTAATTCTCTTTTTTCACAAAACTCTTCTATATCACTTATATATTCTATATTTATCTCTTCCTTCTCTTCGGAAATATCCTTCATTATAAGAGATGTATACTTTTTTAATTTTTCTATATAAGAATATCTTTGTAAGTATATATAAGAAGCATATTCCGCTAAAGAATTTGACCAGCTTCGAAGCTCGTTTTCGTCATAATAAAACCCCTTCGATGCCTGCTTCAGTATATGATTTCTGTTTTCAAGAGCCTTTTTATATGAAGAATAAAGGTTTATATAAGATGGGTCGTGCTGAGATATAGCTATATTGAGAAAGCTTCGCCTCTCTTCGGGTCCGCCTTTTACAAGAGATAGGTCGTCGGGAGTAAAAAGAACAGCTCTGAGATTTCCAACAAATTCAGTTATTTTATTAACCGAATATCCGTTTTTCTTTCTTCTTTTATCTTTTCCGAACCTTGCGTATTCGAGAGTATTCGTTCCGTTTTTGTCCTCGTATTCTACCGATATACGGAACCCCTCCTCACCGAATTTTATAAGCTCATCGTCGTCGCTTGTTCTCTGAGACCTTCCTCTCGAAAAAATATAAATTCCCTCTGCGGTATTTGTTTTTCCTTGGGCATTATCTCCTATAAGAATATTTATACCTTCTCTAAAGTCTATCTCGCATTTTTTTATATTTCTGAAATTTTCAGCGCAAAATTTTTTTATAATCATTTATCGTTATTTATTCTGAGAGGAAGAATCATATAGTAATATGAGAATTTCTCATCCTTCTCGTTAGGCTCTATTGTTATAGCCTGTGTGGGTCCCTTCATTGTTATATAAAGGTTTTCCCCCTCAGATGCCTTTATATTATTTATAAGATAACGGCAGTTAAAGGCTATCTCTATACTCTCTCCGTCGTGATAGCAATCCATTTCGTCATAAACCTTACCGTTTACTGAAACAGAGGTAAGAGTAAGAGTATTATCTTCAATATTAAGCTTTACGTAGCCCTTTCCGCTGCTCTGTATTTTTTCCTCCGCTATAATAAATGCTCTTTCAAGACCGGAAAGGAGCCTTTCTCTGTTAACGGTAACAAATATATTATTATCTTTAGGAAGAATTTTATTGTATGCTATATACTCGGAGTCAATTGTTCTTGTGAAGAAAATATCCTCTCCATTCTTTATAATAGCGTGTTTTCTCGCAAGGAAGAACTGAATCTTCTCGTCGTCACCAACAACCTTTACAAGCTCAGAAAGAGCGTGTCCCGGTATAATAAATGAAAGCTCTCCCGCAGCTTCTCCAATATAATTTATATCGCACATCATTTTACAAATAGAGAGAGTATAAGAGTCGCATGAAATAAGCTCGAAGGAATCTCTGTTTATTTTAAAGAAAGCTCCTCTTAACATAGGCTTGCTATCCTGGTCGGATATAGAGTGAGTAACCTTGCTTATCATTTTTTTAAGTATTGTGGAATCAATTTCAAAGCCTTTATCAGAGGTAAGCTCCGGTAAACTTGGGAAATCCTCGCCTCTCATAGCAAACATAGTAAAGGATGCCTTGCCGGAAGAAATTGTGCAGTTAAGCTTATCGTTTATATCAATGGTTATCTCCTCCTCAGGCATAACCTTGATTGTCTGATAAAATCTTTGAGCGTTAATGATAAATTTACCATCTCTTTC
>CAJGCM010000187.1 GCA_904501765.1 uncultured Clostridia bacterium | reverse complement strand
ATAAGAGCTTCTCTTTCAGCCTCTGTGTTGCAAGCATCCAGCTGCTCTTGGAATTTTTCCTCACTAACGCCAGCCCAGTTCAATGCATCGGCCAAAGAACCGGTAAGAGTGCCGACTTTCGCAGTTTCATTGGCGGCCTCTGTTAACGATTCGATTGGCAAACTAGAGCCAAAAGTTGCATAAACGCCCTGACAAACATTTGTCCATTCTGCTAACTCTTGCTCGTTAGTGGTAAGCTGCGCTAAATGGTTTGCTGCTTCTACTGCCTGTCCGCCATCGCCTAAAACTCTGTATAGATCGTTATAGGTTTCTTTGGCCTCTTCGGCTGAGCCGCCAGCAGCTTCAAAAGCAGTAACTAATTTAGCCTGCTCATTTCTATATTCTTGAGTAGATGCGCCAAGAGCAATCAAAGCAGCGCCAGCCGCAGCCAAAGAAGTGGCCATTACCGTGCCAGCGTTCTTCATAGAAGTGCCCATTGCGGCAATGTCTTTATCCACATTTTCAGAAGCCTTTTTAACTTGCTCCTTAAAGGAGTTCATTTCCTTTTTGGCGTTGTTCACATTTTGTTTTAATTTATCTATTTCAGCTGAAATAATAATTTTTAATTGCTCATTCATTTATTTTTTTGCCCTCCTTAAATCGTCTGTTATAGGAATCAGCAAATTGTTTAAATCTCAAAGCAGATAATTCAGCCTTTTTAGCTGCTCTCTTTTCCTCTAATTCTTTGCTATCGAATAGAGTCGGATAAACTGTACCGATATCTGGAAGGGTGCTAGAGCTTGAATAAATGCGCGCGATGCTTCTGCCGATGCTATCAGCTAAGATATAATCGTAGGATGCTTTCTCTTGCGCCTCCACCTTTAACACTCTCTTTCTACTTGCAATAGCCCTATTGACTTCTGCAATCGTCATTTCCCAAAAATCGCGCTCAGTGATACCCATATCAAGAGCATTTTCTAACCACTTATAAACTACTTCACTAAATAATCGCGGAGAGTGGCTAGGCTCTCCGTCTGTTAGTTTTTTTCGGGCGCTGCCTCAGTCTGAATTAATCCAGATACCTTGTAAACTTCGATAATTACGCTCAAGAAATCAGTCATAATATGATTTTCTAGATAAGCATCGAAAATATCGTAAGCATCGTTCATAGTAATGCCGTGATGATACTGTTGCAGGCTTGCCCACAGAACAGCAACCAGCTCAGACACAGTGGGAAGCTTAGAGCCATCACCAAAAATAGACAAAGGATTGCCGCCCAGCTGCTTCTCTAAAGCAACCACATTACGGGTGTTCAATCTCAGTTTATAAGCCTTATTACCAGCTTCAAAATCGTAATACATCATTTAAAAAACCTCTCTTTTTTTTAAATTAGTAGGGAAGAGGAAGAGAAGAAACCTCTTCCCCACTCCCATTAATGGGATTAAGCCCAAGCGATCTCGCTATTAGGCTTAACGGACAAAGTGTAAGTTAAAGCAGCATTAACGCCCACGCCATCCAAACGGACAGAGCTAGTGCCGCCAAAAGTGCAAGCAGCACCGTCTGGAAGCTCGACTTTCCACTCGCTAGAGCCAGTCAAGCCATTCAGAGCAGTAAACTGTTCGCCCTCATACAGGAACTTGAAGTCTAAGCTATCGCCATAGTTCTTCAAACCGTCAGTGTACATATGTGCGCCATCAGCCAGAGTAGTAACTTCAATAGCTTCAGTCTCGCCGCCTAAATCGGGGATTTCCTGTAGATTAGTTAATGCAATAAATTCTGCATCTTTCTTATAAGACAAAGTAATACCTTTAGAAATAACTGCCATAATTAGTATCCTCCTAATTAATTAATCTCAGATTCCAATACTATTGGATTCTCGTAATCTTCAGAGGCCAAAGCCTCGTAAGTCAAAATTTTTTGAATCATTGTTGAATTCGTATCGTATAGCTCTCCACTTGAAATTCTTTTAAATCCAAGAGGACGCAAAACATTATCAATCTTTTGCGCGTAACGCTGCAGAGTTGCAATGTCATGATCCCATACCTTAATTTGATAGGTAATGTAGCTATACCCCAACGTATCACCGCTTAGGTGAGTATAATTATTAGTTTCCATGTAACTAATACATGGAACTTTGGTGCCGCTTGTTAGTGCCAGCTCGTAGTGCGTAGGAAGGACTGTCTCTAAGGCACTAACTAATTGGACATGAAAGTCAATCATTTATTAAGCCCTCCTTGAGTATTTTTAAGATTTTCTCTCTGTTTTCGTTCAGTGCTGGGCGCATGTAAGGACGTGGATGCTGGCCACTTGTAGAGTGCCACTCACCCTCATCATCTTGATAGCACCAAGGAACATCTTGGCGGCCGCCATTCTCTGCAAACAATCCAGTACCATACTCAACATAGGGCGCATATTCCAGCGGCGTATAAACAATGCCCTCTGTGTCCTCTACTTTGCTAGTTATAGAGCGCCGTAAATCGCCATTGCCCTTTGGTGCCTTTTCCTTCGCAGAACGCTCCACGAGCGCGCAAGCTCGTCCTAGAGCAGCCTTTAGATTATTTGTATCTGAAAGGTTGCCAAGGCTATCTAAAATCTCTTCTAAACCTTCTAACTTAATTTCACTCATATACTGACATGAATACCTGTTTATATCTGCCCATTGGATTGACATACAGAACTTTTAATCGTTCTTTTCCATAATTGATGATATAAGTATCATCAACGCTACTATCTAAAGTCAGTCCTACATAGGCGCAATTCTTGTAGAGGATATTATCTTGAATGCTTTGAGAAGAGATAGTGATCGCCATTTTAACAGTGCCTTTTACTTCCTTTGACACTTGCGATTGTCCGTAGGCGTTTTTATCTTCAACAACGGAATAGTCATAACTCCGCATATTGGTGTTAATCATAGCCGACACCTCACTTAAACAATCTTAATTTTTCTTTTGCGATTCAGTACCGCTAAAATATCAGCTGGGTAGCCATCAATATAGCTTTCGCTAACTCCACTATAAGATTGACTAGCCAAGCCCTCAGTGTTTAAGCGATTTAATTTGATTATTGCGATGCGAAGCGCCACTGCTTCGAGTTCTGCATCCAGCGCTCTGCGGCAATAGCCCTCAATTTCAGCCTGTGACTGTCTAACGCATAGCCCAATTAAAGCATCGCTATAATTTGCAGCTGCATCGCCCAAAAGCAACTTGATTTCTTCAATCATTTTAAATACCTCCCTTTAAAGGTTTTGGGGAGACTATTGCCTCCCCTGTGTGGAAGATACCTTTTAATTAAGCGCCAATCTTGCAAATCTTAGTAGCATCAACAAGAGCTACAATGTAAGCAGAACGCAGATAGATGCTATTGGTACGAGTGTCAGCGTCACGCTCCTGCTCAACCTCAACATCCTTCTTCATGAACAGCTTGATAGCGTCCTTATGAGCAACAAAAGCGTTAGGAGCAGCCTTAGACACAATGACAGGAATACCTGCAACAGTACCAACTTGGCCGTTGTAAACAACCTCGCCCATACGAGCAGCAACGTAGTCAGGATCCTTACGAAGAGCAGCCTTCTGAGCAGGAGTGATAACTACGAACAGGCCAGACTCATCTTCCAGATTCATCTTAGCGATAGCATCAACGATAGTGTCGTAAGAGATAGCGCCTTCCTGTGCCAAAGAAGCCTTAGCAGCCTCAGCATAGAAGTCAGCAGTCATCTTGTTAGTCATCAGCTGAGTAGCACCCTTCACGCCCATGTCAACAACATTGTTGTCCTTCATGAAATCTTCGTCAGCATAATCAAAAGCCTGCTGAACCATCTTCACAGTGTAGTCAGTGCCAGTGTAAGCGATAGAACCACGAGTAGTGTTACCCTCACCAACGCCAACTTCCTCAGCTTCGCCAGTGTAAGTGTAAACATTGATAGTCTTAGTCATTCCAGCCTCAGCAGCCAGAGAATTGTCAACATTCATCAAAGAACGAGTGTTAACAGAAGTAGTCAGCAAATCTTGAGCCTTTGCTTCGATAATTTTGTTGTTAAAAACAGTATT
>CAJGCM010000186.1 GCA_904501765.1 uncultured Clostridia bacterium | reverse complement strand
GTTGCTTTCGTATCAACTACAACATTATCTACTTTAATCATTATTTACTATCCTTTCTACCCAATCTTTTGCCCCTTCTTCAACAAATGCACTATCTTCCCAGCCAAACACTCGGTAAGCCGCAAGTCTCATTACACCGAGGTATTTGGGAAAACTACATTTACAATACTTAAAGATAGAGGGACTATATGCGATATTATTATCTTTTAAGTATTGGATTTGTTCTTCAGTCAATGACGTCAATATGACACAAGCTCATTGCGGCAAGAGCGTTGTGGTGTGTGTCATCGGAAACACAAGCGCAACCTTCGGACACAACCTTAATAGGAGTGTTGGGGAAAGCTGCTTTAAGAAGCATTACATTGGAAATTACGCAAATTCCAGTGCAAACGCCCATTACGACAATCTCATCGACAGGGTGACCGCAATCATCAAGATGGAAGAGAAGGTTGACAAGATCAAGAGAGCCAAAAGTAGTCTTAAAGACTCTTCCGCGCTCATTACAATAGGGAGCAATGCTGGGTACATAGAAGCCATCGCCGAAACTATCGAGCTCGTCAATTACCTCCCAACCTTCTGTGCCAAGAATACAGTGAGGAACAGGAAGATGCTTGCCCTCGAGAGTATTCATATAGTTGGCATCGTGAGTATCCTGAGTGAAGATAAGAGCCGTGTTGGGATCTCGATACTTGGGCAGTTCATTTGCAATAAATGCTGCTGCCTTCTGAGCTGCTTCAGAACCAAGCGCGCCAGTAACGAAATCCTTCTGCATATCAACAACAATTACATATCTCATTTCAATTACCTACCTTTTTTCTTATTTTTTACTTTCTATAAATATTATAACATATTTTTTTATAAAAATCAAAAAAGCCTCTTTTTACAGAGGCTTTTATATTTATGCGTAGAAACAGCCGTAGCCAACGTCCTCAAAACCAGGGCACGTCCAGTTGCAAATCATGGGGATTTTCTCGTGCTCTTCGCACACCTTAATCTCCGCTCCAAAGGCGTTAAGAAGCCAGATAAAAGCGTCTTTAACGGTCTCAAGAGTAACGAAGATATTGTCATATTCAAAATCTCCGTTCTTGGTTAATGCGATAGCCTCAGCAATGGAATTGCACTTATCCCAGGCGATATCATCCTGTGTTTCGCGGAAACGCTCAATGGGATAGTTGGTGTCGATAAGGGCTTGCCATACTTCTTCGCCAACATATGCTTCTCCATAATCATTGGCAAAGGACGAGAAGAAATATTTACCATATTTCTCTTTGATTTTAGTTTGTGCATTTAGTAGATGCTCCATGGAAGGAGCCTCTACAAGTACTGTTTCATAGCGTCCGTGCCCATCATTGGACCAGTCGCCAAAAGGAATGAAAAATTGCATCAGTTACCTCCATTGCAGAAGGGGCAGTTGTCGGTCTCAAACAAGATATATGAGCCCTCGCTCAAAAACATAGAGCCATACTCTTTGGTATGTACCTCAATACCAGTTTCATTGTTGTGCCAACTGGAAATGGTTGCACAGTGACCGCCGACAGCATCAGAGAAATGAATATGCTGCCAATCGTAATTACCGAAACCCCAGTTCTCATTGCCGCAGCCAGTGAGAACACACATCCAAAGCGCCACACAGAGCGCCAGTACGATTACAAGAACCTTACGCTTAGTAGTCATAATTGTTTCCTCCTTAAGAAAGCAAATTCTCGAAGTTGGTGATGATCTTAGAGTTGTCGCCCTTGAGGGTGTCGAGAGAAGCGTTGGTGTCGGTGAGATAAGCAATCTGCTCATCATTCTTCTGGTGCTCGGCATCAATCGCCTCGTTTGCGCCCTTCAGCTCGTTGATAGTGTTGCGGATAATGCTTACTGCATTTGCAGAGCGAGCTTGAAGCAGCTCAAGGGGAGTAACAGTTACGGTTTCCTTCTTCTTAAAAATAGACATTATTCATTTCCTCCATTATTTTTCTTTCTTTTATAAACTTTATAAGCGAGAACTGAATTAACAATTCCCATAATGACGATGATAGCATCCAAGGTTACAAGGAACCAAGAGCCGGCGATTATGTTAAATACGAGAGTGATGGCAAAGAGGACTGTGATTATAATTTCCAAAATGAAATTAAGCATCAGTTACCTCCTGCGCCTCTTCCATATCGGGGGCTTCTGCGGATTCCTTGATGATGCCTTCAAGCACCTTGAACGCGAAGTTCTTGTGCTTGTAAGCAGCAAACTTGGGTCGGTTTAGGATACGAACTACAACGCCTTCGCGCACGTGAGTCTTGCCCACGGGGTCAGGACCATCGTAGAAACGCTCTGCTACATTCTTAATCCACTCACCAGCGGTAATGGTGGGGTCTTCTGCGGAGCCGGGGTGGTCGGGAATAGTGCCCTTCCAAAGGACAGGTACGGTCTTTACACCCATCTGCTCACAGCGGTAACGCATAAAGTCAGGAGTGTATTCAACAACGAAGCCATCCTCATTGGTCATAGTCATACGGTATACATAGACGTCAGACTGGGGAACAGTTTCAGTGATCTGGAACTGACCATCTTCATCTTCGCCATATAGTACCTTCTTGCCGTCGGGAGTGCAACCATATGAGAATACGGTCTCTTCACCATACTGCTTGATAAACTCCTTGTCGTTTAGCTTCTTGTTGGAAGCGGTGGACATGATAGGCTGACCAGTAGTAGTGAAACCAACTACTTCGTAGTATACGGTTTCGCCCTTCATCAACTTACCATCGAATACCTTGGAGTGCTGCTCACGGAATTCGTTAGAGCCATAGAAGCCGCCATTGTAATCCTCAAGGACTACGCGACGGGTACCAGAGACTCCGCCCCAGTCATAGACAGGAACACCTGCCTTACGAGTAATCTTGTCCCAAAGAGTACGCTTGTAACCCTGCAGAGTAGGAAGGTATCCAGTTCTCTGAGAGGTTCCGTGCATCTTTAGGGTGATTTCTACCTCGTCTCCGCACTTAAAAGCGGAAAGGTTATATGCAAGCTGCTCAGTATCTGCGTGCTCTGCGAACAGAGGCGCTACAGGGTCCTTGTGCTTGCGAGTCTTATTACCAGTGCCTCCAGAATGAGAGGACTTGGAGTTAGACTTGGGAATATACTTGGTGCAAATATCGTGACCATTGATAACAGTTACCTGAGTACCAACAGTTAGAGTTGCAAGGTCTACGCCAGTGTAGGCAAGAGATTCCAAGGGCATAGTGATACCATCGGACTTCTCACCACGCAGCTTAATAGCCTTTACATTTCGCTTATCGGGATCAAGATAGCCTCCCGCGGGGTTGCCATTTTCGTCCTTACGACGAACAAGGTCGTTCTGTGCGCAGTATTCTACGGACAGCTGACCGTCAGTGGGGAAGTAGATCACCACATCATTCTCCTGAGCAGACAATCCAACGCAAACGGTATTACCGAAGCAGTCTGCCAGCTTCATGCGGTCCGCATTGGGATGAGGACGCACATTCTTTAGATTAGTTACAAATCCACAATACATTGTTAGTCAATCCTTTCTTTATTTTCTACCCAAGAGAAGCCCCAAGGCTGCTTTTTACCAGTGAAACCCTCTTCAAGGCGATTATATACATTGTTTTGATGCTCGATTTTCTTGACGCTCAAATTCTTGCTTAAGTAGCGGAGAACCCACAACATAGCAGTTTCTTTGGAGTCAAAATATTTGGTGTGCGGTCCGACGAAACATTTAACTGCCCAATTATTTTCATCGGCACCAGTATCTGCGGACCATTTATCGGCGGGCCACTCGATAAACTTATCAGGGGCGCGTCTGAGAGAGCCACCGGGAACAGGCTTCTCTACCTTTTTCATAGCAGCGATTTTTACGAAGTCTTCGGGTTTGCAGTTAGTCTGCAAATTGCAAGCAACCGCAAACAACATCTGAGCATCTTCAAGTGCGTCGTGTCGCTGCTCAACTTCTTCGCTTTTAACAAGCATATATGCTTTTCTTAAAGCGATTTCACTCTTTACTTGGAAATAACCCTTTACATTTACAGAATAGTCT
>CAJGCM010000185.1 GCA_904501765.1 uncultured Clostridia bacterium | reverse complement strand
GAGCTACCAGACTGCTCCACTCCGCGATATTATGGTGCCGGAAGCCGGGGTCGAACCGGTACGAGAAAAAATCTCACGGGATTTTAAGTCCCGGGCGTCTGCCAATTCCGCCATTCCGGCATTTTTTCTTGCCCTTGCTTTCCAAGTTGCCATATCATTATAGCACGGCAATTAGCAAAAGTCAATACCTTTTCGGGAATTTATTTCTCCGTCCCGTTTTTTATTTTCCCCCGCACGCCCCTTCTTAACGGTAGCTTTGCGCCACCTGTATCAGAGAGTAACGGGCCTTGCACCCTTTTTATTATATGCAAAGCCCCTCCGCTTTATGCTTGCATCTTACCGTTTAGCATTGACCTCGCCGCTCTTCCCAATCATTTTTCTGTATGCCCCCGCAGACATACCGACCTTCCTTTTAAAAGCCGAAAGAAAATTAGATATTGAGCCAAATCCCGAATTGTAACAGGTATCGGCAACAGAAAAACCCTTCGCCAAAAGAGATTTTGCGTAATTTATCTTAAGTCCCCCGAGGCGTGTCGAGAAATTCTCCCCTGTCACCTTGCGGAAAAGCTCGCTGAAGTAATGAGGATTTAAATTCACGTAAGCTGCAACATCCTCAAGAGTCGGATTTTCTCTGAAATATACCTCAAGATAAAGTATCGCTCTTTTGATTTTGGAAAATCTGTCATTTTCCTGAGGAGCCGAGCGACCGTCGCCCCGCAAAATAAGCGTCAGAAGGCATTCGCAAAGCTCTCTTGAACAGCCGCAATCCTCTCTTTTCGCCTCCTCCGACAGCAGCTCCGCAATTTTCAGTATGCACTCAAACTCGCTATCCGAGAAATCAAAAGCCTTCTTCGCAAGAGCTCCCGTCAGCTCGCAGAGTCTGCCGTCTGAAATCATGCTCTCATCAAAGGAAATATTCCACACAACAAGCTCCTCGCCCGGCTCCAGCCTATGAAAATCCGCAGGATTAAGAATATAAACCGAGCCTCGACTGACGTTATAAGCCACACCGTTCAGAATGTGAACTCCATTTCCGCTTATAACAAGCTCTATCTCGAAAAAGTTGTGCCAATGAACGGGAAAATCCTTCGCCCTACGGCGGTCAACGTATATATGCTTCCCGCCCTGCTCGTCCTTAAGCTCTAACCTTTGGTTCTTTTCTCTTACCTCTAACATTAAGCCGCCCTCTTCTTCGTCAAAATCGATTTTACAAGCAAATTTTATCATAAAATTTAGGAAAAATCAATAAAAACTGAATTTTTAATAATTCTTTCTGTATATAACAGTTGAAAACCGCCACGCCTTTTGGTAAAATAAGCTTAAGTAAGATGCGCTCACGGTGAATTAGGCGCCGTACGTTATACGCCTTGGCAAGCGCCATCACTCTTTAAAGGAGAAGGATATGGATTATATTGGTATCGACATCGGCGGGACAAAATGCGCCGTAGTCAAGGGAAACGTTGACATGGGTGTCCGTGAAAAAATCGGCTTCCCCACCACAACCCCCGACGGTACAATAAGGGAAATTTTTTCTGCGGTAAGGAAGCTTATGCCTGCAGAAGCGATAGGCATTTCCTGCGGCGGTCCCCTTGACGAGAAAAAAGGAGTTATTATGTCGCCGCCCAATCTCCCCGGCTGGGATAACGTACCCATCACCGCTATGCTTGAGGCAGAATTCGGCATAAAGGCATACCTTTGCAACGACGCAAACGCCTGCGCCCTTGCTGAATGGCGCTTCGGGGCAGGAAAAGGGACCGAAAATATGGTGTTCCTTACCTTTGGCACAGGACTTGGCGCAGGGCTTATTCTTAACGGAAAGCTATACACGGGTGCCGGTGGCAACGCAGGAGAGGTAGGCCATATCCGACTGGCAAAAAGCGGTCCCGTGGGCTACGGTAAGGAAGGCTCCTTCGAAGGCTTCTGCTCCGGAGGCGGCATAAAGAAGCTCGCTGAAATTTTGGCGAGGCGCGCCTTCAGCTCAGGAAAGTACCTCTCATACGCAAAAACAGAAGCCGACCTCGACGCATTAAATACAAAGCGCCTGGCAGAGCTTGCGAAGAGCGGTGACAGGGACGCCCTTAAGGTCTTTGAGATAAGCGCAAAAAAGCTCGGACAAGGGCTTTCCGTAATAATAGACGTGCTTAACCCCGAGGCTATCGTCATAGGAAGCGTGTACGCAAGATGCGAAGAGCTTTTCGAGAAAAAAATGCTTAAGATTATGGAAAAAGAGGCTCTGTGCGAAAGTCTTGCCCTGTGCAAGGTGCTGCCCGCCGAGCTTGGTGACGAAGTGGGCGACGTTGCGGCGCTTTGTGTTGCAATAGAGGCCTCAAAAAGAATATAGGAAAGGATGCGGACGTAAAATGAATTATATAGAAAACTTAACCTCAAGATACCCCGAGCTTAAATTTATGGAAAATGGAGTAAAGCGCGCCACGGAGGCAGTAGTTGACTGCTACAAAAGAGGCGGAAAAATTCTCCTCTGCGGAAACGGAGGCAGCGCCGCCGACAGCGAGCATATCTCCGGTGAGCTTCTGAAGGGTTTTATGAGTAAGCGCTGCCCAACCGAAGAGGAGCTTGCAAAGCTTTCCTCTGCTCTCGGCTCCTGTGACCTTGCGGCAAAGCTCCAGCGAGGAATTCCCGCAATACCCCTCACCTCTCTTACAGCCTCCCTCTCGGCATTCGCCAACGACGTTGACCCGGAGCTTGTGTTTGCGCAGCTGGTATTTGCCCTTTCCTCTCCCGGCGACCTGCTTATGTGCCTTTCCACCTCGGGAAATTCCCTGAACGTAGTAAGAGCTGCCCAGGCGGCAAAGGCTCTTGGCCTTACCGTCGTAGCCTTCACAGGTGAAGGCGGCGGCAAGCTTCTTGAAATAAGCGACCTCACCTTATCCGCCCCCGAAAAAGAAACCTACAAGGTACAGGAATACCATCTTCCTATATACCACGCAATTTGCGCCGAGGCAGAAAAAATTCTCTTTGGATAATAATCGACTGACCCGGATGCAAAAATAAAAACAAGAAAATACAAGTGCACAACGAGAGTCAAAAATCCTATAAAATTCTATTTAAAGAAAGAAGGAACCAAAATGAAGCTTTTTATAGATACTGCAAACATTGAAGAAATCCGTGAGGCAGCCGAGCTTGGAATTATCTGCGGAGTAACCACCAACCCCTCCCTTATAGCGAAGGAAGGCAGAGAGCTTTCCGAGGTTATTAAGGAAATTACCGAAATCGTTGACGGGCCCATCAGCGCCGAGATAAATTCCGAGGACGCAGAAGGAATGATAGCGGAGGCAAAGGAGCTTGCCGCCATTCACAAAAATATAGTAATAAAAATCCCCATCACCGAGGAAGGACTGAAGGCTACAAGCCGCCTCGCCGCTATGGGTATCAAAACCAACCTTACCCTGATTTTCTCCCCCGCCCAGGCGTTGCTTGCCGCAAGAGCGGGCGCATCTTACGTAAGCCCCTTCGTCGGAAGACTTGACGACATTGCCGCCGACGGCATCGACACCGTGTCGGAAATTGCCGAAATTTTCGCAATTCACGGTATAAAAACCGAGATTATCGCAGCGAGCATCCGCTCCTCGGCAAACGTTACCGACGCCGCCATGGCAGGCGCCCATATTGCCACCGTTCCCTTCAAGGTTCTTCGTCAGATGCTCCACCATCCCCTGACCGATGCCGGCATTGAGAAATTCAAAGCCGACTGGAGCCGTGCCTTCGATAAATAAAATCCAGCCCGCAGGATAAGTCAACCGCAGTATGAGCAGCAAACCGCAGGATAAATATAACCAACCAAAATAAATATTTAACAGCTAAATAACACCCACGTAAAGTCATGACCGCCGGCGCTGCTGGTGGTTAATGTTACACAAAGAAACGGGGCTGTCTCATTAAGAATTTAGCAAAATCAAAGCAAAACCGTAGAAAATACAGTTAAAACCTATTGTAGGCAAATTCTTAATGAGAACAGAACCGGGGGCAAACGGATTTAGAGCAGAAATTGTCGTTCTCCGACCCGAAGGCGTACAAAAGTACGACGAGAGG
>CAJGCM010000184.1 GCA_904501765.1 uncultured Clostridia bacterium | reverse complement strand
TTTGGCGGCATTGGCTATTACGCTTTTAACTCCTGTTAATGCACTTTGTGCAGAAGAATACATTTGCGACGTGGCAATAATCACTTGATTCGAAGCATAGAGATTGAAGAAATACTTTTTGCCATCACGGCTGCGGTTTATTTCAAATTTGCCGGTGAAGGATGCTTTTTCTATCTTTTCCGGTTCTTGCGTTTCTTCTATAGGTTCTTTTTCAGCGGTCTTTTCTTCCAATTCTGCTTTATATTTCTTATTCTTCACCGTGCCAGCGGCAGGGTTTTCTGCCTCATGTTTTGCTTCGTTTTTTAGAGTTTTACAAGTGATTTCAGTTTCGGTTGTCTTGCTAACGGTCGGAACCTCTATAGATTCAGCTTCTTTTGATTTCTCGCCTATTGCAGAGTTTGTTGGCTGATTTTTTTCGCTTTTTTCTTCAATTTTGATGTTAACCGTTTCGTCTTTTTTTTGTTCTGTGTTCGTATTTTTCTTTTTGCCAAAAAGCCAACTGAATAATCCCATATTGTCACCTCAGATTAAAATTTATATCACTACGATATACATAAATGTTAAAAATTATAAAAGGTTTACGCCTTTGAGAAATCGGTAATCTCCCTATATATTTTAACATATTTACTATTTGTTTTTCAAGAGAAGGTGCGAAAAAAATCATTTTTTGTCACGTACACGTGCCTTGAGATAATCCAAAGCTTCTTTTATTCCACCTACCTGGTCTATAAGACCGCAGTCACAGGCTTCTTTGCCTTCAAGAATCGAGCCAATATCGTTAACAAGAATATCGGTTCTGCTTATCAGATGTCTGAAAACGTCGTCTTTAACACTTGAGTGGTCGGTTATGAACTTGATTATTCTGTTTTGCATTTTTTCAAGATAATCGAATGATTGCGGTACACCAAGTACCACGCCGGAGGTCCTGACAGGGTGTATGGTCATTGTAGCACTTGGTACTATAAAAGATCTGTTTGCGCTTACAGCTAAGGGAACTCCGATTGAGTGACCGCCGCCAAGCACTATAGAAGCCGTTGGTTTTCTCAGGCTTGCGATAACCTCCGCTATTGCGAGGCCTGCCTCCACGTCGCCGCCGAGCGTATTTATAAGAATGATAATTCCGTCAACCTTTTCGTCCTCGTCAAGAGCTACAAGCAAAGGAATTACGTGGTCGTATTTTGTGGCTTTTTGAGTGCTGTCAAGAATATAGTGCCCCTCTATTTGTCCGATTATTGAAAGGCAATAAAAGGTTTCTCCGGACCCTTCAATTTCGGTAAAACCTCGATTTTCCATTTCCATCTCTTCCTTTTTTTCGATTGTATTTTTCTGTTCCAAAGCGTATACCCCTTCCACAAACATACTTTCTAAAAGCTTTCAGTTTTGATTTAGTTTTTCTCACATTATTTTAAATATACATTGATTTTTGGGAAAAGCTGTGCTATAATATATAAGGAAATATGTGGAATTTTACATTTAATGGGAATTTTGGGTTCTATTTTGTGAATTTTCATTGATTTGTTGAAAAATTATTTCCAAATTTCAAAAATATCAATAAAATTGCGCAAAAGCGCTTAAAATTAAGGAGTAAAATAATGGAAAAGGTTTTGGTTGAAACATCTGCAAGACATATCCATCTTTCGAGAGAAGCTGTTGACGTTCTTTTTGGTAAGGGATATGAGCTTACAAAGAAAAAGGATTTGAGCCAGCCCGGTCAGTTTGCTTGTGCTGAGAAGCTTGAGGTTGTTGGCCCCAAGGGTAAGCTTAAGGCTTCTATTCTCGGTCCCGAGCGTCCCTCGAGCCAGGTAGAGCTTTCCTTGACAGACGCAAGAGCTATCGGAGTAAGCGCTCCTATTCGTGAGAGTGGAGATACAGCAGGTACTCCCGGTTGCAAGCTCGTTAACCCTGAGACAGGAGCAGAATACGAGCTTACAGAGGGCGTTATCGCTGCAAAGCGCCACATTCACCTCACTCCTGCTGATGCTGAGAAAATCGGCGTTACCGACAAGCAGATTGTAAGTGTTAAAATCGAGTCTGAGCGTACAGCTATCCTTGGTGACGTTGTTATTAGAGTTAGCGAAAAGTTTGCTCCCGCTATGCACATTGATACCGATGAAGCAAACGCTTCTTGCGCATTCGGAACAGTTTACGGTATAGTTATCGCTTAAATTCCGATTTTTTGAGGCATATATGAAAAAAGTAAGAGTTTTATTTCAGGGTGACAGTATCACCGATGCGGGAAGAGACAGGCGCAATTACTTTGATTTAGGTAAAGGCTATCCTAAATATTCCGCAGAGAATTTGGTGAAAGAAAATCCCGACATAGATTTTGAATTTATCAATTTCGGTATAAGCGGAAACCGCTCCGGCGAGCTTTTTGACCGTATTTATACCGACGGTATTGCATTCCAGCCCGACGTTATATCCATTCTTATAGGTATCAACGATATTTGGCACCGTTATATGGATCAGATCAGGGTTTTGACTACCGATGAGCAGTTTGCTCTCAATTATCGAACAACTCTTAAGAGAATCAAGAATGAGACTAATGCTAAAATCGTAATTCTCGCACCCTTTGTCCTCGATGCGGAAGACAAGGATATGTTAAGGAAGGATATAAAGAGCATTCTTCCTATAGTAAGAGAACTTGCTGAAGAATTCGCAGACGCTTACATACCGCTTGACGAGCTTTTTGCAGAGGCTCTTAAAAATCAGCCCGAGCCACTTTATTATTCGGCTGACGGTGTGCATCCTAACGAAAATGGTGCAGCATTTATTGGTAAACACTATGCAGAGGCAGTAAAACCTTTGTTAAAATGAGTTAATAAATTTAAAGGAGATATAAAAATGGCAGAACTTGTTTACTCACATGAAGTAGAAAACATGTGTGTAGTAGCCAAAGGACCTAACCACGGTCCCGCACCCATTCCCGAAGAGGGCCTTTGGGTAAAGGCTAAAGAGATTAAGGACATATCCGGACTTACTCACGGTATTGGCTGGTGTGCTCCTCAGCAGGGCGCTTGTAAGCTCACTCTTAACGTAAAGGACGGAGTTATTCAGGAAGCTCTCGTTGAAACTATCGGATGCTCCGGTATGACACACTCTGCAGCTATGGCGGCAGAAATTCTTCAGGGTAAGACAATCCTTGAGGCTCTTAACACAGACCTTGTTTGTGACGCTATCAACACAGCAATGCGTGAACTCTTCCTTCAGATTGTTTACGGACGTACTCAGTCCGCATTCTCAGAGGGTGGTCTTACTATAGGTGCAGGACTTGAGGACCTTGGAAAGGGCTCTCGTTCTCAGGTAGGCACTATGTACGGAACCGTTGCCAAGGGCGTTCGTTACCTTGAAATGGCAGAAGGATACGTTACAAGAATGGCTCTTGACGAGAATGATCAGGTTGTTGGTTACGAGTTTGTTAACCTTGGAAAAATGACCGATTTTATCAAGAAGGGCGATGATCCCACAACTGCTTATAATAAATCTATGGGTCACTACGGACGTTTCAATGCCGAAGACGGCGTTGTTAAGTACATCGACCCCAGAAAAGACTGATAGGAGGTAGCGATAATGGCTTTGTTTGAAAACTATGAAAGAAGAGAAGCGAAAATTCTCGCTACTCTTAAGGAATACGGCATCAATACTATTGAAGAGTGCCGTGATATCACTCTTGCAAAGGGCATCGACGTTGATGCTATCGTAAGAGGCACACAGCCTATCTGCTTCGAGAACGCAGTTTGGGCATACACTGTAGGCGCTGCAATCGCTATCAAGAAGGGTTGCACAAAGGCTGCTGACGCTGCCGCTGCTATTGGTATCGGTCTTCAGTCCTTCTGTATCCCCGGCTCTGTTGCTGAGAACAGACAGGTTGGTCTTGGTCACGGTAATCTTGGCTCTATGCTTCTTTCTGAGAGCACAGAGTGCTTCTGCTTCCTTGCAGGTCACGAATCCTTCGCAGCTGCTGAGGGTGCTATTAAGATCGCTCTTAACGCTAACAAGGTTAGAACTAACCCCCTCCGCGTTATCCTTAACGGTCTTGGCAAGGATGCTGCTATGATCA
>CAJGCM010000183.1 GCA_904501765.1 uncultured Clostridia bacterium | reverse complement strand
CTCGTCTTCCTATTGCAACGTATGGCGCTCCTATTCTCGGAACGACACCTGCGGAAAGAGAGGTTAAGAGAGTGTTAAGTATTCTCTTCGGTATTTTTATTTCGTTATTTTCAAGCTCCAATTCAGTATCTCCTCCGAATAATCCTCTATTATGTGATAAAAGCCCATATATTCTTCGATAATTACGTCGCCAAAATTATCAGCAAAGGCTTCGTTAATTTTTTCTACCAATAGCTCGGGCAGCATCCCGCATTCTGCGGCGGCGACTTTTGCCTCGTTGATTTCCCCCTTGCTAAGGAGCGCTATGAATTTCTGCTCCGCATAGCTTGTACCGTAGGATTCCACAGCCTCGTGCCCATTTTCCTTTTTAACTCCCACGGTGGAATTTTCTTCGTCAGCCAAAGGAGCCTCCGTCTTGCACCCGTATTCCCTATATTTGAATGATTCACCATGCGTATCTGGCTCTGCGTCCTCCGCCTCGGTTCCCGAAACGAGCCTTGCGGTTACGTCCCACGACGCCCTTTCAATTTCTTCCGCATCCTCAAAGGACATATTTTCCTTCGGCGCATCGTACAACCTTTCGTATTCAGGTAGGCTCGCCTTGATTTTCTCTTTGTTTATTCTCTCAAAAATCCGTGAGAAATAGGCGTCGATAATCATTTTATAATCTTCGGGTAAGCCTTTGGTCGCAAGTCTGCTTTTTATCCCAAGCATACCGCGCAGCTTGTTTTCGGTATATTTGAGAGCCGCGGTCACGGCTTCTCTGATTTCGGGCACTCCCGCCAGAGGGTAGTATTCTATCTCTATGTTGCATTTTACGCTATGAGTACAAAGAGACCCCGGGAACGCCGCTCTTGACACTCTTACCGTATCGGAAGATATGATAGAGCGATTTCTTATAACGCTCTCAACCACCGTATTCATAGCCCCCTCCACGTGCATTCTGTAATCAGCTCCGTGCTCACCGCCTGCGTACTTTCCTCGTCTCCAATCGTAATCGGAAAGATATGCTATAAGAGCAGAGGTTCCGCTTTTGTTGCCGAGCCCATTATCTGTAAGATAAAATTCCTTAAGGTCCGATGCGTTTATTACGTCAAATAGAAAGCCGCTTATTCTCTCCGAGGGACAAGGAAGGCCATAAATAAGGCAATAATCCTGCACCCAGGCGGAAAAGACAAAATCCAGCTTTGGTAAGTCGTGTCTGTATGCTTCCCAGACGTCGCACAGCAGAGAAAGTCCCTGCGTTTTTTCTATTTTGTCGGGAAGATTGAGAATCTCGTAAGCGTAAAGATAAACGTACGAATAGTCGGTTTTGAGATATTTCTTTTTTCTTATTTCGTCACGCCAATAGAAATAGTATTTCTTCTGCGCCGTATTCATTTGAGAATACTGCGGCTTGTAGGAATAGAACGGTGTAAAATCGCACTTTCCGCTTTTATAGTCAAAGTATATCAGCGCAGCCTTCCTGAAGGTGTCGTAAAAATCGTATTTATCCAAGGATGGTATGACTCGTACCTCTTTAATCAAAGAGCTGCCCTCGGGGTGGTAGCTGCGCTCGGCGCTGACTGCCGTATTTCCCCCTGATTTATACAGGTCGAAATTCAGCTTATTTTCGCTTTTATTACTTCCCCTGTCTTCTCCGTCTACATATACGGAAACAGTCTTTTCGGAGGTAGAAAACTGTGTCAGCAAGCTTTTCTTTTTCGGCAAAAGCTTATCAATAGACCAAAAATCGTCAGCATCGTAACCAGCCATCACAAAACACCTCCTTGAATAAAATAAATACAAGTTAAATCATAATATTTTAACACATAAATCGTTCCTTGTCAACCGAAAAGAGTGGGTTTCGGCAAAAAAATAAAACGGATTTTTAAAGTCCGTACTACTCCGTTACAACGTTTACCGTATCGGAGAAAATCAGCCGGCTAAAAACCCGTTTATTACGTTTTACTGTCTGAAGTTTGCGGATTTTGCGTAATAAGCCGCAAACCCCTCCTCGCGCAGGGCATCACGTGCTATGGTTGCGCTCTCCTCGCTGTCAAAAATTCCGAACACCGCAGGACCGCTGCCGCTCATCATAGTATTGACCGCTCCTAAGGACTTCAGTCTTTCTTTTATTGAAGAGGCTACGGGACATTCGGGCAAAACTGCTTCCTCAAATACGTTGAAGGTGACGAGCGGCTTGTCGCTCTCCCCACTTAAGCAACGGATAATTTCGGAATAGTATTTTTCGCCGCCTGTATTTTTACTTCCGTCAAAATCGGAATAAATACTGTCCAGCTTCGAGTACGCAAGGGGCGTTGAAACCCGCTCTGCGGAAGAGCCGATTACAAAATGAAGCTCCCGTGAAACAACAACAGGCTCGATTATCTCTCCTCTGCCCAGACATACCGCGCTTTTTCCGAACACGCAAAACGGAACGTCGCTTCCTATGGTAGCTCCAAGCTCCATAAGCGCTTTTTGTGACAGCGGCTTTTTGTAAATCGAATTAAGGGCTCTCAAAACAGCAGCCGCATCGGCAGAGCCGCCTGCAAGACCTGCCGCCACGGGTATTCTCTTCGTAAGCTTTATTGAAACATCGGCATTTTTACCAGTATGCTCCAAAAAGGCAAAAGCCGCCCTTACAGCAAGGTTTTTATCGTCCTTTGGCAAAAAAGGGCAACCGTCTATTGATATCTTAACCGAGCTTTCTCTCGCAGGGGAAAGCGCAACGGTAACGTCGTCAAAAAGGGATACCGTGTGCATTACCGTTTTTATTTCGTGAAAGCCATCGGCTCTTAATCCTAAAACGTCAAGATATAGATTTACCTTGGCATACGCCTGTTCCTTTACAGCAGTCATATAACCCCCAAGTGCTTTTTTGTTAATTATACACCAAGAGTGAAGAAAAAGCAACCGATTCATAAAAAACACCGCCCCTTATTAAAAATAAATAGAAATAATTAAAAAAATTGGTAAAATTGCTTGACAAAGGATATTTTTTGTGCTATAATCCACAAATGGTGCGAATAAAAGTTATTCGTCTCCTTGCCGTCAGGTTGACGGCCTTAATGACCAGAAGGAGGTAAATCAAAATGGAAAAGAAGATTTGTTCTTACGAAGCTCTCTTTGTTATCAGCGGTAATCTTGCAGAAGATGCATATGCTGCTCTCAAGGACAAGTTCGTAGCACTCATTGGTGACAACGCAAGTGATGTTGCCGTTAACGAGTGGGGCAAACGCAGACTTGCATATCCTATCAACTACATTACAGAAGGATATTATGTTCTCGTTGCCTTTAAGAGCGAGCCTGACTTCCCTCGCGAGCTTGAGCGTGTGCTTGGCATCACCGAAGGTGTGCTTCGCTACATCACCACAGCTAAAGAGGTTAAGGCTGCTAAAGAGGAAGTTTCCGTTGAAGAGGCAGCACCTGCAGCCGAAGCAACAGAGGCTTAATTAAAAAAACGGAGGCTTAAAAAATGGCAAGTTTCAATAAGGTAATCCTTATAGGTAATATGACAGCAGATCCTGAACTTAAGCAGACTGCTGCAGGTATTTCTGTTTGTAGCTTTACAATAGCTGTAAACCGCCGCTTTGCCAGAGCTGATCAGGGTCAGCAGAACGTTGATTTCATAAATATCGTTACCTGGCGTCAGAGCGCTGAATTTGTTAGCCGCTTTTTCAAGAAGGGTAATCCCATTCTCGTTTGCGGTCAGCTTCAGACAAGAACCTGGTCAGATAATCAAGGTCAGAAGAGATATGCTACCGAGGTAGTAGCTGATGAGGTATCCTTTGTTACCTCCGCAGCTCAGGGTGGTGCTCAGGGCGCTGCCGGTTCGGGTTCGACATACACTCCCGATGCTTACGGAGCCCCCTCTTTTAACAGCGCAGGAAGCGCTAATTTCGAAGAAATTCCTAACGACGGAGATCTTCCCTTCTAATTTCGGGATATCCGTCCTCTCGCCGCCTGGCTCACAGCGGACGGGAGCAATATAGAAATCGTGAGTCGGAAAGGTTTAATGGAAATCTGATATGGAAAAGAACGAAACCCAGCGTCCCTCGTTCCGTCCTATGCACAGAAGAAAGAAGGTTTGCATCTTCTGTCAGGATAAGGTAACCGAGATAGATTTTAAAGATGTTGCTAAGCTTAGAAAGTTCATTTCTGAG
>CAJGCM010000182.1 GCA_904501765.1 uncultured Clostridia bacterium | reverse complement strand
ATATTGGGCAGGGATTGCAAGAGTTCCTGCAAAAACCATAACGACGGGAGATATTATCACTAATACGGCAAGTAATGCCGCAAGTATGATTTTTAATATTTTCATACACGCCCCCCTTTTTAGAACTGGAAATAGATAAAGGTTCCCAAGACGTCCTTAGCCAAAAGGATTGCCCAGGCGAACATTATCGTCCAAATGAAGTATATGAAGCTTCCATTCTTAACCAGAAGATCGGAGCCGTCTTCCTCATCTCCCCAGACGGTAAGCTTATCTATCATAATGAGGGTGTGGACTGAGAAGATGCACATAAGGATAGAGGTGATTCCAAGCCCCATAGCTTCAAGGGTCACATCTATTCCTGCGCCCCAGCCGTCACAGAACAGTCTGCGAAGCAGAATAAATGCGTCCTCAACGCTGTTAGCTCTGAAGAACAGCCACGCAAAGCTGACAAGCACAAAGGTTATAATACGTCTTGCCCACACTACGATTACAGACTTTTCACTTAAGCCAAGCTTTCCGATAATTAAGTTTCTCGGCTTTATCGTAAGATTTCCGATTATCTGGTAAATACCGTGTATCGCTCCCCATATTACATAGGTCCAGGCTGCGCCGTGCCAGAGACCTGACACCAAAAATACTATAAACAAGTTCATAAGGTGTCTTGGCTTTGAGCATCTGGAGCCACCCAGGGGGATATAAAGGTAATCTTTAAACCAGCCCGAGAGAGATATATGCCACCTCGACCAGAACTCTTTAATGGTTGTAGCCGTGTATGGGTGGTCAAAGTTTTTCATAAGGCGGATACCCATAATTCTTGCCGCACCCGTGGCTATATCGGTATAACCCGAGAAGTCACAGTATATTTGCACAGCAAACAGAACGGTTGCGATAATTATTCCCAACCCATCTGCCTCAGCGGGGTTATTGTATATCTCGTCAACGTACACCGAAAGAAGGTCTGCGACGCATATTTTCTTGAAGAAACCGACAATCATATGCTTCGCACCTTTTACAGTGTTTTCACGACACGGGGGGTGGTATTCCTTAAGCTGCGGAATAAGGTTGCCGGGTCTTTCTATCGGCCCTGCCACAAGCTGCGGGAAGAAGGATACGAAGAGAGCATAGAAGAAGAAATTGCTCTCCGTCTTTACGTCCCCACGGTATACATCTATTACATAGGATAGAGTTTGGAAGGTGTAAAAGGATATTCCCACCGGCAGAATAAGGTTCAAAACAATATCCGGAGTTTCAATGCCAAACAAGGCGGCAACACCTCTGACACTTCCCCATAAAAATCCAAGATATTTATAGAGGAACAACACTCCCAAGCATACTATAAGCGTCAGCGCAAGGCAAAGCTTCTTCACTCCCTGCCGCTCGGTCTTCTCAATTATTCTTGAGGCTATCCAGGAAATAAGGGTCGTGCCGAAAATAAGAAATACTAAATCAGCCTGATAAAATATGTAGAAATAGTAGCTCGCAAGCAGGAGCATCGGCCACTTAAGCTTTTTCGGCAAAATAAAATACAAAAGAAGAACGATAGGATAAAAGACTAAAAATTCCCAGGAATTAAAGGTCATATTCTGCCTCCTTTCCCTGCGGCGCCTCGCCCTCGCCTTGCTCCTCCCCCGAATCCGTGTCGGATTTTTCGTGGTTGTCGGTTATGTCACACGATGCTCTGCCGCTTTGGATTTTATATTTTGTAAATCCTATGGCAACGTACACAAACAGGCTCATCATATAGAATAAAGCCCCGTCCTCGGTGGTAAAGCCGTAATAAGCTAAGGGAAGAATGAAGAATGCGTGAAGGAGAATATTTATAACGTTAAAAATGACGGCAGGCACCTTAGGCAAAAATGCAACCAGAATATGAAGAACGATTATAGCGGCAAAAATGCCGTTTATCAAAGGATAGGAAAACAAATTCACCCTTCGCCACCTCCCGTAAAGTATTCCACCTCAAGGGTGGGAGTACCCGTGCTGCCAAGCTCGAATATGCAGCCGCCAAAGCTATCCCCCGCCTCACGGAAGGCCTTTTCGCTCCAGCCGAATGCACGGCAAAGGTCACGGTATATTCTGTAAGTATGGAAGGTTCTGCCAACGTCGTTTAAGTGGAATGCGGAATCATAGAAATAGTTGTGATTATAAACCGATTCTATGGCAGAGCCGAGGAGCAAATCGAACTCGTAGGTGTCTTCAATCATTTTCTCGTAATCCGACAGCCACTCATCATCCCTTGCCTCCTCAACCAAGGCTATCTCGTCAACAGGGCAGTATGCAAAGCATACCTTAGCGCCCGATTTTTTAGCGCCTCTTATAGCTTTATTCATAAGGGTTGTATAATACTCGTCCGTTATATCTGCCCAGGTGTGATAATTCTCGTGGCTTGGGTCCTTGTATGCCACGTCACCGCCCTCGTCACCGTCAAGGATATCACCCTCGTCACGGGATTTGAACATTTCGGAGAAGGTAACCCAATAGCTGTAATATTTATCCGAAAGCTCGGTTTTTTTAGGGTTTCTTGAATCACCGTATTTATCCGAGGACGTGTTGGATATAACCTTCATACGCTCCTCGTAGGGCGACGGTTTTATTCCGCCTCCCGCCTTCAGCCTGTACTTGGTATTGAACTCGGAAAATGCCGTAAACACCCTCGAATAATTGCCTATATCTATATGTCTGAAAATATTGTACATAGATTCAAGGTCACGCAGAGTTTTCCAATAAAGCTGACCTTCGCCCATCATATACGAGCTGTTTTCGGGAGCGTAGACTACTATATCTCCCTCGTGAGTAAGCTCTCCCATAGCTTCAAGGAACATCGTGCAGTTGATAGTTCTCGTAGTACCGAAATTGACGACACGGTATTCCTCCGACACCAGCGCCTCAAGATAGGTTGAGGACACTCCGAGATGCGCCGAGGAGCCTGCTATTATAATAATTCTGTTTTTATCCATACTTGCGAGAATTCTCGAAAGCTTGACGGAAAAAATGCCGCCGTTGCTGTTCGAATATCTCGGAGCCATCGTTGCGTTAACGTAAAAATTGTGAAGATTTGAATAAGTAGCCGCATCAAACGCCTTGTCACTGATTCTGTATATTGCATCGGAATAATAAACCGTTTTAAGGGACGAGCAGCCACTGAAGGCTCCGTCCTCAACGTCCCTTATGTACTTTGAGAAAACGAGGGTTTTTAAAGAGCAGTTTTCAAAGGCACCCGCCGCCACGCCAATTACGTGCTGATTTCCGATTTTTTCCGGTATAACCACGGTTTCCTCGCTACCCGTGTACTTAGTTATGTATACGCCCTTTTCCTTCCAGCCCGGCTCCTTTGATATATCGAAGGGACAGCTGTACGTGCGCTTGCCGTATTTGAAATTGTCCTCGTCACTGGACTTTTTCCAGATACAGTAAACGTCGGCAGAGCCGCTATCAACAGTATCGTAATAGAACATTGAGCCAAGACTGTAAGAGTCACCAGTCCCGTCGGGCTTCGTGTTGTATTCCACGAGAACGTATCCCTCACGCTCGAAGGTGCCGTCGTCGTAGAATAGGTTTACCGACTCGCATATACCCGAATACCCCTGGGACATTATTACGCTTATGCTCTCGCCGTCGGAATAGGCTTTATAATAATCGTCATAGGTCATATTCGGAGAGCTGCCGTTAATGCTTCCGCCGTTCGGGTGATAACGAAGAGCAGAGGCTTCTATGTAATTACCGTAAAGGTCTATTACGGCATAGCTCGGCATAGTGAGCATCGAGGGGGAAAGACGGAACTCGAACTCCCTGTCGGTTGATATCATTTCCTCGGGGTTCGTGGTTTCCTTTCCGACACTCCACCCTACGAAAATCTTGAATTTTTCATTTGCACGGACCTTAACGGCAGTCCCCGCATTAACTATATTTCCCGTTCCGATAGAAGAGAAATCCGCAGTTTCCGAGCGCAGATTGAATTTGTATTTAACCGTTGTGTCGTAGCCAAGGTCAGTAGCCACCAGGTTAATGGTGGTATTTCGCTCGACGCCCTCAACCACAAGCTTGCCGCCCTTAAGCGTTCCGTGGCTCAGGCTCTCAAGAGCATAGGTTTTTCCAAAGCTTATATCAAATTCCGCATTATCGCCTTTTTTTACCGTAACAGGGTTTTCACTCAACACGCT
>CAJGCM010000181.1 GCA_904501765.1 uncultured Clostridia bacterium | reverse complement strand
GTGGGCACTTGTGCCGCCATCAAGGGCGGTGTCAATACCATGGAACTGCGCCAGTTGAAATGTCAGGTCGAGCTCTCCAACACCTACCATCTTCACATTCGTCCCGGTGACGATCTCATTTATAAGATGGGCGGCATACATAAGTTCTTCAATTGGGACAGACCTGTCCTCACCGATTCGGGCGGATTCCAGGTATTCTCGCTTGCCAAGCTTCGCAAAATAACCGAGGAGGGTGTAACCTTTAACTCTCACTTTGATGGTAAGCGTATATTTATGGGACCCGAGGAGTCTATGAGAATTCAATCTCACCTTGGCTCGACTATCGCTATGGCCTTTGACGAATGTGTTGAAAACCCCGCGCCTTATAAATACGTTAAGGCTTCCGAGGAGAGAACCGTAAGATGGCTTAAGCGGTGCAGAGAGGAGCTTGACAGACTTAATGCCGAGGAAGGAACCGTCAACCCCAACCAGATGCTCTTCGGTATAAACCAAGGCGGCACTTATAAGGACCTTCGAATCAGAAATATGGAGGCTATCAAGGAGATAGAGTGCGACGGATACGCTATCGGCGGTCTTGCGGTGGGTGAGGATGCGGAAACAATGTATGAGATAATAGATGCAGTAGAGCCTCATATGCCCACAGATAAGCCCAGATACTTGATGGGTGTCGGTACACCCCAGAATATTATTGAGGCGGTATATCGCGGAGTTGATTTCTTCGACTGCGTTATGCCCTCAAGGAATGCGCGTCACGGTACTCTTTTCACCTGGGACGGAAAAATGATTATTATCAACGAAAAGTACGCAAAGGACCCTCGCCCCATTTCCGAAAAGTGTGACTGTCCCGCCTGTCGCCATTACTCCCGTTCTTATATAAGACACCTGTTCAAGGCTAAGGAAGCCCTCGGTATGCGCCTCGCGGTTCTTCATAATCTTTATTTCTATAATGACTTAATGCAGAAAATCCGCGATGCCCTTGATGCGGGAAAATACGAGGAGTTCTATAACGAATACAGATTTAAATTAGCCGAGAAATGCTCGGATTGAGGAAGAAAAGATAAAACCGCTAAAAATGAATGGCTTAATAAGGATATTTGCATCGGCAAAAAAACTTCTTGCTTTTTATCCGCAATTGTCAGCATAAAAACCGTGCTTTTATATCTGTTTTATCCGCTTTTCGGAGTAAGCTTTTAACCTTATTTTTAAACATAAAAGAGCGAGGAAAAAATCCTCGCTCTTTTTCTTGTGGACATAATCGCAGTCCTATTATAATCCTCGTTATAAACTAAGGATAATTTGAACATTTTAATGGCTGTGTCCTGCGCAGTGACTTCCGTCAAACATACCCGTCATATCGCAGATAAGGGTATCTCCCTGTGCCCTAAAGCCTATGGCACGGAGGAGCTTTTCATCACCCGCATCTATTTTTGCGTAGCATTTTTTCGGCCCGCATAGGTCTATAAAATTCATAGTTTGCCGCCCTAAAATAAACATTGCCTCGAAATCCTTGCCGTCGGGGATTTCCTTAAGGTCGTATATGTAGCCTGAGTCTGTAAGAATTTCAAATTGTGAGATACCCATAAGAGCGCCTGTTTCGGTGTTCGTCATAGCGTACATAAACAGGGCAGGCTCAAATTTTGCTCCGCATAGCTTTGCGTAATTTTCAGCTAATGCAGGGTCCTGAACCGGTGATATTTTAAACATTGTTCTTCTTCCTTGTAGCTTTCTTTAAATATTCAACCTCGGCGTCGGTAAGATGCCGCCATTTGCCGACAGCAAGGCCGTCAAGCTTCAGATTTCCAATAGAAATTCGAGAAAGCCTTCTGACGGTAAGATTTGCCTCTTCGCACATTTTTCTTATCTGACGGTTTCTTCCTTCAAGGAGTGTCATTTTTAAAACTGTTCCGCTTTCGTCGACGGAGCTTATTTTTACCTCAACAGGGCGTATCTGATAACCGTCAATTACCAGCGGCGAGGAGAGAATTTCGAGTTGCTCCTCCGAAACCTCCTCTGCTACCTTTACTCTGTAAATCTTGGGAAGACTGTGGCTCGGGTGGGTTAGCCTGTTCTTAAGCTCTCCGTCGTCGGTGAGCAGCAGCATTCCCTCGGATATCAGGTCAAGGCGGCCGACGGGATATACTCTTGCATCAATTCCGTCAAGAAGGTCGGTGACGCACTTTCTACCTCTGTCGTCGGAGGTAGAGGAAAGATATCCTCGGGGCTTGTTAATCAAAATATAGGTGTAACTGTTTTTTACATATTTGATTTTTCTGCCGCGGATTGTAACCACGTCTTCTGTGGGAGAAATCTTCGTGCCGAGAGTAGCAAGATGCCCGTTAACGCTTACGTTACCCAGCTTGATTTCTTCCTCAGCGGCTCTTCTTGACATAATGCCTTGGTCTGCTATGAATTTTTGAAGTCTTATTTTTTCCATTTGTCAATCCTTTGAGGCAAATTTTTTCAGAATATAGAAAAGAAGCCTTTTTTCTTTGGAGTATTAACGTCCTCTTCGGCAATGATATTTATTTTGCCGAGAGTTTTATTTTGCATTGTAAAAATAACCGTTCCAACAACGTCGCCTTTTTTTATTGGGGCTGCAAGATAGCGATGCATTCTTACGTGAGTCGTGACTTCCTCCGAGTCTTTACCGACTATAACCGAGAAGCTCTCCTCGTTTGTAACCCTTACAAAATCTCCCTCACCGCCTACAACAGGTATTCTGTGGGAGAACTGCCCCTTTTCGGCGACAACTCTTTTTTCAAGGGTAGAGAAGCCAAAATCAAACATTTTTATGTGGTCAGACCAATCGTCGGGGGCGTTTATTGTAACAGTAATAAAGGAAAGCCCGTCTTTTTCCGCAGCTCCCACAAGCGACCTTCCGCTCCGCTTTGTAAAGCCTGTTTTTACTCCGTATGCGCCGTCGTACATTGATAAAAGCTTATTATGGTTTACAATAATGCGGCTCTCTCCGGCGGTGTTTGTGACAGTTGCGCGTTTAGTCGAAACTATTTGCTTGAAAAGGGGATTTTTTAGGGCCTCTGCGGTTATGATGGCAAGTTCCTCTGCTGTTGTGTAATGCTCGGGGTCGTCAAGCCCGTGAGGATTTTTGAAATTCGTCGAGGAAAGCTTTAATTCCCTCGCTTTGTTATTCATTAATGTCGCAAAGTCTTCTGTACTGCCGCTTATATGATATGCTATTGCCTCGGCTGCGTCGTTGGCGCTTCTTAACATAAGACCGAGGAGCAAATCCTTCATAAAGAAGGTTTCGCCTTCCTTTAAGTAAAGGGAAGAGCCCTCAATTCCGCAAGCCTCGGCAGGAGTTGTAACCAGCTCCTCGGGAGAGGAATTTTCAAGGGCTATAAGAGCTGTCATAATTTTCGTTGTACTTGCCATAGCAAGAGGGGCAGAGGAGTTCTTTTTGTATAAAAATCTGCCGCTCTCAGGCTCGTAAAGCGCTGCTGATTTTGCGCTTAAATTTAATTCCGTGGTTGAAAATACTATAACGGAAAAAAGCGCAAAAACAAAAAGCGAAATAATTATCGCTGTAATTATTTTTTCTCTCTGGTATTTCATATTCATATCTCCTTTGTATATTTTTGCCCAAAGGTAGATAAGAATATTTGCGATTTATATTGGAAAATTAACCCGAGAAGGTATTTTTTATTTTTTTAATTATTTCAGGGGAGCTTTCGATAAGCTCGATGGCTTTTTCTACAGCCGATGGCGCTTGCGGTGAGATAGGAATTAAATTTACGCCCGAATCTGCGCCAACGGTGAGGAACGCCACGGGTGTTACGGAAATCCCGGTGCCGCTGCCGCCGCCGAAATTCTGGGCAGATAAAAGCTTTTTCCCGGGAATGTCAATTCCGCCTCCCGCAAATCCCACGCTGACCTTTGATACGGGGATAACCGTAACGCCTGAAGGGGTGGTTATAGCCCTGCCGAATACTGTGTCAACATCGGCAAAGTCTTTTATCCCTTCAAGCGAGGTTTTTATAATATCACTCATTTTCCCATCCGACATTTTTTACATTACCCGCTTTCGTAAATATAAGGTTATATAGGAAGATTGACGCAGCCGCCAGCCCTGTGAGAAGAGAAAAGGTGAGCTTCACGTCGTATTCCGTCACGGTTTTATTATTGTCGGTCAGGTACAAATTTATATTATTTAC
>CAJGCM010000180.1 GCA_904501765.1 uncultured Clostridia bacterium | reverse complement strand
TTCCAAAGAGCGGTAGCGGTGCCCCTTATTTCATCAAAGCCCTTTTTATGAATCTCACGGCTGTAATTGAGATATGCTTGGCTCTCGGAAATGAAGGAGGTCGCTAATTTAAGATATATTTCCGACCCCTCAAAGGAAAGAAAGATTTTGCCGTCTTTTAAGGATATATCTTCTTGCGTGTCGGGTTTTATCACTATATATTCTGTTAGTTTTTTGCCACTTGCGGGGATTTTATATCTTGTATCCGCTTGGGTGGTTGTTATAACCAGAGCGCCTGATTTAAGGTCGTACTTATACTCAAAATCGGTTGGGATAATAACGATTTTATGCTTTCCCGATTTGCCGAAGGTAAAATGAAGCATAGCGCAGGTGTCGCTTGGCGTTACCTCAACGGTGTAATCCTTGTTATAAACGAAGGCTTTGATGTAAGATGGCTCGAATACGGCGCCTTCGTTGTCGTAAAGGGCGTCGGCAGAGGAGGAGTCCTCGCCTTCCGCACATATAAGAAGCTTACCGTAATCTCCAAGCCAGGGAGAGGGCATATGAGTAAGCCTTATACCTTGAAAGCTCTGCGACTTAGGATTATAAAACCAATGGCTTTTATCGTTTGTTTGTATTGAGAAGAAATTAAGCCCGTGTGGAACAGCGCAGGCAGGATAGCAGTTTCCGTTTGAGTAATCAAAAGCGCTGTCCGAGCCCATTCTCGGATTTACGTATTTATAGTTTTTCATAACTGTCGTCCTTTTTATAACATTTTGTGTGCGTATACTCGCATAAGACGCAGGGGGTCACCATATTTTTGAGGAAATAATATACCTCTCGTCATAGTCTTCGGCAAAGCAACTACCGTATTCTCCCATTTTAGCAGCGGTTACATCTTCACCGTTATCCAAAAGGTAATAAAGGCTTCTGCCCGAAAGACGGGCAAATGCAATTTTAATTCGGTTGTCTGCTTTGCGCCCGAGGTATAAATCTATCCATAAAAGAGGCTTATTTTTTAGTTCCTCAACGGAAAATTCCCGTGACTCAATCAGCCTTTCGTCGTTGAAGCTGCCCCTGTAAACGAGATATACGCTGATGCGTATTTTATCCATTTTCGGGCATCTTGCGGTAAAGGCTTTTGCATCTTTTATATTTTCAAGATCCATAATTAAACCTCGCTAAAATTTCTTGCATTAAGATTTTCTTATTCTTAATTATATTTTACTTTAAATAGCATCAGCGGTCAATACTTTTTTAAAACGGATAGGGGCGCCATTGCTACTCAGCCTCAGTCGCCTTCGTTGGTGTAGGCAAGGGAATTAGTTATATAGGTCCGGGAGAGTTAAGTCAGTGCCGTCATCGAGGCTTTCGTATCTGCCGGAGTAGTAGTTCAGGTGTTCAAGCTTTGATTCAACACCGCCTTTAACGGTAAGCATGGCGCAGCCTCGCTGGTATCCGGTGCCTCCCGCATATGCGGAGTAGTCAATGCTGTAACCGTAGGAAAGAAGCACTCCTCGGTAGGAAAAGCGCAGACTGTTCAGGTGGTCGTGACCGAAGAATATCCCCTTGGTGCTATCTAAGTCAAGTATGGTTTCAAAAAGCTCGTCGGGATATTGGGAGCAGTAAACCACCAACCCTTCCTCGCCAACAATGCCGTACTTGGTGTGGTCAGCGATATCGCCTTTAGCCGCTGCTTCATTATAGGCGTGGAGCATTTCCTCTGGCGGGATGTGCATATACATAAAGCTGCGGACTGCGTCGGTATTAAAATCGGAGGGGCGGTGGCTCTCATCAAGGGAATTGTAAAGCGCAAGATTCTTTTCCGTGTAATACTCTATATTCTCCCGATACCAGTCGATTTGGTCCTCATGTACGTTGTCATAGTCCCAGCCAAGACCGAATATATCCTTATCCGTGTATGCGTTTGAGTCTATCATTACGAAGGCGTCGGTAACAAGTCCTAAGCTGTTTTTAACCGTTATAATATGATTGCTCTCGCCGAATATCTCGGATGGGCCCGACGAGAAAAGACAGTATTCAAGAGTCTCGTCCGAATACATCTCGGCAACTGCCGTCCTGTTATGGTAGTTATATTTTTCCGAGTCGTGGTTGCCAAAGGTGACCGTCCAGTAAACCCCGAGATTTTCCATTAGCCGCTTGAAATAGCCGTGGGCTATGGAGTTGTCAAGAGTGCCGCTCCAGGGCACCGCAAAGGAAATATCTCCTGTCACGATAACTAAGTCTGGCTTTTCCCTCGCAACCATTGCCGCCACTGCGTGTAGCGCCTTTTTATCTCCGTCGCCAAATAGGAATCCGCCGCCCAGGTGTACGTCTGTAAGCTGCATAACCCTGAATTCGCCGTCGGTAGTAAAGGAGAAATTGCCTTTCTCGTCAAGGGTGGGCGAAAGCTGATTTTCGTATTCAACCTTGCCGTACGAGTCTATGTAATTTTCCATATTTCCCCGATGGATAGAATTTGCGATAATTGCGACCACCGCAAGAGCTATAATTGCTCCCAAAATTATAGAAAAAATTATCAGCAGTTTTTTCCAAATGCATCGTTTCTTTGCTTCGTTTTGCATAAAATTGTCCTTTGAGAAATCTTTATGTTTTCAAGGATAACTCCTAAAGTTCTTTGTTTAATTTTTTATATGAGCTTTTAGCTCTTCGATGAATTCCTCGTTTTCGATAACGCTAACGCATACTATATTGAATTTGTTGTATTTAATATTTATGTGTTCAAATGAGTTTTTGAGGGATAGCATAGACTCGGAATAAAATTTCCTCGCTCGTGAAACGCTCCTTATTTTATCGTAAGGAATTTCTATTTTCATTATAAAGCCGAATTTGATAAATACTGCATTTTCTCTTAGCTCTGCATAGCCTGAGAGGGAGGAGAAGAGAAAATAAAAAGTGAAAATATCGACAGGTATCATAATAAACAGAGCCTCAGGCGCAAATGCAGCGAGTACGGTAAATCCAAGCATCATAAGAGAGGTCGGTATCCAAATTATAAAGAACAATTTATCCACAAGTGGCTTAAATCTTTTTCTCATAAATTCTCCTTCACTCCTTTAGTTTATTTTATCAAATTTCGCGGGGATAGTCAAGGGGGCGCTCGCTCGCTCACAAGTAAGCTTGCAGCCTCGTTTCGCTTGATTATGTAGCCCCCGGCTCTATCGGTCGGTCTTAATCCGAGCCTAACGCTCTAAACCAAAAAAGAGATAACCGCAAGGGCTATCTCTCTTCTGTTGGTGGACCATCTAGGACTCGAACCTAGGACCGACCGGTTATGAGCCGGTAGCTCTAACCAACTGAGCTAATGGTCCGTATTTAGCTGCGCATTTACCAAAATGCTGATATATTATAGCAAAGATATGTGAATAAATTGTTGTTATATTATGAACAAAATTTAAATTAAACAGGATAATTTTATAATATTAAAAAAGCAACCCAATCTTGACATTTTGGAGGAATGATTGTATAATATTTTTAATAAAAATTGCTTTATAAGGAGATTTTGCAATGATAAGACGTGGTTTTAAAATGAAGCTTTTTGAGGGAATGGCAGAGGAGTACGAAAAAAGGCACAATGCTCTCTGGCCCGAAATGAAGGATATGATACACGAGTACGGTGGAAGCAATTATTCCATATTCCTTGATAAAGAAACAAACGTTCTTTATGGCTACATAGAGCTTGAGGACCGTGAAAAATGGGACGAATCAGCAAACACCGAAATATGCCGTAAGTGGTGGCACTTTATGGCTGACATTATGGAAACAAATCCTGACGAGAGCCCCGTTGCAAAGGATTTGGATGCGGTATTCCATTTGGATTAATCTCAAGAGGTTGCCTTTCCCGGGCAAGGACCTGCAAGAGAAAGAGTGTATTTATAACAAATAGATACAGTATCCTCCTATTGGCTTTTCAGGGAAACGACAAGGTACGCAAGCCTGTTTTTGACAGACTTGCGTACCTTGTTTTTGTTTTTACGTTTTCACCCGGCGCCGCGCGATTTTAACCGTCAGCCAGAAGCGCGCGAATGGTTTCTTCGCTGTTTTTGAAGATTTCCTTATTTTTTGATTTGCTCGTGTTCGCCGCAAGCTCGCTGAAGGCTCTTATGCAGATAACCGAATCTCTGCCGCCTTCGCACAGAAGCGAAAAGCCCGGCTTGTCAGCCAAAGAGGTAGA
>CAJGCM010000179.1 GCA_904501765.1 uncultured Clostridia bacterium | reverse complement strand
GAACCAGGGCAGCCGCCTCGCTATGGCAAAGAAGAATTTAGCCACGGGCTTCGTATACCCGCTTTTATAATCTCGGTTCTTCTTCCCTATCATTGCGGTTTTTATAAATTCCGTCTGCTTGAAGAAAAGCTTTGAGAAAAATGCAGTCCTTGGACATTTATCCAAAGGAAATATGTCAATATACCTGCCCTTATGAATAGAGAAGCCCGAAAGCACAGGCTCGAAAACCTCTTTTCCGTCCTTCCTTATCTTGGCAAAAAGGAAGGGGTATTCTTTCTCACTTGCAGCACTCTGATAAAAATATCCCTCGGGCAGCTGCTTGCTCGCAATTTTTGAAAGTCTGTCAAAATCCCGCCTGGGCATCGCTATATCCACGTCGTCGTCCCAGGGAATAAAGCCTCCGTGTCTTACAGCGCCGAGAAGAGTTCCTGCGGTGAGGTAATATTTCAGCCCCCTCGCCCGACACAATTCGTCAAATTTTATGAGAATATCAAGGGCTGCAAGTTGAATTTCTCTTTTTTCTTCAAGAGAATAAAATTCAGACATAAAATCTCCTCTCTTCGGCATAATAAAAGCTTTTTCGACAAGGCAGGGTAAATTTTTAAATCTTTTCGGGCAAAACCTTGTCTGTGAGGTATTTCTCGTAAGCATCGCAAATACCCTTAACGTCATCTCCAAAGGTTATCTGCTTTCCCTTATCAAGCCATAGTATTTTGTTGCACATTGAGCGCACCTGGGCTATGGAATGAGATACGAGAATCGTGGTTGCCCCACCGCCTATGATTGACTTCATTTTAGCCTCGCTCTTCTTTCTGAAGGAGCCGTCGCCAACCGACAAAACCTCGTCAAGAATGAGTATGTCGGGGTTCACGAGCGATGCAATAGAAAATGCAAGGCGGGATTTCATTCCCGAGGAAAGCTGCTTGAAGGGTCTTTCCTCAAAATCCTGAAGCTCAGCAAACTCTATAATGCTCTCATAGGTTTCGTCCATAAATTTCTTGGTATAACCAAGCATAGCGCCTCGCAGGTAGGTGTTCTCTTTAACCGTAAGGTCGCCGTCAAAGCCTGACCCAAGCTCAAGGAGCGCGGCTATTTTTCCTCCGCAGAAAACCTTGCCCTCAGTAGGCACCATAATGCCGGAAATCGCTTTAAGAAGAGTGGACTTGCCCGCTCCATTAGTGCCTATAATTCCGAGCATATCCCCTCGGTTTATAGAGAAGGTTATATGCCTGTCCGCCCAGAATTCCTTGACCTTGTATTTACCTGTTATTTTCCGTAGGAAAAATTCTTTTAATCCTATTTCCTTGAAATCTCCCGTCATATATCTTATAGACACGTTGTCACAGGAGAGAATAACGTCATTTTTTTCCTTTTCCATATTGCCTTTCAGCCGCATATAAATACCTTGCGGCGCATATGTTTTTTCGCTTTGCTCGCCTTATACGTAGTATAGGAATTTATGATTGCACTTTTTGTAAATGAGCGCTCCTATACCGAAGGCTATAAGGGCATATCCCAGCGCCAGAACGTGCATCTCGATGCTCGGTATCTGCCCGCCCAGAACTATCGTTCTGAAATACTTGATATAAACGAATATCGGGTTTACGTGGAAAATCATCTGAATGGTGGGAGAATAGCCGTCAACTGTATAGAAAATCGCCGACATATACATAAGAAGCATTGTGAAAACGCTCCAAAGGTACTGAATATCCCTGAAGAATACGAACATTGCAGAGAGTATAAGACCTACTCCGAGATTGAAAATAACAAGACACACGATAGGAATTATCAGCATAAGAAACAGCGGGGTAAACGCAACGCCGTCTATTATACAGAACAAAAGAAAAACGACGAAGGTAAGCCCGAAGTTAATCAGCGAGGAAATATTTCTCGAAAACAGAAACAGATATTTCGGCACGTTTATTTTAGTAAAAATAGATGCGTTTGAAAGAAGCGAGGACATTCCTCCGTTTGTGGCTTCGTTGAAGAATGAGAAAATTATATTTCCGCAGAAAAGATATATAGTGTAATGCTCCATATCCCTGCCGAAGAACTGCGTGAATACAACTCTCATAACGAGAAGCGTAAGAAGGGGGGACAAAACGCTCCAAAGCATTCCAAGATACGTGCGCTTATATTTCTTTTTAAAATCTCTTTTTACAAGCTCTGTAAAAAGAAACTGATGCTCCTTCAATTTCGCAAACATAAATAAATCCTTTCGGCGTGCGAGTATATAAAGTAAATATTTTATTTATTATAACACAGCCTTCTTCAAATGTCAATCCCGAGGCGAGCTTTTGCGAGGATTGATGGGTGTATGTCTGCCAAAATCCGTCTTTTAACATGCGGAATTTAGTGCAAAACTTGACACGAGGTGGCACATTTGCGCAAAAATCGCCGTTTAAACTTATTTTAAAGCTTTGAAATCCAAAAGCTTGTAAGATTTTTTTACAAAAAAGCTTTTTGTAAGAGCAGATTTGCACTCAAGCATAAAAAAGAGAGAACATGCATCAGTCCATGTTGGCGACGCATAATTCTCTCTTTTTCGTAAATGCTTAATTCTCCCCTTTGCACTTTTGGAAAAAGGCGTTATTTTTTACACGCCCTGCGGTATATTGCAAAATACACCGCACCTTCGTCACGTAGCGATGGGAATGCAGACGTAGAATAATTACCGAAGTCGAACTCTAAGGCTTTCTTCATAGCCACGGTCAGCGCCTCCCTGTCAGAGGGAGCGAAGAGGTAACCGTTTTCCCCTTCCTTTACAGCCTCGGGCATAGCTCCGATGTTTGCGCTAAGCACGAAGGCTCCAGTCATAAGAGCCTCCCTCAAAACGAAATTATAGGTCTCGTACCACATAGATGGGACTATTACACAATCCGCACAAGAGTATATTTCAGGCATTTTATCCCCCGGCACAGCTCCGTGAAGCTTGACACGCTCCCCGGCTAAGGAAAGCAGCTGCTTTGTATAGGAATCGTTGCCCTCACCATATATATCAAGGGTTATATCCGTTTGTTCAAGAGAGTTGAATGACTCTATAAGCATATGAACTCCTTTAAGGGCTGTCAAGGTACCTGCGTACACGAATTTCTTGACACGCCCCTGCCTCTCCTTGTATTCAAATGCCGAAGAGATACCGTGAGGGACGGGAACGAAGGAGACTTCCTTGTATTCATTTCCCATGACCCTTGCAACAAAATCCGAGGGTACGGTTACTATTTCAGCGCCCGAGAGGACCTTTGCCGCATTCGCCTTCCGTTCGGCAAAATCACGGCAACCGTAGGTTTTGCAAATTTCCGAGCAGCGCTTACCCTCTTCCGTGCTTACGCAAAAATCGCCATTTGTGTCCACCATAGTTGAATAGTGACACATCATACAGAAATCGGTGCAGGTTGCGACGTAAGGTATATCGCTTTCAAGACAGTACATGAGGAAGGAGGCAAATGGCTGGGGATAGGTTGCGTGAACTACATCCACAGAATGCTTCTCGGTTATGAACTTCGCAAAAGCCTTCATTTCATTGTCATTAAGGTTGACACTCTTGTAATAAAGCCCGAGGGGAGCTTTTATATGACGGAAACCAATGCACTCTATTCCCTCGTGCTCGTAATATCTATATAAAATATTTCCGCACCTTTCCGTATAAAGGCTCTTAGGCTCGTTAGCATCAAGCACGAGAACTATGGGGCTATTGCCGAGCTCCTTCTGCGTTTTCGCAAGATTTAAGGTAAAACGCTCCGTTCCGCCCTTCCTTTCCGGATAGAAATAGTGAATCAGGTACATTACCGTAAGCGGCTCGTAATTCTCCCCATCTGATACCAATTGTGGGAGCATAGCTTTCTTATATGTTAAATCGAATCCGGGAAGCGTTCTTTTCTTGTCCGGAGAAAATCGTTTCGGGTCAATTAGCAGTTTTTCCTTTGCAACTCCCAAAGCGCTCTTTACGCCGTAATGTCCGATATATCTGAAAACTCTTTTCAAGCGGGACACAATACGCCCTCCTTCTTAATGAATTTTATAGGTTAATCCAGAAAAATATGATTTATCAAAGAAAATACGTCTGATTTTTTCGGGTTTTATATAACTAAGTCGGCAATTAAATCCGGGTGTCGTTTGCCTTGCAGCACTCCATGATAGCTGAAATTATCTCGCCTAAGCTCTCGGCTGAATTTATTGCGGCTCTTAAGTGGGCGGAGCCTGGGGCGCCCTTAAAGTAGAGCGCTATTTGCTTTCTCGCCTCGGCTACCG
>CAJGCM010000178.1 GCA_904501765.1 uncultured Clostridia bacterium | reverse complement strand
AAGCCAACACCAAAATACGGAGGTTAAAAAATGAGAGAAAACAACAAAAGCCCCATTAGCTCCGACGTGATAAGAGGGGTAAGCGCTATTGCGAAAAAGGCGAGTAAAAGCAAAAACAAATCTGATTTTACAACGGCGTACAACTCAATAAACACCGACCCTCAGGGTTCTTGGACAGGTGTCCCCGAGGACCCCTACGACAAGCCGATACAGGATGCTGACGATTTGTGATTTTTTGCTCTCTGTTAATAACGTTCTACAAGCAGAAGGCTGACGGTTATCCGCCAGCCTTCTGCTGTTTTTTGCTTCAATATCAATATACGTTAGCTATTTATCCTCGGCTTCACCTATCGATTCTTTGTTTTCGCAATCGGCGTATTTATTAGAAAAAACTTTAATGACAAACACCGCTCCGGAAAACAGTAAAATTGCGGCAGCCCACATAATAAGGCAACTGATAACACCTCCAAGGTCAGCGCAAAGCCCTGCAACCAAATAAGAAACCAAAGCAACCCCCGCAACCAACAATGCGTACGGAAGCTGAGTATTAACGTGCTCGATGTGGTTGCATCTTGCGCCTGCCGATGCAAGGATTGTCGTATCCGAAATGGGAGAAATATGGTCGCCGAATACCGCTCCACCAAGAGTTGCGGATACTGTCAGTATGGCAAGCGTGCCGCTTCCGCCCAAAATCGTAACGGCTACGGGTACAAGCACACCGAAGGTTCCCCAGCTGGTTCCCGTCGCAAAAGCGATAGCCCCTGCCAATGCAAAGAATATAGCCGGGAATAGCCACTGAGGGAATGCGCTGTTAACAAGATTTTCGCTTACGAAGGCTTTTGCATCAAGATAGCCGCCCTTTGCGCCCATAATGCCCGAGATAGACCAGGCGAAGGTAAGAATCAATATTGCCGGAACCATAGCCTTGAAGCCATCTGTGAAGCTGCTTGTAATTTCCTTAAAGGATACTACTTTTCTTATCATATAGTAGATAGCAATCAAAACCAAAGCAATAGTGGAGCCAATAGCCAGCGACATACCTGCCTCACAGTTGGAAAAGGCTTGTATAACGTTTTCCGACTGAAGCTCGGAGCCGATAAGCTCTGTATCCCAGTTGTAGTAGAAGCCTGTATAAATCATACCGCAAATACAGCACACAATAAGCGTTATAACCGGAATAATAAGGTCGTAGACTCTACCCTTGGGGTTGCTCTTGATTTCCGCCTCGTCCTCACCGTCCTCCGAAATACCGCTATGAACGTCACCCGTGGTTTCTGAAATTATCTCATTGCGTTTCATTTTCCCAAAATCGAACTTGAACAGGCACAGTGCGAATACCATTATAACGGTTAAAATTGCATACACGTTAAAAGGGATTGTGCTGATAAACATCATAAGTCCATCACCTTCAAGTTCTCCTGCGACAGCTGCTGCCCAGCTTGAAATTGGAGCTATAATACATATAGGCGCCGCAGTTGCGTCAATTATGTATGAAAGCTTTGACCTTGAAACCTTGAATCTATCGGTAACAGGACGCATAACCGAGCCGACAGTCAGACAGTTAAAATAGTCGTCGACGAAAATAAGGCAACCAAGCCCAGCCGTCGCCATCAATGCGCCGCTTTTGGATTTGATTTTACTTCCCGCCCAGCTACCGTACGCCGATGCACCGCCCGATTTCTGCATAAGCACAACCAATATGCCGAGCACAACCAAGAACACTATAATCGGAATGTTTGCTCCAACCTTCTCACTCATTACCTTAAAGACGGTAAACAGCGCATTAAGAGGGTCGCCTCCCGTATACATTATAGCGCCGACAAATATGCCCAAAAACAACGAAACGTAAACCTGCTTAGTTACAAGGGCTAATATAATAGCAATTACTGCGGGCAAAAACGCCCATAAAGTTCCTACCATAATTTTTTCCTTTACATAAAAAATACACGGAAAGTATAGCACGGCGAGTGCGGCTTGTCAATATTTAATGCACCCGCTTTTTCGCTTTTTGTCATTCACAATATATCATATAAACGTGAGGCTGTCCGTCCTCAACGTATTCCCCGTTTGGCAAAACCTTAAAGCCTACCTGCTCGTAAAAAGGTACGGCATAAGCCTGAGCGCCTATCTTAATTTTTTCTGCGCCGAATTTTTCCTTTGCCACACGGATTCCTTCAAGCATAACCTTCGTTCCGAGCCCCCGCCTACGGTAGCGAGAAACCACTCTGCCAATTGACACCTCGTCGAGCCTCATTCCCTTGTCTATAACCCTGAGATATGCGACCACTTCTCCACCCTCTCTCAGGTACACGTGGTAAGCGGCAAGGTCCACTCCGTCCGGGTCAAGATAAACGCAGTTCTGCTCAAGCACAAATATCTCCGAGCGCAATCTTAATATTTCATAGAGCTCGTAGTTAGTGAGCTCTTCAAATTTTTTAACAATGGTTTCCATCACAGTCCCACCTTTCTTTAGATATTGTAGCACATATTTTCAAAAAATTCAATTCGTTTCCCGCTTCCCGTGCGATTTCTTTTTTAGAAAATCGGATAAAGGTCTAAAACGAAAGAACGGAAATTTTCAACCTGAGAATAAAACATATTGGGTATTGAAAAGCTGAGTAAATTGTGCTATAATAAATTTGCGCTTAAAAATCAATATTAAATCGGAGGATTAAAAAATGAAAAAGCTTCTATGTCTATTTTTAGCAATTGTGACACTTTGCTTCGCACTCGTATCCTGCGGCCCCGGCGGTGACACCAACATGCACATGATTATGCAGGCAATCTGCAAGGATGGCACTATTGCCAGCGACGGTCAAGCGGACGTTTACTATTATGCGTCAAGCAACGCTGAATACTCAAGAGAACTAAACGAGGATTACAACAGCGTAAAGGCTTATGCTAACGGAACCGGATATTACCAGCACCGCATTGATTTCTCTATGACTTACATCGACGTCACAAAGGATACCTCAAAAACCTATATCGCTGCCGGATTTTCCTGGTCTGCTGACGACGATACTATAACCGTATCCTTCTCGTCCTATGACTATTATCTCTGGGATGCTGCGCAAAGCAAATGGGTATACGAAACGAGTGTTTCCGACGGACGCGTTAGCTTCGATATGAACGTTTACTATGAAAAGGGCGAATACAAGGGAACCGACGCTACCCACGACTTGCCGGATTATAAGCTGAGCGACGTCGGCGAAAATCTCGACATGATGTTGAACGATATCGCAGCGGCTCTTACCTTGTCACTTAACGGCTTGAATACCATATACACCCCCAAGGGCTTACCTATCAGATAATAAACCGTGTAATTATACAAGCAAAAAAGCACCCGCATGGGTGCTTTTTTGCTTTGGGTTCAGAACCATTATGTAATTAAATACGATGAACAAATGAAAACAGGCAATAATGACGAGGTCCTGAGGTTAAAATCTACGTCGAACTTGTGATAATGGGAATTTCAGCGTAGCTGAATATACGCTCACTTGCCGCTTACGAGCGAGCTCGACGCACTCTGCGTGGCGTATGCGAACCCATAGCGCCGTCACGCAGTTGGCGTTTGGCGCTGGGTGAGATTCCTCGTACGAGTCACCAAGACGACAAAACACCACCCCAAAGGGTGGTGTCGTCTTGGTGAACTAATATAAATCTGAATTGTTTTTAATCGGGAATTATTATAGAATTTTCGAAAAATTCGACCAAGAAATCCATAACACCCGAGGATGCCTGAATTGTAGCAATCATAAGCTCGTCGGTATCTACGTCGGCAAAGTTAATATCATAACCGTAGTGCCTAATTAACTGCGTGAAATAGATTCGCTGTGTTCTGCCGTTTCCTTCTCTGAAGGGGTGAATATAGTTCACATCGTTATAAAATTCAGCTATGCGTTTTACAAATTCGTCGAAGGACAAATTTTCAAAATATCCATCCTTGACCTTCGCAAAGCATTTAGTACCTATGCTTTCAATAGATGCGGCATCTAAAAACTTCGTTCTCTTTTTCGAAATATCAACGGTTCGCACTTGCCCCGCCCATTCATACAAATCACATAGCAAAAATTCGTGGATTTTCTTAAAATGCTCGAAGCTAAAATCATCATCTATCGGAGTTTCTTCGAGCATAACAGCCTTTGCAAAAGTGATCCCGGCTTCGATTTCAGATAGCTTTTTCTCGTCACGAATACCAAGCTTATTTACAAGGCAAGTCGTTCCTTCGTAACAAGTATCCGAAGACGGATTTAAACTATATGCCATCTGCCACAGCTCCCACGGTTACGAGCTTCATATATTCTTCAAAGGTGATTTCCTTCTTCAAAAGCTTCTCGCAAAGCTCTT
>CAJGCM010000177.1 GCA_904501765.1 uncultured Clostridia bacterium | reverse complement strand
CCCGTTTCTCCGCATAGCGGGTGTACTCTTCCTTGGTCGTCTGAGGCACTTTCAAGCACACGGCACGAGGTTGTCCCTACTGCTATTATTCTGCCCCCCGCCGCACGGCGGCGGTTTATCTCCTCTGCCACCTTATCCTCGACGTAAAAATACTCGCCGTGCATAAGATGCTCTTCTATTTTTTCGACCTTTACAGGACGGAAGGTTCCAAGGCCTACGTGAAGAGTTACCTCCCCGTAGCCGACGCCCTTCGCCTTTATGGCATCGAGAAGCTCCTCTGTAAAATGAAGCCCTGCGGTAGGAGCAGCTGCAGACCCCTCGGCCTTTGCATATACGGTTTGATAATCGTTCTTGTTTTCAAGTTTTTTCGTGATATAAGGAGGCAGAGGCATATTCCCTATTACGTCAAGCGCCTCGTATATGTTTTTGTACCTCTCCCTGTCGTAGGTAAATTTAACTATTCTGTTACCGCCCTCAACTATATCGGTAACGGTCGCTGTAAGAATGTCACCAAAGCTGAAGGATGCGCCGATTTTAGCACGCTTCCCGGGTCTTACAAGGGTTTCCCAGGTATCCTCCGACACGGATTTCAAAAGCAAAAGCTCAATATCAGAGCCGGTTTTATCGGTTTTTCCAAGAAGGCGAGCAGGGATAACCTTTGAAGAATTTACCACAAGCATATCCTCGGGGCGGAGAAAGTCTATTACGTCCTTGAATATCTTGTGCTGAAGCTCACCTGTGCTTTTATTCACAACCATAAGCCTGCACATATCGCGCACCTCACACGGGCTTTGCGCTATCAGCTCCTCGGGCAAATCGTAATAAAAATCTTCCCTTACAAGCTCGGTTTTTATTCTTTCGTTTACTATTTCTTTATCAAGCTTCTTCATTTGCAAGTCCTTTTATCAAATATAAGCTGTGCCGAATAAGCTCGGCTTTTCATAGAATAAAATACAAGCGTTTTCGCTTTAATTTTTTGTTAAATTGAATTATACACCAAATTATTATATTTTTCAAGAGGAATTGCCGATTTAATATGAAAAAGAAAATAATATTCAAGGGAGTGGCAACAGCCATAATCACTCCGTTTCTCGGCGGCGAGATAGACTACGGCGCTCTCGGTAAAATTATAGAGAGGCAGATAGAGGCAGGAATAAATGCTCTCGTTGTTGGCGGCACTACGGGAGAGTGCGCCACCCTGTCCTTATATGAAAAGCATAAATTATACGCCTTCGCAAAGGAAAAGACCGAGGGGCGTGTACCACTTATATTGGGAGCGAGCAGTAATGACACGAAAAGTGCGGCAGAGCTTGCGAGGTATGCATCGAAGCTTGGCGCAGATGCCATACTTTCCGTAACACCTTACTATAACAAGGGGACCGACGAGGGGCTTTACACACATTTTGCGACCATATCCGAAAGCTCCTCCGTTCCCGTTATACTTTATAACGTTCCGTCGAGGACCTGCGTAAATTTGCCAATACGAACGGTAAAGCGGCTTGCAGAGCTTGAAAACATTGCGGCTATCAAAGAAGCGGACAGCTCCGCCGAGCGGCTTATGGAGCTATCCGAGCTTGGTGAGGGGCTCGCTTTGTACTCCGGAAACGACTCTCTTACGTACACAACCCTATCAATCGGGGGGCTTGGGGTAATTTCTGTGCTATCAAACGCCCTGCCAGAAGAAATGCTGAAAATCACCGACAGCTATTTTTCGGGCGATATGGATTCCGCTCTCAGGGAGCAAAAAAGGCTCCTGCCGATAATCAGAGCTATGTTCTCAGAAACCAATCCCTCTCCTATAAAGTACGCTATGGAATATCTTAATTTGGCCAGTGGCGCTCTAAGACTGCCCTTGACCGAGCCGAAGGAGTCCACTTGCGAACTTATCAAGCTTGAGCTTTCAAGATTGAAGATAAGATGAGGGCTATAAATGCCGAATAAGAAAGCCATTTATTCTTAAAGTAAAAACCGCATCTTCTCATACATCGCCAAAAACAACAAAAAGCAGAGGCTTAAATTACCTCTGCTTTTTTGTAGGGTGCTCACCCTATACGATTTTTATCATATTTGAACCTACTATCTCAACGTAGGCTCTCGGGTCTATTTTCGCAACCAAAGCTCTGAAGAAGCCTGTTACGGGGAATTCGGTGGCATAGTGACCTGCTTCAATAAGATTTATGCCCATTTCTGCAGCCTCTTCCATTACGTTATAGCTTATTCTTCCCGAAATATAGGTGTCGGCTCCCGCCTCCATTGCCGCCTTAACGTAATCCTTTCCGTCTCCGCCAACCACCGCAACGTTATACACGGGGTTATAGGAATCCGATACAAGTATCCGCTCGGCGCCTATTGCATTCTTTACAAACTCCGAAAAGACGTCAAATCCGCCCTCCCGCTCTATATGCCCTATTCTGCCAAGGCCGCCCTCACCGAAGGGCTGAACGTCAACAAGACCGAGCAACCGAGCGAGGCAATCATTGACCCCTCCACGAACCTTATCGGCTCTGGTATGAAGAGATATTACGGAAACATTGGCTAAAATAAGCTTTATAACCTTTCGCGATATGTGATTTTCAAGATTTACCGAGCAGAGTGGTTTGAAGATAAGTGGATGGTGGGATATGATAAGGTCAAAGCTCTCGCCTATGGCATAATCCACTATTTCTTCGGTTACATCAAGCGTAACAAGCACACGCTTAACCTCACGGGTGTCGTCTGCGCAGCACATAATACCGTCGTTATCCCACTCCTCGCTTAGGGATTCGGGAATACGCTCAGCGAGCTTATCATAAAAATCTCTTATAGTCATAAGACCTCTCCATCAGAAGGTAAATCAAATTTTTGGCAAAGCTCCTTATAAAGCGTTCTTTCCGCATCGCACTCCACTCCACCGAGAGTCTTACCACGGATTACAGAGCGCAAAGCGGACATTTTCGCCTTCACATAGCCTACGAGCGCCTCGTCGGCAGAGCCGATTAGGTGAAGCTTCTCTCCGAAATATGCTTCAAAAGGGGTATATTTTTTGACACGCCCCGTATAGCGAGCATTTATGCAGAGGTAATACTTGCCCTCGTCGAGGCAGTACCCCTCACGAATTATCTCAAATCCATTCGACCACAGATAGCTACGCAGAGCTTCAGGCTTAGTCATAGGCTGAAGAACAAAATTCAAGGACTCGTCCTTAAGGTGCGGCGAGGCTTCTAAAATTTCCGCAATAAGCTCACCGCCCATACCGCACACGGTGTAATCGGTAACGCCGAGGCCCGAAAGTCCCTGCGCTCCTGAGCATAGCTTAAAGATGACCTTTCCCAAAAGTCCTGAGTGCCTTACGTTTTCCTCAGCCTTCCCCAGGGGGCCCGAATTTATATCCGAGCAAACAGCCGTTTTGATTTTGCCGCTCGAAAGAAGGTATATGGGGAGATAACCGTGGTCCGTACCAACATCGGCAAGGACTGCGCCCTCTCTTACAAAACCTGCGGCTAACTTAAGCCTCTCACCGAGGGAGATGCTTTTTTTCATTATTATTTCTTGCTGTCAAGATACTCGTTGATTTTCGCTACGAGCTCATCAGCATTTGTATTGTGAACCATACAAGCGTCCTCTATGGATTCGCCTCTGGAATGGGGGCAGCCGAGGCAGTGCATTCCTATTTCAAAGAAGAATCTTGCAGTTTCTACGTCATAGTCAAGAATATCGCCGATAAGTGTGTTTTTAGTTACTTTCATTTTTCTTTCCTTCCAATATTGCTGTATTTTGCGGGTTTATTTTTGGCTTTTTAAGTATAGCATATTAATATTTTATTGTCAACTCCTTTTGGTGAATATTAATATTGACAAAGGAGCAAAGTTATGGTAAAATCATATTCGTTAAATTTTTGCATTTTGGGGTTCTATTCGGAAAACCCGAGGTGCGCCGGAGGATTTTTAATGATTGTTGCGCTTGAAGAAGCTAAAAGAAAGCTTGTGGCACAAAGCGAGGTTCTTGCAGAGCTTAAGAACCAGCTAAGAATAGACGAGGCTAAGGAGAGAGTCACCGATCTCGAACGTGAAACTATGGTTCAGGATTTTTGGAACGATGCCGAAAAATCCTCGAAGAAGCTCCAGGAAATAAAGCAACTTAAGGACAAGGTTGAGAGCTATGAGGAGCTTTGCGCAAAGCTTGAAGACACACTTACCCTCTGCGAGATGGCAATAGAGGCAAACGACGAGGACTCGGTTGAGGAGGTTGTTTCCGAAACTGAATATATAGAGAGCGAGGCGGAGAAAAAGCGCATTGAGGTGCTTCTCTCCGGTCCCTACGATAAGAATAACGCAATTCTCTCATTCCACCCGGGAGCCGGCGGTACAGAAGCTCAGGACTGGGCGTCTATG
>CAJGCM010000176.1 GCA_904501765.1 uncultured Clostridia bacterium | reverse complement strand
GTGAATTCGTTAACCCGAGAAGCGAATACAATATGAAGAAAAAGCAGTCCCTCGGGTAAAAGCTTTGATTTCTCTTCGGTTGCCCATCGGCTCTTTGCAAGGTGGGTAACCTTTTATTTACTCTTGCCTAGCTAACTTTGCAAGACTCAGGGCGACGAAAGACACTAAAATTTATCGTCGCAAGACTTGTTAGTTCGGGTCCCTTACAGCTAACTAATCGGAGATAATTATGGAAAACGAAAAGGTCAGGATAAGGATAAGCTCCTACATAAAGAATTTAGACGGCGGTATGGAATCGGATGCCGAGGTAAGCGAATTGACGCCCCTTGCAAGTATTCGTGAAAAGGACGGCTGCATTTTCCTCTCCTACGAGGAAAACAGCGAGGGCGGCGCAGTGCTCTGCGACATAAAAGTGTCGGAGGAAAAGGTGACTGTGCTGAGGCGTGGCGCAATAGAATCAACTATGGTTTTCGAGCGGGGCAGGGTTTTCAAAACCATCTATAAGCTTCCCCCTTACAGCTTCGATATGGAAATAGAAACCGTGGAGGTAAGCTGTTCTGCCTGCCTCGAGGATTTTGCGCTCACAATCAGATATAAAATGAAAATAGGCGGACAGGATAAATTCTGCAGAATGAAAATAAAGGCGGAGGTGTGAATCTGCCGCAACGCTTTAATAAAAAACGGAGGGACCTATGACCGAAGGGCAGCTTAAAGAAAAAATTAAAGCTTCCAATATAGGCGGCGCTTACGTTTTTGCCGGTGAGGAGGACTATCTCAAAAGATATTATCTTTCTTCTATGGCGAAGATTGCCTCGGAGGACGAAGCCTTTGACGTTTTCAATTATGTGTCCTTCGACGGAGGCGAGGTTGATTTTGGCGCTCTTGCCGATGCGATAAAGTCGCCCCCCATGATGAGCGAGGTAAAGCTTATAGTATGGCGGTATCCCGAAATTGATAAAATGAGGGAGAAGGAAAGAGAGGCTATGGAACAGATTGCCGCCCTCGTGCGTGAATATCCTTACGCCTGCGTCGTGTTTTACGCATCATCCGACGGTTTTGATGCAGGTACGGTGACTCGCCCCTCAAAGTTAGCAGTAAGACTTTCAAAGAGCTTTGAGGTCATAAATTTTGAAAAATCCCGTGACCCAGAGCTGATAAGGTGGCTTAAGCGGCACTTTGACGCAGAGGGAATAGGGGTAGACGGAGCAACCCTTGCGGCGCTTATTGAACGCTCGGGTCACTCAATGCAGGTTCTTAAAAAAGAAGTGGAAAAGCTCTCGGCTTATGCGAAGGCCAACTCAAAGGAGCGCATAGGAATAGCGGAGGTTGCGGAGGTTGCATCTCCCACCGTGGAATGCGAGGCATTCGCTCTTTCCGATGCGGTAACGAAAAAGGACCGTGAAAAGGCGTTCCTTGCCCTTACAGATATGAGGCTTCGCAGAGTGGATGCGGGGGCGGCTCTTGCTGCTCTTGCAAGGGCGGTATCGGAGCTTCTCACCGTAGCTGTGATGCTTGACGAGGGCAGGGATGCGGCATATATGGAGAGCGCTCTCAAGTGGAAAAGCGGCAGAGTCAAGCTTTATATAGCATCGGCGAAGCGCTGGGGGCTTGACAGGCTTTCCTATGCTCTCGGACGTCTCAGAGAGCTTGATGCAAAAAGTAAATTCGGCGGTATTTCGGGCTTTGAGCCTATCGAAATGTTCATATCCGAGATGCTCTGATATATAAAAGTGAGGTAGAAAATGAAAAAAATTATCAGTACAGTAGTTCTTCTTGCAACTCTCCTCGGGGCGGCGCTATCCCTTACGTCCTGCGGAACAGTAGAATACTGCGAATACTATAAGGACAGAGATATATCCGAGAGAGATGTTTATTTCGTGTCCATTGATATGGAGGATTTCGGCAGAATAGAGCTTGGGGAAATAGTGCTTCTCCTTGATGCGACAAGCGCTCCTGCAACCGTTGAGAATTTTTTAAATCTCGTTGATGCGAAATTCTATGACGGTCTTACCTTCCACCGTATTATGAGAGATTTTATGATACAGGGCGGCGACCCCGAGGGCAACGGCACAGGCGGGTCTGCGGAAACCATTTACGGAGAATTTGAAGAAAACGGATACAAGGATAACGACCTTCTTCACAAAAGAGGAGTTATTTCAATGGCGAGAGCCACTCCCAAAAATTCAGCCTCCTCCCAGTTCTTTATTTGTAATGCGGACAGCCAGATGCTTGACGGAAGCTACGCTGCCTTCGGCTACGTTATACACGGTATGAGCGTCGTTGATAAAATAACCGACGAGTTCGTAGGATATACCACAAATGAGGTCATAACCTCCCTCACTCTTCAGCCCAGGATAAAAGAGGCAAGAGTTCTCACTAAGGCAGAGGTGTCGGAGTATCTTGCCGAGATGGCAAAATAATTTATTCGCCGTAAGATGCGAAGCAGTTTATAAAGAAAAGGAATCCCCCCGATATGAACAAATTATACATTCCCGAAAACTACCAGCCGAGGCTTGACGTTTACAGAACGCAGAAGGCTATTGCTTTTGTAAAAAGAACCTTCCAGGATAGACTGTCCGCGGCGCTTAATCTGAAAAGAGTTTCTGCACCGCTGTTTGTTACTGAGGCATCGGGACTTAACGATAACCTTAACGGCTACGAGCGCCCGGTCAGCTTCGATATTCCCGCAGTGGGAGAGTCGGGGCAGGTAGTTCACTCCCTGGCTAAGTGGAAAAGACTTGCCCTGAAGGAGTACAGATTCTTCGTCGGCAACGGACTTTATACCGATATGAACGCTATCCGCCGTGACGAGGAGCTTGACAATATACATTCCATATACGTTGACCAGTGGGACTGGGAGAAGGTTATAACGAGAGAAGAACGCACCGTTGAGTATCTCGTGGATACGGTAAAGAAGATAGTCGGCGTTATCTGTGACACAAACGAGCTTCTTAAAATAGATTTTCCCGAGCTTAACTGCAATATCGAAAGAGAGCTTTCGGTGATTACCTCGGAGGAGCTTTTGCGCCTTTACCCAACCCTTACCTCAAAGGAGAGGGAATATGAGTACGTAAAGGAGCATAAAACCGCCCTGATTATCGGTATTGGCGGCGCTCTTTCAAACGGCAAGCCTCACGATGGCAGAGCGCCCGACTATGACGACTGGTCGCTTAACGGTGATATTCTTATTTACAACGAAACCCTTGATATCGCCCTTGAGATTTCCTCTATGGGAATACGTGTTGACGAGGAGAGCCTTGCCCGCCAGCTTAAGATTTCCGGGTGTGAGGACAGAGCCTCGCTTCCCTTCCATAAAATGCTTCTTGAAGGAGAGCTTCCTCTGACTGTTGGCGGTGGAATAGGGCAGTCAAGACTTTGTATGCTTATGATGGGCTGCGCTCATATAGGCGAGGTACAGTCATCTATCTGGGATAAGGAAACCGTCGAAAAATGCCGTGAGGCAGGAATAAGACTGCTGTAAATATTTAAAAATACTATTGAAAAAACGCGGCGGCTGAGTTATAATAATATACGAAAACAACCCCGTCGGCTTTGCCGACGTAAAAATTCTCACAGAAAGGCAGGACTTGGATATGAGCAAAAGAATAAATGAAAAATTTCTCGACGTTTATATTGAGATAGACAGATGCTGCTGTGAGAAATTCGGTATTTCCGCAGGGGGAATTACAGAGTATATAAACAGGCTCAGTAACGCAAGATTTGCTCCCAGCCGCGACGAGGTTTTGCCGAGGCTTGTAAGATACAGAAATTTAAGAAACGTCTTTGCCCACGAGCCAGCCGCTATCAGAAGAAACGGCGAGCTTATGAAGGCGGACGTCAAATGGCTTAAGAGGTTTTTGAATTATCTTAAGCGCCAGAAGGACCCTATTTCCAAATATCTTAAAAAAGCTCGCAGATATGCAAGAAACAGAAGGATAAGAAGGTACGTTATCGCCGCAGCGGTAGTGCTTCTCCTTTTTGCCGCAATGATTATGTATATATACTTTACAAAGTAAAGAGTTTTGAGGCTGTGGATTTCTCGGTAAATCGACAGCCTCGGAGTTTATTCTTCGGGAGGTCAGCCTTGGAAGCATTCAGGAACAGCTATCACAATCATACCGCAAGATGCCATCACGCCGTCGGGACTATGGAGGAATATGCCGAGGCGGCTTTTGCCGCAGGGTACGAGGTCTTCGGCTTTTGCGACCACGCACCTCACCTTTTTGGCGACGGTTACGTATCTCGAACCAGAATGGAGGCTCGGGAGCTTTGCGGCTACTGCGACGATATACGTGCGTTGAAGGAAAAGTATTCGGGGCGAATGAATATTCAGGCGGGGCTTGAGATGGAGTATTTCCCGGAGTTTTTCGGTGAG